>NZ_JBEFAK010000037.1:0-104689 GCF_040137845.1 Nonomuraea sp. B19D2 | reverse complement strand
ACCTCTGGATGCCACCCGACCCGGTAACCGGCTGACCATCCCAGGATCGGCCGTACTCACGCATGCCTGAGGACGATCACACAGCGCGATCACCAGAAGCCGAAATGCGCTGGAGGTGAATGCTTACGTAGGGCTCACCTTGAGCGGACGCCGCCACGCTGGACAACTCAGCTGGTGGCGCCGATGTTCGGCGGTGTGTCGCGGGGGATCGGGGCGCCGTGGATGTCGCGATCGCCCGCATCGTGGAGGGCGAGACCGGCGCCGATGGCCGGGGAATCGCCGTTCAGCCGGAATCCGAGCAGGTTTTCCGGATCGACGAATTCCGGGTCCGCGACCACGGGGTTGGCGTGGTGTGGCGGCACGGCGACGTTGTGGTAGAGGTTGTGGTCGTAGACGCCCACCGCGTCATTGATGGCCGAGCCTTCTGCCCGGCCGGAGAAGATGTTGTTGGTGAAGGCGATCGGCGTGTGGTCGCCGCGGCTGCCGACGATGACGTCGGCGGCGGGGCTGTGGATCACGTTGTGGTAGAACTTCACGTTCCTGATCGCGTTGGCGCAGCCGTTGGCGACGACGGGGATCTCGAAATCCCCCAGGCGAAGGTCCTTGTCGTTCTGGCTGATGTTGTACCGGACTGTCGCGCCGTCGGTGTGCGAGCCGGGGATCGCGCAGAACAAAATGAACGGGCCCTCGTTGTCGTGGCTGTAGTTGTACTGGTAGACGAGGTCGGAATTGCCCGAGTCGACGCTGAGCGCGAAGGACGGCGGCGTGGCGGCGCCGCCCGTGATCTCGTTGCACTGCACGATGGGGCGGATCGAGTTGGACGCGAGAACTCCGGCACGGGATTCCGCCGTGCGCAGGCCGAATCCGTCGACCTTGTTGTGCTCCGTCAGCGAGTCCATGCCGTTCTGCACGAGGATCCCGTCACCGCCGAGCCCGCTGAGCTCGTTGCGGAAGATCCGCACATTGGTGATGGGCACGAAATGATTGGTGCCGGCCGAGAACAGTTCATGGCGATTCCACTGCGACAGCGTGCCGATGCCGATGTTGTCGACGTCGGACACGGTGCTGTGCGAGACCTGGATCCCGTCGAATCCGGTGGCCACCTTGGCGCCGGCGGCCTTGAACACGATGCCGCCGCTGTTCTCGAGGTCGGCCTTCAGCGCATCGGGGCCGGCCACGTCGTGGACCACCACATCGTCGACCACGTAATGCCGGCCGATGCCGTAGTCCTCCAGCAGAACGTAGATGCCCGCGCGCGCGGCCGCATCTCTGGGGCCGGGATTGGCGATGTCGAGCTCGCGGATCTCCCAGCCTTCCACGTTGTGCAGGAACACGGCGGCGCGGGCCCCGCCGCCGGTGATGGCGGGGCGGTCGCCGGTGCCGTAGGCGCCGATGAAGATGGGGTTTCCGACCGCGCCGGACCCCTGCGGCTTCAGCACGCCCTGATAGGTGCTCCCGCGGCGGAACAGGATCGAGTCGCCCGGTTTGAAGACGACCGAGTTGACCTGCTCCAGGGTCCGCCACGCCGCATGTGAGGACAGGCCGGTGGCGGAATCGTCGCCTGAACGGGAATCCACGTAGTAGCGCAGGCCGGTGGCGGCCGGAGCGCTGGCTCGACGAGGTGGGCTCTGCACCATGAAGCTCACTCCAGAAACGGGGACAGCCCCCTGCGGGAGGGGGCTGTCATGGGGACGGTCAGCTGACACAGGGCCCTTGGTAGGCGCCGATGTTCGGCCCGCTGGCAGGCACCTGGGAGCCGAAGATGTCGCGGCCGCCGTTGTCGGCGATGGCGACGCCGGCGCCGATGGCGGGCGAACCGCAACGCAGCCGGTATCCGAGGATGCTGTCCAGGCCGGTCCCGCTTCCCGGATTGACGAAGTTCGGGTCCGCGGTCACGGGGTTGGTGTGGTGGGACGGCACTTCGACGTTGTAGTAGAGGTTGTTGTCGTAGATTCCGACCGAGTCGTGGATGACCGAGTTTCCGGCGCGGCCGAAGAAGATGTTGTTGGTGAACTGGATGGGGGTGTGGTCGCCGCGGCTGCCGGAGATGACGTTGGCGTTCGGGCTGTAGATCACGTTGTTGTAGAACTTCACGTTCGGGATCCCGACGTCGCAGCCGTTGGCGACGACGGGGATCTCGAAGGTGCCGAGGAGCAGGTCCTTGTCGTTCTGGCTGATGTTGTAGCGGACGACCGCGCCGTCGGCGTGCGAGCCGGTGAACGCGCAGAACAGCATGAACGGACCGTCGTTGTCGTGGCTGAAGTTGTACTGGTAGACGGTGTTGGAGTTGCCGGCGTCGACGCTGAACGCGAACGACGGCGGTGTGGCGGCGCCGCCCGTGACCTCGTTGTACTGCATGACCGGCCGGTCGGAGTTGAACGCGACGACTCCGGCGTGCGAGGCGCTCGCCCGCAGGCCGAACCCGTCGACCTTGTTCCATTCCGTCAGCGAGTCGACACCGTTCATCACCAGGATGCCGTCGCCGCCCTGGTCGGAGACCAGGTTCCAGGAGACGCGCACCTTGGTGTTCGGCACGAAGGTGTTGGTGCCCGCGGGATACAGGGCCCGCTTGGACCACTGGGAGACGATGCCGATGCCGACGTTGTCCGTGCCCGAGACGATGTTGCGCGTGATCTCGATCCCGTCGAACCCGGTGGCCACCTTGGAGCCGGCGGCCTTGAACACGATGCCGCCGCTGTTCTCGAGCTCGGGCTGCAGGCAGTCACAGCCGGGCACGTCGTGGACCTTCACCCCGCTGATCTTGTAGTACTTGCCGATGCCGAAGTCCTCGAGCAGGACGTAGATGCCCGCGCGCGCGCTGCTGTCCCGGGTGGCCGGGTTGGAGATGTCGAGATCGCGGATCTCCCAGCCCTGCACGTTGTACAGGAACACGGCGGCGCGGGCCCCGCCGCCGACGATGGCGGGACGGGCTCCCGTGCCGTAGGCGCCGACGACGATGGGGCTGTCGGCCGTGCCGGACCCCTGCGGCTTCAGCACGCCCTGACAGGTGGTCCCGCGGCGGAACAGGATCGAGTCGCCCGGCTTGAAGACGATCGAGTTGACCTTCTCCAGGGTCCGCCACGCCGTGCTCGTGGACAGGCCCGAGGCGGAGTCGTTCCCGGAGGCGCAATCGACGTAATACCGGGTGCCGGCGGTGGTCGTCGTCGACGCTGCCGCCTGCGCGGGGGCACCGGCCATGACGAACGCGCTCATGACGGCGATGAGTAAGAGAATGTGGGCAGCGGGGCCACGGCTCCTCCGCACGATTTCCGACGTGTTATCCATGTGCTTTGCTCCAAGAAGGTATTGCTTGGGTCCAGGAAGGGACGTGGGAGCGAGTCTGAACCGACCGGCTCGACGGCCGCTCGATTAGGGCTGAACGGCCCATTCCTGGTGCCGCCAGGCGGCATCCGCGAAGGCCCACTCAAAACGTGCGCCAATGAGAAACTGCTCGACGAGCCGCTTCCTGTCGGCCTCCGAGCACTGCACGCCCACCTCGTCGACCATGGCGAGGTAGGCGTTCACGTAGCCCTCGTAGTCCCCGCCGGGCGGATACTGCGCGACCCACGAGGCATAGCGGGATCCGGGCTCGCAGCGCTCCCGCAGATCGTCGGAGACGAAGAGATGAAACCAGCTCATCGGCAGCAGACCGGCAATGCCGGCGGCGAACGAGATCGTGGGCGCGGCGAGCATGAAGGACGTGTAGGCGTGGATCACCGGGCGGGCCGCGGTGCTGTCCGAACCGGCCACGGGAAGCCCCGCGGCCAGGTCGGACAGTCCAGCGGCCAGCTTGGGCAGCGAGCCGAACGTGGCACTCGCCGCTGAGCAGAGCAGAGTGCCGTGCTCGTCCCGCTCGGCGAGCGCCGCGCACTGGGCCAGCGCCCGCGCATAGGTGGGAACGACATAGCGGGCGTCCTGCTCGGCGAAGTACCACAGTGATGACGGCGGCAGCGTGCCCGCACGCAGGCCCGTCCAGAACGGATGGTCCTTGACCTTGGCCACCAGCGGCCGCGCGATCGCCGACAGTTCCGCCCGCATGGACATCAGCGCGCCGCCGCCGTCACGCTGAGGCCGCCGGCGACCCGGCCGAGGACATCGGCCAGCACCTGCTCCGCGTCGGCCGCGCCGCCGCCCCGCCAGGCCACGAACGCGTCCGGCCGGACCAGGACGGCGCCGTCACGGGCGATGCCGAAGGTGGCGGCCCAGTCGTCGTCCTGCGGGACATAGTCGCCCTCCGCGCCCAGCCGTACCGCACACAGCGGCACGTCAGCGTGCTCGGCGAGCTTGGCCGCCGCCTCGTGCCAGGCGCCGCCGTCAGGGCCGGTGAGCAACACGTACGAGTCCCAGAACAGGTCGATGGTGGACAGCCGCTCGCCGTCGCGCTCCAGCCAGACGTGCGGCGCCCGGGTGCCCGGCTCGCCGGCCAGCTCCAGCGGCGCGGTCAGCGTCGGCCTCGGCGTCTCGGTCACCACCGCCTGGGAGCGGTAGCGGTAGCCGAGCGTGATGATGATGTCGTCGACCATCTCGTTCCGGACGTCTTCCGTGGCGTACCCGTGCCTGATGCGGTTCCTGACCATGGCCTGCTGGGCCATGGCGGCGCCCACCGCGTGGCGCTCGTCGTGATAGGTGTCGAGCAGCTCGGGGCCCGCCCAGCCGTGCAGCGTGGCCGCCAGTTTCCAGGCCAGGTTGTGCGCGTCGTGGATGCCCGTGTTGGCGCCGAACCCGCCCGCGGGCGGGTGCACGTGGGCGGCGTCCCCGGCCAGGAACACCCGCCCGACCCGGAAGCGCTCCGCCACCAGTTGCGCGCCCTCCCACGGCACCTTCGCCATGATCTCGACGTGCATGTCCGGCTTGCCGGACGCGGTGCGAACGATCTCCACGCAGCGCTCATCGGTGAAGTCGGCCGGTGACTCGCCCTTGTCCGGGTGGTAGATGGGGGCGGCCAGCCAGGGATCGCGCCCGTGCAGCCGGGACAGCCCGGTCATCGTCCCGCCCGCGGTCGCGTAACACAGGATGAACGGCCGGTCGGCCAGGATCTCCTCCAGCTCGGGCGCGCGGAAGTAGATGCTGAGCGCGTTGAACACGGTGCCGAGGCCGGTCCGGGAGACGCCGAGGATGTTGCGGACCGAGCTGCTCGCGCCGTCCGCACCCACGAGGTACTGCGCCCGGACCGTCGTGACCGTTCCGCTCGCCACGTCCTCCACCTGGGCGGTCACGCCGTCGTCGTCCTGCTCGATCGCGCGCAGCCTGGTCGCGAAGCGCACCTGGCCGCCGTACTCGCGGGCCTTGTCCGCCAGCACCACCTCGTAGCGGTCCTGGCCGCAGCCCATGACCCGCTCCGGGCTGATGGCCACGCCGTCCAGCGACGGAGCTTCGAGCACCTCGGCGTCGGCGATCTCGGAGAAGGTGTTGACCCGCAGGATCCCGCCCTCGAAGAACGGGTGCGAATCACCGATCTCCAGCGCCCGGACCTCCTTGCCCAGCCCCGCCGCCCGGAAGATCTCCATGGTGCGGGCCTGCAGGCCGGGCGCGCGAGGCAGCATGGAGGTCTCGCCACGCTTCTCGACGACCAGCGTCCTGATCCCGTGACGGCCCAGGAAGACCGCCGTGGACAGGCCGACCGGGCCGGCGCCCACGATCAGCACCGGCACGTTCTCGTCGTACATCAGATTCCTCCATCGACGTTGATCGTCTCGCCGTTCACGAACCGCGACAGGTCACTGGACAGGAAGGCGACGACTCCGGCTATGTCCGCGACGTCCCCGAGCCGGCCGAGGGGGATCATCTTCTGGTAGCGCTCGAGCACGGCGGGCGGCGTCGGCTCCTCGGTCTGGATCGGCCCCGGCGCCACCACGTTCACCCGGATCTGCCGCGGGCCCAGCTCCTTGGCGAGGGAACGGGTGAGCCCGACCAGGCCGGCCTTGGTGGCCGTGTAGTGGGCGCGCAGCGGGATGCCGACCGTGGCGACCCTGGAGCCCACGAAGATGACCGAAGCACCCTCGCTGAGCAGCGGCAGCGCCCGCTGCGTGACCAGGTACGGCCCGCCCAGGTTGTTGGTCACGACGCGCTGCCACTCCTCGAGCGGGAGCTCGGCGAACGGCACGTGGCTGATGACCCCCGCGTTGTGCACGACCACGTCAAGGGATCCGTACGCGGCGCGGCACTGCTCGACGAGGTTTTCCACGTCCGCCGGGTTGCTCACGTCCGCCCTGACCAGGTGGTGGTCGCCACCGGTCTCCTTGAGTTCGCGGGCCAGGCTCGTGACGGCCTCGCCCTCCGTGCGGTAGCACGTCACCACGTCGGCCCCCGCGCGGGCGAGGCCGAGCACGACGCCCCGCCCTATGCCCCGCGAACCGCCGGTCACGAGGATCTTCTTTGCGGTCAGATTGAGCTCCATCGTTCCATGGCTCCTGTGACATCTAGAGGAGGAGCGCCGCCGCCACGAGGTTGGCGATCAGCGCGGCCAGCGAGAGCACCACTCGCGCGGTGTTCCAGTTCTTCCAACGGACCCGCGGATCGCGTTCCGGCCAGTCGTTCGGTTGGCTCGCCGGGTCCAGCGCGGTCACGTACTTGTTGATCGGGACGTTCTTCACCAGGGAAATCGTCATGAGCACGGCCAGCAGTGCGGCGGCGAGCCAGAACAGGCCCGCCGCGTCCGCCCGCCTGCCGGAGCTCATCACCGCCAGGGCGACGTCCAGCCCGAACGCCAGCGCGTTCATGATGGGCAGGAACGGGTCGTAACGCGGCCACAAGAACTTGATCAGACTCACATACCCCGCGTACGGCAGGCGGAGGGCGAAGGCCGCCAGCCCGATCGCGTTGCCGAGCATGACGCCGGTCGCGACCCCGTTCGCGAACAGCGCCAGCGCGAGGAGCGCCCCGGTCATCCCGCGCCCTGCGGGGCCGCCGCAGCTGCCTTCTCCACCAGCCCCTTGATCCGGTTCATCTGGATCGCGGTGTTGTGGTTCAGGTACGCGGTCATCCCGTCGTCGTCGGCCGGGGCCTGCGGCTTCATGTGGAAGTCCTGCACCCAGCGCATCCGCACACCCTCAGGGACCTCGCGGTACTCCCAGAAGATGTTCATGTACTCGAACGGGCCGGTCTCGACCCGGTGCGCGCGCACCTCCCGCTTGACGGGGTCGGGGGTGCGCTGGGAGACCCAGCTCCACACCGTGCCGTCCTCGTCGGGGTGCATGGTGAGGCGGAAGGTGATCGTCTCGCCGTCGCGCTCCAGGATCTCCGCGGCGGCGTACTCGCTGAACAGCTGGGGCCACGAGGCGACGTCGTTGGTCATCTCCCAGACCAGGTCCATGGGGGCCTCGATGACGATGGCGTTGTCCGTGTGTCCGGCCATGGCAGGTTTCCTCCGTTCAGTTCGCCAGACGAACGTTGACGTAGTCGGCCAGGGCGCGGGGCGTGGGCAGCTGCTCCACCACGTCGTCGGGGATCACGACGCCGAGGTGGTTCTGGAGCTTGGCCGTAACCTCCAGCACCGCGAGCGAGTCGTAGCCGAGGTCGACGAACGGCACCTCGGAGATGTCGTCGCCGAGGTTCACGTTCTCGGCGGCGCCGGCGCACTCGATCATCGTGACTTTGAGGTCCTCGACGGTGAAGGGAGTAGGAGTGGTCTGGGTCATCTGGTGCTCCGTTCGTTCGTGACGATGACTGCCGCGTTGAATCCGCCGTGGCCGCGGGCGACGACCATGGCGGTGCCGAGGTCCGCCTCGCGTGGCGCCCCGCGGACCAGGTCGATGTCGCACCCAGGGACCAGCTCGGTCACCCCGGTCGTGGGCGGGATGACGCCGTCGCGAATGGCCAGCAGGGCGCTCGCGAGGTCGAGGGCCGCGCCGCCCGCGTAGAGCCGCCCGGTCATGGTCTTCGGCGCCGTGACCGGCGGGCGGCCCGGGCCGAACACCGCGCGGATCGCCGCGGCCTCCTGCAGGTCGAGCTCCGGCACGCCGGCCGCGTCCGCGAAGATCACATCGACGTCGCCGCCGGTCAGCCCGGCGTCGGCGAGCGCCAGCTCCATGGCCCGACGCAGGCCCGGCTCCCGGCCCGAGCCAGGACGCGGATCGAAGGTCGAGGCGTAACCGGCGATCTCCCCGTAGACCCGCGCGCCCCGGGCCCGCGCGTCCTCGGCGTTCTCGACGATCAGCATCGCGCCGCCCTCGCCCGGCACGTAGCCGGACGCGCCGACCCCGAAGGGCAGGTACGCCGTGCCGGGATCGGTCGACTCGCTGAGCCGCCCGTTGCTGTACTGGGCGGTCACGCCGTAGGGGCACAGGGAGGCGTCGGTTCCGCCGGTGACCACCAGCCGGGTGCCGTTCCTGACCAGCTGGCGTGCCTGGCCGGCCGCGTCCAGCCCGCCCGCCTGCTCGGCGCAGATGACCCCGCAGGGTCCGCGCATCCCGTGGCGGATGGAGATCTGGCCGGTCGTGGCCGCGTAGAACCACGCGATCGACTGGTAGGCGCCGACCCAGGAGGGCCCCTTGGACCACAGCAACTCGATCTCCCGCTGGCCGAACTCGGTCCCGCCGGAGGAGCTGGCGGTCACCACGGCCATGTCGTACTCGGGGATGGCCGAGGGGTCGGCGCCCGCGTCCTGCAGCGCCCAGGCCGCCGCGGCCAGCCCGAGGTGGGTGCCGTGGTCCGTCTGCGGGATGAGCCGGCTCGGGATGTGCTCGCCGGCGGTGAAGCCGCTCACCTGCCCGGCCAGCCGGACCGGGTAGCCGGAGGCGTCGAAGCGGCTGATCTCCCTGATGCCGCTCTGCCCCGCCAGCGTGGCCGCCCAGTACTCCTCGATGCCGAGCCCGTTCGGCGCCGCGATCCCGAGTCCGGTGACGACAGCCTGCCTGCTGGTTGTCTCGCTCATGCCGACCTCACGATGGCCATGGCGGTCTGGAAACCGCCGAACCCGCTGCCGACGCTGAGCACTCCGTCGATCGCGTGCTCCCGCGCCGTGAGCGGCACGTAATCGAGATCGCACTCGGGGTCCCGCGTGTGCAGGTTCGCCGTCGGCGGCACCACCTGGTGCTCGATGGCCAGCGCGCAGGCGGCCACCTCGATGGATCCGATGGCGCCGAGGGAGTGGCCGACCATGGACTTGATGGAGCTGACCGGCACCTCATACGCACGCCGGCCGAGCGCGCGCTTGAAGGCCGCGGTCTCGTGCCTGTCGTTCTGCTTGGTCCCCGAGCCGTGCGCGTTGATGTAGTCGATGTCCGAGGCGTCCAGCCGCCCCATGGCCAGGGCGTTGCGGATCGCCTCGGCCATCTCACGGCCGTCCGGCTTGAGCCCCGTCATGTGGTACGCGTTGCTGCGGCTGGCGAATCCCGCTATTTCGGCATAAATGTGCGCACCCCGTGCCACCGCCGCCTCCCGCTCCTCCAGGACGAAGACGGCGGCCCCCTCCCCGAGGACGAACCCGTCCCGGTGCGCGTCGAACGGACGGGACGCGTGGGCCGGATCGTCGTTGTTGGGCGAGGTCGCCTTGATCGCGTCGAAGCAGGCCGCGGTGATGGGCGAGATGGGTGCGTCGGTGGCGCCGGCGATCACCACGTCGGCACGGCCGGTCCAGATCTGCTGGGCGCCGTTGCCCACCGAGTCCAGCCCCGCCGTGCAGCCCGTGGAGATCAGGGAGACCGGCCCCTCGGCGCCCGCCGCCCAGGCGACCTCGCACGCGATGGTGCTCGGCGCCATGTATCCGTACAGGTGCCGCACCACATAGTCGGGATCCACCAGCCAGCGCCGGCCGCCGTCGCTCAGCACGACGTACTCCTCTTCGAGGCCCATCGTGCACCCCACGGCGCTGCCGATGCTGACCCCGATGCGCTCCGGCGGCACCCCTTCGAGGCCGCTGTCGGCCAGCGCCTCCCTGGCGCACACCACGCCGAACTGCGCGGCCCGGTCCATCCGGCGGATCTCCGCCGGGCTCAGCCCCTCCGCGGCCGGGTCGAAGTCGGCCTCGGCCGCGACGCGGGAGCGGAAGCCGGACGCGTCGAACAACGAGATCGCACGGGTGGCGGTGCGGCCCTCGGACAGCAGATCCCAGAACGCCTTCGTTCCGATGCCGCCCGGGGCCACCACGCCGATCCCGGTGATCACGACGCGCCTGTCAGTGCGCATCAGTTCGGCCCTCCAACATCAGGTACCGCGTGCTCCGCCCCGGGGTTCGGCAGCGGCTCGGTGTCGACGTGGCCGAGCTCGGGCCGCGGCGCCAGCGGGCTCAGGTGGAAGACCGCGTACACCTCTTCCGCGCCGTCGTTCCAGACCCGGTGCGGCACACCCTTGGGCACCATCAACCCTTCGCCGGCCTCCAGGTCCAGCACCTGCGTGCCGATCCTGGCGGTGAGCCGGCCGCGCACCACGAAGAGGAACTCCTCGGAGTACGGGTGATAGTGCTCGGCCACGAACTCGCCGGGGACGAGCGTCAGCGTGCCCATGAACCCGGAGGTGGAGGCGACCGTCTTCGGGCTGAGCACCACCCGGATGTCACCTCCGCGGCGCCGGTTGGCGGCCACGTCGTCCGCGCGCACCTTGGCCACTACGGCGAGCTTCTCCGCTGCGTCACTCACCGTTCGCCTCCCAGACGTAGAAGGGGTTGGCCATGGCGTCCTTCGGCTCGCGCCAGTTCGGGTCGTAGGGCCGGATGTGCTGCGCCAGCCGCTGGTTGATGTCGTCATAGAGCGGGTGGCTGCGCGCCTTGTAGAGATTCGGCGTGATGTCGTCATCCGCCTCCACCAGGTGGAAGTAGAGGTTGTGGAAGCGGAAAAGCGTGCGTCGCGACACTCCGATCATCCGGGGCAGGTCCGTGGAGTCAGAGTCCCTGAAGATCTGAGCCACGTTGTCAGCCTCGGCCGGTTCCATGCGGGCGACGATCAATGTCCGATGCACCCGGAGCTCCTCTCGTTTTGATGCCCCATGGTTGACCCGATGGTTCTGGTCTCGGTCGAATCCCGCTCGAATCGGGCGGCGCGAGTCCATTTCGAGCCGCGGACCGCACAGTGGCGGCGGGATTTCAGAACCGTCGAAAGGTGACTGCTGTGAGCGGCGAGAACGAGCTGGCCTTCATCGGTCTTGGCGGCATGGGCGCCGGCATGGCGCTGTGCCTGCGCGAGGCCGGATTCCCGCTGGTGGTCTACAACCGCACGGCGGCCAAGACCGTGCCGCTGGCGGAGGCGGGAGCACGCGTCGCCGCCTCGGCCGGCGAGGCCGGCCGCGACGCCTCGATCGTCCTGCTCAGCCTCAGCGACGAGGCGGCGGTCGAGCAGGTCCTGTTCGGCGAGCTGTCCGGGCGGCTACGTCCGGGCGCGCTCGTGGTGGACACCTCGACCGTTTCGCCGGCCTACTCCGCGGACGCGTCCGAGCGGCTGGCCAGGACCGGCGCCCGCCGCGTCGAGGCGTGCGTGATCGGGAACCCGCCGATGGCCAGGGCGGGCCAGCTGCGGATCTTCACGGCCGGGCGGAGCGAGGACGTGGACGGCGCCCGCGAGGTCCTTGAGGCACTCGCCCAGGAGATGGTGCACGTCGGCCCGGCCGGCTCGGCCTGCGGGCTGAAACTCTCCTTCAACCTGCTCCTCGGCAACCAGATCGCCGCGCTGGCCGAGGCGGCGCAGCTGGCCGTCAGCGCCGGCGTCGACCGCGACCTGTTCTTCACGACCATCGCCAAGAGCGGGTTCAGCTCGCCGGCGCTGGCCTTCCGCGCGGAGCTGATGCGGACCCGCCGCTACGAGCCGCCGGCGTTCCGCAGCACGCTGATGGAGAAGGACCTGCGCCTGGCGGTGGCCGGTGCCGCCGCGCACGACCTGGAGCTGCCCGTCACGGCGGGCGTGGCCGAGCGGTTCGGCGCGGCGATCCGCGCCGGTGACGGCGACAAGGACGCCGCCGCCATCGCCGAGCTGCGCACCCCCGCCCGCTGAGCCGGGCTCAGCGGGCGACGTCAGATCGCGATTCCGCCGTGGACCTCGAAGACGCTGCCGGTGATGTACGAGGCCCGGTCGGAGGCCAGGAACGCGACGAGATCGGCCACCTCTTCGGGGTGGCCGAACCGGCGCAGCGCGATCGCGTCCAGCAGCCGCTTGGTGGCCCGCTCGCTGAGCTGGTCGGTCATGTCCGTGGTGATGAGACCCGGCGCGACCACGTTGGCGCGCACCCCGTGCCCGCCGATCTCCTTGGCCAGCGCCCGGGTGAAACCGATGATGGCCGCCTTCGACGCCGAGTACGTGGTCTGCGTCGCGTTGCCGTACACACCGGCGACGGAGGACATGGTGATCAAACAGCCCGACCGGCGCTTCATCATGCCGAAGACCGCGGCGCGGCACAGGTGGTGCACACCGCCGATGTTGGTCCGCAGCACCGCCTCCCAGTCGGCCTCCTCCACGAGCATGAGCGGCCCGTCCCTGGTGATGCCGGCCGACGTCACGACCGTGTCGATCGGGCCGAGCTCGGCTTCCACGCGGTCGACCCAGTCACGCATCGCCTGACCGCTGGCGACGTCCGCGCGGACCGGGAGCACCTGGCCGCCGAACTCCCTGGCCTCCTTGGCCACCGCCGCCGCGCTCTCCTCGGCGCTGTGGTAGCAGAAGCTGACATCGAATCCGTCCCGTGCCAGCCGCAGCACGATCGCCCGGCCGATGCCGCGCGAGCCGCCGCTGACGAGCGCGACCTGCCTGTCTGTGTGGCTCATTACCACAGAGTCGCACCGGGCCCGGAGGGACTGCTCGAGGCCGGCTCGAGAACCGTACGCCCCGCGGCCTGCGCTCACGCGGCCGGTCGAGCCCTGTTCCAGCCCGTCGCGAGCGCGACGGCCCAGCATCGGCCAAGACGTGCCCTGAGCGGAGGTTGATCGTGGATCTTGAACTGGCCGGCAAGCGGGTCCTGGTGACCGGCGGCACGCATGGGATCGGCCGGGCGACCGTACTGGCGTTCGCCCGGGCCGGAGCCCGTGTGGTCGCCTGTAACCGCAGCCCGGGAGAGGCGGCCGACGGCCTGGCCCGTGAACTGAAGGAACTGGGTGACGGCCACCGGGTGGTGCAGGCCGACGTGACCGAGCCCGATGGCGCGGCCACGCTCGCTGCCGTCTGCCAGGAGGCGCTCGGCGGTCTGGACGTGGTCGTGAACAACGTCGGCGTCGACGGCCGCGCCCGTTTCGCGGAGCTCACCGAGCAGGAGTGGGACCGCGTGATCACGGCGAATCTCACCAGCAGCTTCCTGGTGACCCGGGCCACGCTCGGGCTGCTCGCCGACCACGGCTCCGTCGTCTACATCGGGGCCTCGGCCGGCATGCGCGGGCGGCCGGAGAGCGCCCACTACTGCGCTTCCAAGACCGCGCTCTCCGGACTCACCCGGTCGCTGGCCAGGGAGCTCGGCACCCGGGGCGTGCGGGTCAACACCGTGGCGCCCGGCGTGATCGTGAAGGGGCCGGATGACGGGCCGCCGCCCCCGGTCGCCGACCTCATCAAGGCGGTGACGGCGCTCGGCCGTCTCGGCTCTCCCGAAGAGGTGGCGGCGGCCGTGCTCTTCCTGGCCAGCGACGTGTCCCGGTACATCACCGGGGTCACTCTCAACGTGGACGGAGGCGTCTGATGCCCTATGCCGCCATCACCTACAACGTCCGCCCCGGATTCGACGACGAGATCGCGGAGATCTTCGCCGACTTCCAGCGGGTGGACACTCCCATCCTGCGCGGCGCGACCGGCGACGAGGCCGGCCGGCTGCTCGGCACGGCCGTATTCCTCAAGGACGGCGTGCTGGTCCGAGTGATCCACTACGAGGGCGACTTCCGGGCTGTCGCCGCCCACATGGCCGGGCAGAAAGGCGTGCACATGATCGAGGAGAAGCTGGCGCCCTACCTCGTCGACCAGCGCGACACCTCGACGCCGGAGGCGTTCCAGGCGTACTTCCGCAACGCGCTCATGCGCTGCATCGTCCAGCTCTCCGTGGACACGCATCCTGCGGGCCGATGATGGAGCTGGGCATCGGGCTGCCGACGATGGTGTCGGGGATCGCCGGCAGCGACCTTCTCACCTGGGCCCGGAGGGCCGAAGAGCTCGGTTTCTCGTCACTCGGGGCGCTCGACCGGCTGATGTACGACGGCTACGAGCCCCTGATCGCGCTGGCCGGAGCGGCCGGCGCGACGAGCCGGATCCGGCTGGCCACCACCATCCTGATCGCCGCCTACCGAGGTGACCGGGCGCTGCTCGCCAAGCAGCTGGCGAGCCTGGACCGGCTGTCCGGCGGACGGCTCGTGGTGGGCGCCGCCGCCGGCGGACGGCAGGACGACTACGAGGCGTGCCGTACCCCTTATGCGGAGCGCGGCCGGCGGCTCGACGAGCTGCTCGCCGAGCTGCGCGGGTTCTGGAGCGGGGAGAGCGACGAGCCGGTCCCCGGGCCGCGCGCCGAGAAGGGCGGGCCGCCGCTGTTCGTGGGCGGCCACTCGCCCGCGGCCATGCGGCGCGCGGCCGCCTTCGGTGACGGCTGGATCGCCGGGGGCAGCTCGGCGTCCGCATATGGCGAGCTGGTCGGCCGGGTCAGGCAGGCATGGGAGGCGGCCGGCCGGGCCGACCGGCCGCGCCTCATGGCGATCGCCTACGTGTCGCTGGGGCCGGACGGGCGCGAGCAGGCCGCGCACCACCTGCTGGACTACTACTCCTTCATGGGGTGGAAGGCCGAGATGGCGGTGCGGAGCGTGCTCACCGACGCGCACCAGCTGCGTGACTTCGTGGCCGGCTACGAGGCCGCCGGCTGCGACGAGCTGCTGCTGTTCCCGTGCGTCCAGGACCCGCGGCAGGCGGATCTGATCGCCGACGCCGTCTGGAGGTGAGCTCACCATGCTGAACGTCCTGTCCGTGCTGGTGCTCCTCGGCAGCGGCACGGTGGCGGGCGTGCTGTTCGCGGTGGCCGTCAGCACCGTGCCGGCGCTGGCGGCGATGCCGCCGGACCGTTACGTCTACACGCACACGCTGCTCGGCCGGAACTGGGATCCGACCATGCCGCTCATCGTGCTGGGCACGACGCTGCTGGACATCGTCCTGGCCTTCTGGGCGCCGGGAGGCGTCGCCCTCGCGCTGGTCATCTGCGCGTCGGTGTGCCTGGCCGGCGTCTCGTGGGTCTCGCACCTGCGCAACGTGCCGATCAACAAGCGGGTGCACCAGACCGATCCGGACGCCGTCCCGCCGGGGTGGGAGGATCCGCGGCCGGTGTGGCGGCGCTGGCATCTGCTGCGTACGTCGCTCGCGATGGTGGCGCTCGCCGCCAACAGTCTCGCGCTCACGTTGATCTTCTGACCGGTCGAGGCCCAAGGGATCTCCCTTGGGCCTCGACCTTTTTCAGGTGGCCCAGGAACGGGGCGAGCGGTAGCGGTACCACTCCCGGCGCGGACGCCTGGTGGAGGGGGACGGCTCAGGCCGTGCGGCCTGAGCCGTGCTCAACGTGGTGAGCGCGCAGACCAGCGCGCAGATCTCTTCGTCCGTCGGATGTCCCGACACGATGTGCAGTTCCATCACATCGGCGGGTTTCCGTGCTTGCGCTGCGGGCCCGCCGAATGCTTGGCCCGGAGCAGGGCGAGCGCTCGGATCAGGGTCGCCCTGGTCTCCCGCGGGTCGATGATGTCGTCCACGAGACCGCGCTCGGCCGCGTAGTACGGATGCATGAGGACGTTGCGGTACTCCTCGACCCGCCTGGCCCGCTGCGCCGCCGGGTCGGCCGCCGCGGCGATCTCCCTGCGGAAGATGACGTTGGCCGCGCCCTCCGCGCCCATGACCGCGATCTCGTTCGTGGGCCACGCGAAGGAGAGGTCCGCTCCGATGGAGCGGGAGTCCATCACGATGTACGCGCCGCCGTACGCCTTGCGCACGATCAGCTGGATCCGGGGCACGGTGGCCGCACAGTACGCGTACAGCAGCTTGGCCCCGTGGCGGATGATCCCCCCGTGTTCCTGGTCGGTGCCGGGCAGGAAGCCGGGCACGTCGACCAGGCTGACGAGCGGGATGTTGAACGCGTCGCAGAGCTGGATGAAGCGGGCCCCCTTCTCCGAGGCCTTGATGTCCAGGACACCGGCCAGGTGACGCGGCTGGTTGGCGACGATACCGGTCACCTCGCCGTCGAACCTGGCCAGCCCGCAGATGATGTTGCCCGCCCAGCCCGCGTGGAACTCGAAGAACTCCCCGTCGTCGACGATCTCCTCGATGACGGCCGACATGTCGTACGGGATCGACGGCTCGGAGGGGACGAGATTGAGCAGGCTGTCGTTGCTCCGGTCCGGCGGATCGGTGGCGACGGTGGACGGCGGCAGTTCCTGGTTGTTGGACGGCAGCATGGACAGCAGGAAACGCACGTCCTCCAGGCACGAGATCTCGTCGGGATAGACGAAGCCCGCCACCCCGGAGACCGTCCCGTGCACGCGCGCGCCGCCGAGGCAGTCGGCGCTGATCTCCTCCCCGGTCACCGCCTTCACGACATCGGGGCCCGTGATGAACATCTGGGCGATGCCGTTGACCATGAACACGAAGTCGGTGAGCACGGGGGAGTACGCGGCGCCGCCGGCGCACGGCCCGAGCATCACGCTGATCTGCGGGATCACCCCGGACATGCGCACATTGCGCTGGAAGATGCCGCCGTAACCGGCGAGCGCCGTCACCCCCTCCTGGATGCGCGCGCCCGCGCCGTCGTTCAAGCTGATCAGCGGGACCCCGGCGGCCTCGGCCAAGTCCATCACCTTGTGGATCTTGGCTGCGTGCGCCTCCCCGAGTGCCCCGCCGAACATGCGGAAGTCGTGCGCGAAAACCATGACCCGGCGGCCGTGGACGCGTCCCCAGCCCGCCACCACACCATCGGTGTGCGGGCGGCGGTGCTGCATCCCGAAGTCGGTCGCCCGATGCCGGCGGAAGGCCTCGACCTCCACGAACGAGTCGGGGTCGAGCAGCACCTCCAGCCGTTCGCGTACGGTCAGTTTGCCCTTGGCGTGCTGTCTCGCCGTCGCCTCGGAATCCGGCCCGCTCCTGATGTTCTCCTTGAGGAGGGCCAGCTCCGTGACGCGATCGCTCATCGTCTCACGCGGCAAGTCGGTCAACGGCGAATCAATGATCCCGGTGTCTTCCCGCTCCAGCATGCGTTCCCCTCACCTGTTGTCAGGTTCTGCAGAATCCAGAGGAACACACGCGTTCCGGGCAGGGGCACCCCTACCGGACCACTAGAAGGCAAGAGACGCAGGTAGATCGCTTCGGCCGCCGATGTTGAGCTTGCGGTAGGTACGGGTCAGGTGCTGCTCGACCGTGCTGACGGTGAGGTACAGCTGGCCGGCGATCTCCCGGTTGGTGTGCCCGGCGGCCGCCAGCGCCGCGACCCGCCGCTCCGCCTCGCTCAGCACGGTCACCTCCCCGCCGGCCTCCCGCGCCGCGGGGGTGTCGGCCTCCTCCGCCGCCGGGAGCGCGGTGTCGAACGCGGCGCCGCATTCGTTCGCCACCGTCCTGGCCCGCACCAGGATCATGCCGGCCCGCCTGCGCTCGCCGAGCTTGCCGTACGCCTCCGCCAGGTCGAACAGCGACCGGGCCAGCTCGTAGTCGTCGCCGCTGGACTGCAGCAGGTCGACCGACCTCCTGAGCAGGTTGGGGCGGTGCCGCATCTCGCTGGTGGCGGCGAACAGGCGCATCGAGATGCCCTGGATGCGCATCGAGGAGGAGCCGAAGCGGACCAGCTGCTCCTCGATGAGGTGCCTGGCCTGCTCCGGATTGCCCAGCCGCAGGAGGGCGTCGGCGGCGTCGGTCCGCCAGGGGAACAGGTCCGGCGCGTTCAGGTTCCACTTGTCCATCAGCTCACCGCAGCGCTGGAAGTCGTCGAGCGCCGAGGCGACGTCGCCGATGGCCAGGCTGTAGCGGCCCCTGGCGTACAGGTAGTGGAGGCCGTATCTGGTCTCGAACATGGCGTCGAGCATGGGCTGGTCGAGCAGGTCGTGGGCGGTGTCGTAGTGGCCCATCGCGGTGTGGGCGATGACGAGGCTGGCGAGCGGGCCCCCGACCGTGACGCCCCAGCCGCTGGCCGGCATGAGCTCCAGGCCGGCGCTCGCCTGGTGCACGGCCGTACGCAGGTCACCCTGGCGGATCGCGATCTCGGCCCGGAGCGCGGCCAACCTGGCCAGCCGGCTCGGAGCCTGTCTGGCCGACGCCTCGCCGAGGAAGAGCTCGCACAGGGGCGCGGCCTGCTCGGGGCGCCCGCCGTAGGTGAGCGTGAGCAACGCGCTCTCCACCGTGTCCATCGACATCTCGTCGAGGTGGCTCACGCGCAGGATCCGCTCGGCGGTCGCGATGGCCTCGGCCTGCGGACCGTTGACGATCACCTCGGTGAGGGCGGCGGTGGACTCCAGCCGGTGGATGGCCGCCAGCGGGGCCAGGGTGGTGCGCGGCTGCGCCTCGCCCAGCGGGACCTTCATGGACGGGTACGTGGAGCGCAACCACGAGCCGGCGATGGCCAGCTCCATCGTGGTCTCCGGACCGTGGGCGGCATCGGACTCGGCCAGATGGTCGAACACCTCCTTGGCGTCGTCCAGCTTGCCGTGCCAGAGCAGTGCCTTGGCGAGCACCACCGCGTCGCTCCCGTCGAGCCAGCCACGCTGCATCGTCTCGAACAGGTCGGTCAGGCGCCTGGCCGGCGCCGCGGGATTGATCCGCCACTCGGCGCGCATGAGCAGAATGGCGAGCCGCGTGCGCTCCCGCTCGTCGCAGGCGGTGTGCCAGGCCAGCCGGAGGTATTCGATGGCGGGCTTGACGCGCCCTTCCCGCAGCGCGCTCGCCGCCGCGTCGGTGAGCACGGGAACGACCCAGGCGGCATCGAGCGGGCCGGCGTGGAGGAGGTGATCGGCGATCACCTCGGTGGGGGCGCCGTCGTCGTGGCGGAGCTCGGCGGCCCGGCGGTGCAGGTCCATGCTGTCCGCCGGATCCAGCTCCGCCAGCACCGCGAGCCGGGCCGCCTCGTGCAGGAAGCGGCCCGAGCCGAGCACACCGGACATGGCCAGGGAACGCAGCGCCTTGTCGAGCCGCGTACGCTCGATGCCGAGCAGCCGGTCGAGGGAGTCCGCCTGGCCGAGCACGGCCAGCCCGCGCGCCACGCCGAGCAACTCGGCCTCGCCGCGGTGCAGGCACTCCAGCACGGCCTGGCCGTACCTGTAGCCGGGCACGGGCCTGCCCTCCGAACGCTCCTCCAGCAGGGCCCGCAGCAACAGCGGGTTGCCGGCGCTGTAGGTGTGCCAGTCCTCGGCGTACCGCTCGGCCTCCTCGGCCCCCACCTGGGCGGCGACCAGGGACAGCACGCCCGCGCGAGAGAGCGGGCGCAACTGGATCGTGTGGCAGCGGGGCCCGGAGAACAGCTGCGCGCACGAGAACGCGCCGGAACCCGACTCCCACACGGCGTCGGAGTGGCTGAGGACCATCATGATCCGGGCGAGCCGCACTCGCCGGGACAGGTACGCCAGGCAGAGCAGGGACAGGCGGTCGGCGTAGTGGGCGTCGTCCACCACGATCACCAGCGGGTAGCGCTCGGACAGCTCGATGAGCACCGTGCAGAGCGCGTGCACGACCTGGGCGTGGGGCTGGCCGAGGCGGTCGGAGCCGAGGTCCTGCTGCGCGCCCTCCCGCAGCAGGGCCATCGCCCTGGCGCGTTCCGCCTCCACCAGCGGCGCCTCGTGGATGAGCTGGCCCAGCACGCCCAGCGGCAGGTCCTGCTCCACGGGCGAGCCCGACGCGGCGATGGACAGCGCGCCGCGCTCGGCGGTCCCCTGAGCGAACGTGTCGAGCAGCCTGCTCTTGCCCGTGGCGACGGGACCGCCGACCACGGCGACACATCCTCGGCCCGAGAGTATGTTCGCGAGCAGGTCCTCCAAGCTAGTGAGCGCTTCGTCGCGCTCGATCAGGTCCATTTCCGATCTCCCCCTGGCAGGCACTCGTACAGTTCTCGTATCCGGTTCGGAGCGATCTCCGTGCCTTCGCCGTCCGCCTGCTGCTGGACGATCCGCGCGAACTCGATCTGCAGCCGGCGGGGCAGGCGCACCCCGTAGTGGGCCCGCATGACGTAGGCGACGCCACCCTTGCCCGACTGGCTGTTGATCCGTACCACGGGCTCGTAGGAGCGGCCGACGTCCGCGGGATCGACCGGGAGGTACGGCACGGCCCAGGGCAGCTCGCGGGTGGTCGCGCCGGCCCGCTCGGCCTCGCGCTGGAGCGCGTCGAAGCCCTTGTTGATGGCGTCCTGGTGTGAGCCGGAGAAGGCGGTGTAGACCAGCTCCCCGCCGTACGGATGGCGTGGGTGCACGGCCATGCCGTTGCACTCTTCCACCGTGCGGCGGATGGCGTCGATGTCGGAGAAGTCCACGCCCGGGTCGACTCCGTGGCTGAACAGGTTCATGCCGAGCGTGACCAGGTCGACGTTGCCCGCCCGCTCCCCGTTGCCGAACAGGCAGCCCTCGATGCGCTGAGCCCCCGCGAGCAGCGCCAGCTCGGCCGAGGCGACCCCGGTGCCACGGTCGTTGTGCGGGTGGACGGACAGGCAGATGTGCTCGCGCCTGGACAGATTGCGGCTGAACCACTCGATCTGGTCGGCGAAGACGTTCGGCGTCGTGCGCTCGACCGTGGTGGGCAGGTTGACGATGGTCTCCCGGCCGGGGCCCGGCTGCCAGACGTCCATGACGGCCTCGCAGACCTCGAGGGCGAAGTCCGGTTCGGTGTCGTTGAAGAGCTCGGGCGAGTACTCGTAGCCGAGGTCGCAGTCGCTCAGCCACTTGTCCGCATATTTCATCAGAAGACGGGTGCCCTGGACGGCGAGGTCCTTGCACTCGTCCCTGGTCATGCCGAAGACCAGCCGCCGGAACATCGGTGAGGTGGCGTTGTAGAGGTGGATCGTGGCCCGCCGCGCACCGGCCAGGCTCTCCGTCGTCCTCCTGATGAGGTCGTCCCGGGCCTGGACGAGCACGGAGATCCGCACATCGTCGGGGATCAGGTCATGCTCGATGAGGTGACGGACGAACGCGTGGTCGTCCTGGCTGGCCACCGGGAAGCCGACTTCGATCTCCTTGTAGCCCATCCGCACCAGGAGGTCGAACATCTTGCGCTTGCGCGCCGGGTCCATGGGGCTGGCCAGCGACTGGTTGCCGTCGCGCAGGTCGGTCGACAACCAGCGTGGAGCGGAGGTGATGGTGTTGTCCGGCCATCGGCGGTCGGGGAGCGACATCGGTGTGGGAGCGCTGTAGCGCCGGACCGCCCTTGTAATCCCGTTCAATGGCAGTCCCTCCTCTGGTTCAAACGTTCGTCGGGACCGAAATATGTGGCCCCCTACCGATGCCCAGACTGCGGTATGCGGCTATTCGCCCGGCTTCGGGTGGCTATTTCCCCTGCGACCTGCTCGGCGCGGGAACCCCTAATCCCCCTGGTGAGGGGCCGCGGACCCTAGACATGGGTTGCGGGACTTTTGACCGGAAATAGCGGTCCTTATCGTAAAAATATGATCAGAGCCAGGAGGCGCCCCGGACGGCTTTGGGGGATAAGCGACCTGCATGTGTCCCATCCCCGGAATCGCCAGGTCATGGAGTCTCTCCGGCCTCAGTCCGACGACGACTGGCTGGTGGTCGCCGGCGACGTCGCCGAGCTGACCCCGGACATCGAGTGGGCGCTGACCTTCCTCAAGGAACGGTTCGCCACGGTCGTCTGGACACCGGGCAACCACGAGCTGTGGACGCTCGGCAGCGATCCCGTGCAGCTCCGCGGCGAGGAGCGGTACCGCTATCTCGTCGAGATGTGCCGGCGCATCGGCGTGGTCACCCCGGAGGATCCCTACCCCGTCTGGACGGGCCCCGGCGGCCCCGCCACCATCGCTCCGCTCTTCCTGCTGTACGACTACAGCTTCCGGCCGCCCGAGGTCGCCCGGCAGGACGCGCTGGACTGGGCGAGGAAAGCCGGTGTCGTGTGCACGGATGAGTTCTATCTCCACTGCGATCCCTATCCGAGCAGGGACGCATGGTGCGGCGCCCGGGTGGAGCTGACCGAGCGCAGGCTGGCCGAGCGGACCCCCGACATCCCGACGGTGCTGGTCAGCCACTACCCGCTGATCCGCGAACCCACGCTGGTGCTGCGCCATCCGGAGTTCGCCATGTGGTGCGGAACGGAGCGGACCCACGACTGGCATCGCCGCTTCACCGTTCAGTGCGCTGTCTATGGTCATTTGCACATTCCGAGAACCAGCTGGAGCGACGGGGTGCGTTTCGAGGAGGTCTCCCTCGGCTACCCGCGCGAATGGCTCCAGTGGACCAGGTCCGGCACCGTGCTCAGATCGGTGCTCCCCGCGGAGGAACCGGCATGATCGAGTCCATCCTGCCCCCGTACGTCGTATCTTCCGACACCACCGAGGACGAGCTGGAAGGGAGGCTGTTCCCGGAGGAGGAGGCGATGATCAGCAAGGCGGTGGGCAAGCGGCGCAAGGAGTTCACCACCGCCCGGATCTGCGCCAGGCGGGCCATCCGCATGCTCGGCCGGCAGCCGACGCCGATCCTGTCCGGACAGAGCGGGGAGCCGCTGTGGCCTCGGGGGCTCATCGGGAGCGTCACCCACTGCAAGGGCTACCGCGGTGTGGTGGTCGCCACGCAGGTGGAGGCGGCCGCCATCGGCATCGACGCCGAGCCCAACAAGCAGCTGCCGCTGGGCGTGCTCGAGGCGATCGCGCTGCCCCAGGAGGAGCGGATGGTGCGCGAGCTGCGCGAGCAGCGGCCCGAAGTCTGCTGGGACCGGTTGCTGTTCTGCACCAAGGAGTCGGTCTACAAGGCGTGGTTCCCCTTGGCGCGCCGGTGGCTGGGCTTCCACGACGTGGTGGTCGACATCCGGCCCGGTGGCACGTTCGAGGCGCGGCTGCAGGTGCCCGGGCCGCTGTTGAACCGGCACCGGCTGACCGGTTTCTCCGGACGCTGGCTGGCCGGGGACGGGCTCATCCTGACCGCGATCGTGATGCCGTCCTCCATCTACACCCCGGCCCGCAAGGGTTTGATGGCCGTGGTCAGCTGATCGATCGGCGGCGCGCACACGAACGCCCGGCTGGGAGGACCAGCCGGGCGTCATGGCGTTCTCATGGGCCTAAGCGGCCCTGACGACCTCGTCCCACTCGATGTGGTAGTCGTACTGCTTCATCATGAACTTGCTGTTGGCCGTCAGCTTCATGACGATCGGCATGAACGCGTCCCTGATCGCCGCGCCCATGGGGCTGGGGGCCTTGTTGTTGTTGATGCTGCTGGCCACCTTGATGATGAGCTCGACGCGCGGGCGGCGCAGCTTCTCGAAGGCGGCGAACGCCTGCTTCGGGGTGGGCAGGTCGCGCAGGCACTGGGCCAGGACCACGCCGTCCTCGATGGACAGCGAGGCGCCCTGCCCGGAGGTGGGAGTGGGGGCGTGGGCGGCGTCGCCGATGATGACCATGCGGTCGTTGTGCCAGGTCGACAGGTTGGGCACGGAACGGGTGGGCGTGGCGCGCAGGTTCTCGGGGTTGCGGGTGGCCTTGATGAGGTCGACCGCGGGGCCGGAGTCGTGCTGGAAGTAGCTGATGAGCTTGCGCTGCCAGCCCGGTCCGTCGGTGGCGTCCAGCTCGCCCTTCTTGGGCTCGTTGGGGTGCGGAAGGCTCGCGTACCACCACACCTCGCGGCTGGGCAGAACGGCGTAGCCGAAGAAGGCCCGCTTGCCGAACATCATGCTGTAGCTGCACGATTCGGTGTCGACTCCGACTCCGTCGGTGTAGCCGCCGAGGTTGATCAGGCCCGTGTAGTGCGGAGCGGGCGCCGTGGGGTCGATGATCTTTCGTACGGTGGAGTCGATGCCGTCGGCGCCGATGATGATGTCGCCGGTGGCCTCGGTGCCGTCCGCGAAGACCGCCCGCACGCCGTCGGCGGTCTGCTCGGCCTCGACCAGGCGCTTGCCACCCTCGATGCGGATGCCCCGCTCGGCGGCCTCGTTCTGCAGGATGCGGTAGAGGTCGGCACGGCGGATGGTGTGGCTGGTGGTGCCGTCCGGCAGACGGGCGCCGGTGTTGGTGCCGCCCAGGTTCTTCCCGGCGCTGTTGCGCAGGGTGATCTTCGGAGTGGGGAATCCGGCGGCCAAGATGTCCTTGCCGGCGCCGATCGTACGCAGAGCGTCGATGCCGTTGGTGGCAACCGTGAGGAACACGCCGACGTCGTCGGCCGGGGTGGCGTACGCCTCGTAGACCACCGCTTCAATGCCGGCCTTCTGTAAGGCCATGGCGGCCGCGGGCCCCGCGACGCCGCCACCGATGACCAGCGCTTTCCGAACTGAAGTCATGTCTGGCTCCCTAGGGTTTCCTGCCATGCCCGCATGTAGGCCGGCTGCTTGAATGACTCGATGAGCTCAGCGACGAACTGACGCTCGGCTTCCAGCAGGGCGAGCCGGAAGTCGTCGTCGATCAAGAACACCCACAGCACCCCGTCGTTGCCGGCGCTGTGCCTGCTCTTACGGATCTGTTCGGCTTGATTGTTGAGGCGCTCCAGCCGCTGCGTGAGCAGCCGGACCGACTCGGCGGGCGGCAGGACGCTCATGAGCGACAAGGCCACCCCGAACTGGGGATAGTCGTTGACCGGTTGGGCGACCAGGTCGCTCAGCCAGTCGAACAGCTCGTGCCTGCCCTTCTCGGTGAGGGCGTAGACGGTGCGCTCGGGCCGCAACGTGTCACGCACTGTCTCCTGGGAAGCGATGAAGCCTGCCTTCGTCAGTTGCTTGACGACCATGTAGAGCGAGCCCTGGTTGTACTTGATGGATTGGTCGGTGTCGTGTCCTTTGAGGCGCCGTCCGATTTCATAGGGGTGCATGGGCTCGACCATCAGCTCTGCAAGCACCGCCAACGCCAGCGGGTTGGTCACCTTGCGCTGCTTCATCACTGTCCCATCCACACTCCCTTGGTTCCTTACTCAGGATGCACTAGTCAGCCCTATATAGTCAACACCAACTATGTGACACCAACTATTCCGACGCTCCACCCGATCTCCCCGGTTCTAACCGGGCGCGCTCGTAGCTGCCTCGAAGGCAGGCTCCAGCGGCCGTCTAGCCCCGGCGCCTAGCGTTTCGCCACCGGCACAACCCAAGCGTTCGGGAGGCTCGACGATGGCAATAGGCAGCGCGCTGGTCATCGGGGGCGGCATCGCCGGTCCGGTGCTGGCGCTGGCGCTGCGCAAGGCGGGCATCGAGGCGACCGTCTACGAGGCGTACGCCGGCCCCGCCGAGGGGGTCGGGAGCGTGCTGACGATCGCGCCGAACGGCTTCGCCGCCCTGGGCATCACCGGCGCGGACGCCACGGTGCGCAAGGTCGGCCAGCTGACCAGGCGCATGGTCGTCGCGAACGGCCGCGGGAAGCGGCTGGGCGAGCTGCCCGGCCTGCCGGGCCTCGAAGCCAGCCAGACCATGTGGCGCAGCGATCTCTACGGCCCGCTGCACGACCACGCCACGGCGAACGGCGTCAGCATCAGGTACGGCAAGCGCCTCGTCGGCGCCGAAGAGACACCGGCGGGCGTCACGGCCAGGTTCGCCGACGGCAGCACCGCGAGCGGGGACATCCTGATCGGCGCCGACGGAATCCGCTCCACGGTGCGCACCCTCATCGACCCCGGCGCTCCCGGACCGCGCCACGTTCCGCTGCTGAACTTCGACGGCCTGGCGGACCACGCCGTCCCCGCCCATACGGACGAGCTCTGGATGGCCTTCGGCCGGCGGGCGTTCCTCGGATACTGGCTGCAGCCCGACGGCAGGACCGGATGGTTCGCCAACCTCCCCCACGCGGAGCCGATGACCGCCGCCCAGGCCCGCCAGGTGCCGGCGGCCGAGTGGCTGCGGCGCCTGGCCGAGGTCTACGCCGGCGACGTGCCCGCCCGCGACCTGATCCGGCACACCGGCCCTGACAGCCTGATCGTCCTGGGCACGGTCGAGATCATGCCGAGCGTGCCGCGCTGGCACCGGGGCCGGATGGTCCTCGTCGGCGACGCCGTGCACGCGCCCTCGCCCAGCTCGGGCCAGGGCGCCTCGCTGGCGATCGAGAGCGCGGTCCAGCTGGCCCGTTGCCTTCGCGACCTGCCCGACCCCTCGAGCGCCTTCGCCGCGTACGAGCGCCTGCGCCGCCCCAGGGTCGAGCGGGTCATCACACAGGCCTCGAGAACCAACGGCAGCAAGCTGCTCGGACCGGTGGCGGGCGGGCTGATGAGCATGCTCCTGCCCCTGGCGCTGAGAACGGTCCTGCGACCGGAGCGGACTTTCGGTTACCAGCACCGCCACCGGATCGACTGGGACGAGCCGGTCGCTTCGGATGCCGCGCCGCTGACCGGCGCCAGGACGAGATGAGGTGTGGCATGGCCCGTCGGAGGAGTTACGACTTCATGTACCGCGTCGGGGCGCCCTGGGAGACCAGCGAGCCTCGACCGGAACTCGCGCAGTTGCTGGCCGGCGGCGAGATCTCGGGTCCCGGCCGCGCGCTGGACCTCGGCTGCGGCGACGGCACGCAGACGGTCTTCCTGGCCCGGCACGGGTTCGAGACCACCGGGGTGGACTTCTCTCCCGCGGCGCTGGCCAAGGCACGCAGCGCGGCCAGAGCCGCGGGCGTGGAGGTGGACCTCGTCCGGGCCGACTTCACCGCGCCACAGGTGGACGGCGTGGCCGGGCCGTACGACCTGATCGTGGACTACGGGTCGCTCGACGACGTGGCCCCCGCGAAACGGGCGGCGGTCGCGGCGCACGTGGCCGAGTGGACCCGCCCGGGCGGGCTCGTCCTCATGTGGTGCTTCTACAACGACATCCCCTGGTGGAAATGGACGCGCATGCGATATCCCGGCCGGCTCCGGCCGGGAGAGGAACGGGAGCTGTATGAGGAGACTTTCACGATCCGCCGGCTCGCTGCCCCGGTCGCCGGCAGCGGCTCAGCCTGCTTCTTGCTGCGTCGTCGCCCTTGACCGGTGTACGAGCGACCTTCAACCCGAGGACGGAAGGATCCAGTCATGCGCGAATCAACCCAGGTTCTGATCATCGGGGGCGGCCCTGCCGGCTCGACCGCGGCCGGATTACTGGCCCGCGAGGGCTTCCAGGTGACCCTTCTGGAACGCGACCGTTTCCCCCGCTACCACATCGGCGAGTCGATCCTGCCCTCCTGCCGCCCGATCTTCGAACTGCTGGGGGTCTGGGACAAGGTGGAGGCCCACGGCTTCCAGCCCAAGGGCGGCGCCTTCTTCGCCTGGGGCCCCGAGGAGTGGGAGGTGAAGTTCAGCAACATGGGCGACGAGACCCCCAACGCGTGGCAGGTCGTACGCAGTGAGTTCGACCAGCTGCTGCTCGATCACGCCCGCGAGCTCGGTGTCGAGGTGCACGAGGGGGTGAGCGTGCGGGACGTCGAGTTCGACGGCGACCGCGCGGTCGCGGCCACCTGGTACGAGACCAAGGACTCCAGCCGGACGGGACGCATCGAGTTCGGCCACGTCATCGACGCCTCGGGCCGCGGCGGCATCCTGGCCACCCGGCATCTCAAGAGCCGCCGGATGCACGAGGTGTTCAAGAACGTCGCGGCGTGGACGTACTGGAAGAACGCCAAGCCGCTCGACAAGGGGCCCAAGGGCGCCATCGCGGTGTGCTCCGTCGAGGACGGCTGGTTCTGGGCCATTCCGCTGCACGACGGGACGTTGAGCGTCGGCCTGGTCACCGGGCGCGACCTGTTCAGAGACAGCCGCAACCGGCTGAACGGCGACATCCAGGCGGTCTACGACGAGGCGCTGGCCAAGTGCCCGACCGTGCTGGCCATGCTGGAAGGCGCCGAGCAGGTGGGCGGGATGAAGGTCGAGCAGGACTACTCCTATGTCACCGAGACCTTCGCCGGTCCCGGTTACCTGCTGGCCGGTGACGCCGCCTGCTTCCTCGACCCGCTGCTGTCCACCGGCGTGCACCTGGCCACCTACAGCGCGATGCTCGCCGCGGCGAGCCTGTCCAGCGTGCTGCGCGGGGAGGTCGAGGAGGAGGACGCGGGGCGTTTCTACTCCCACGTCTACCAGCACGCCTACCAGCGGCTGCTCGTGCTGGTCTCGGTGTTCTACGAGAGCTACCGGGGCAAGGAGCACCACTTCTACAACGCGCAGCGGCTGACCTCCGGCGAGCGGGATCACCTGGAGGTGCAGGCCGCGTTCGACCGCATCATCACCGGAATCGCCGACCTCAACGACGCGGAGCAGGCGTACAAGCTGGTCCAGGCCCACCTGCAGGGGGCCGAGAGCGGCGATCCCAACCCGCTGAACAACCTCAACCGGGTCCACGAGATCAAGCAGTCGCCGCTCGACCCGGCCAACGCCGTCGGCGGGCTGTACCTGGTCACCCAGCCCCGGCTGGGGTTGCGTTCGAGCCAGCCCGCGGAGGAGCTCGACGCGGTCGGCTGAGCAGACACCACGAGAACCGGCCCTCACCTCCCGGGTGGGGGCCGGTTCTGCGTGAAATCGTCAGCGGGAGTCGGCCGCCTTGCGGAGCCCCCGCAGCGTCGTCGCCGGGTCGGCCAGTACGGGCAGCGCCGCGAGCATCCCCGTGACGCCCACGGACTCCAGCACCTTCAGCTGCTCGGCCACTTCCGGGACGGTCCCCGCCACGCCGGTGAGCGAGAGCGCGAAGTCGGTGAGTCCCAGCTCCTCCAGCAGGCGCGCGTTCTTGCCCCCGTGCACGAAGTCCCACACGTCGTAGCGGCGCTCCATCTCCTCCACCGCGCCCAGCAGGGCGGGGGGGACGAGCTTGCGCATGTGCTTGGCCTTCAGGCGCAGGGCGACGTCGGAGGCCAGCGCCGCGGCGATCTCGGAGATCGCCTCCTCGCGGGTGTCGCGGACGGACATGAAGCTGAAGCCCCAGATCTCGATCGCGTCGGGGTCGCGGCCGGCCTGCTCCGCGCCGGCCCGGATCATGGCGATCTTCCGCTCCACGTGCTCGGCCGACATCCCGACCGTGGTGATCACACCGTCGGCCGTCTCGCCCGCCAGGCGCAGGCTCTGCGGGTAGTCCGCGGCCACGTGGATCGGCATGGGATGCACCCGGGTGAGCGCCTCGGTGGTGAAGCCGTCGACCTCCGCCGTCCCGCCGTTGAGGATCTCCCGTACGGCCCGTAGATAGTCGAACAGCTGCCGCGGCGAGCCCACGGGGGAGCGGCCGACGACGCGCCTGGTGCTGCCGCCGTTGCCCAGGGAGAGATGGACCCGGCCGCCCGTCAGCTCGTGCAGGGTGGAGATCGCCGTGGCGGTGGCGACCGGGTGGCGCAGAAACGGCGTGGTCACCATGGTCGTCAGCGTCGCGTTCTTGCTCTCCTGCGCCGCCACGGCGAGCGACACGAACAACTCGTAGGCCCGGGCCGGAGTGTCCCCGACCCCGATGACGTCATATCCGAGCTCGTCGGTGAGGCGAACCACATCGCGAAATACGGCGAGGTCGTCCGTCCACTCGATGATCGCGCCCAGCTTCATGGCATACCTTTCGACGGTCGGCTAGGAAGCCGAAAATAGCCAGGCGAACTCGACGCGTCGTCGAACGCGCCGGACAGGCGTATCGACCCAGGCTCGACCGCGCCCCCAGTGACCGCTCGGAGACTTGTGCACGCCGGTAGCCAGGCAAGCACAGAGGAGCGTTCATGGATATCGGAGTATGCCTTCCGACTACCATTCCCGGCGCTGACGGCAGCCAGCTGATCGAGTTCGCGCGCCGCGCCGAGCGCCTCGGATTCAGCAGCCTGACGGTGGTCGATCGAATGGTCTACGACAACTACGACGGCATCGTCACGCTTTCCGCCGCGGCGGCCGTGACCGAGCGGATCAAGCTTGTGACGGCGATCCTGCTGGCCGCCTACCGGCCGAGCGCCGTTGAGCTGGCCAAGCAGCTCGCCAGCCTGGACCGCCTGTCCGGGGGCCGCCTCATCGTCGGCGTCTCCGCCGGAATGCGCGAGGACGACTACGTCGCGACGGGGACCGACTACCACACCCGCGGCAGGCGGCTGGACGCGATGATCGAGGAGCTCAGGGAGGTCTGGAAGGGCGAAGGCCCGGTTCCGGGCGTCGGTCCCCGTCCCGTCAACGGGGACATCCCGATCTGGGCCGGCGGGCACTCGCCCGCGGGCCTGCGCAGGGCGGCGAAGTACGGCATCGGCTGGATCTCGCCCGGCGGCCCGCCGCACAAGTTCCCCGAGCTGGTGGCCAAATTCAAGGAGCTCTGGGACGAGGAGGGCCGCACGGGCACGCCGAGAATGGGCACCAACTGCTACGTGTCCCTCGGCCCCGACGGCAAGGAGCGGGCCACCGAGCACATGCTCAGCTACTACGCCTACATGGGCACCATGGCCGAGCATCTCGCGAAGGGCGCCGTCACGGACGAGAGCGTGCTCAAGGACGCGGCGGCCGCCTACGCGGCCAACGGCTGCGACGAGCTGCTGATCCTTTCCTGCACGGCCGATCCGGACCACCTCGACCGGATCGCCGACGTGGTGCTGTGATGCCGCTACGGATCATCATCATCGGCGGCGGCATCGGCGGGCTCTGTCTCGCCCAGGGGCTGAAGCAGGCGGGTGTCGAGGACGTTCACGTCTACGAACGGGACGCGTCGCCCCGCGGCCGGATGCAGGGCTACCGGCTGCGGATCAGCCCGGAAGGGGAGAGCGCGCTGCGGGACTGCCTGCCTCGCCGCGCGCAGGACCTGCTGGCCGCGACCGCGAACCTGCGGCACGAGCAGGGCCTGGCCGCCTACGACGAGCAGCTGAACCCGCAGTGGGCCCCCGAGTTCGGCGACGCCCGCGGCGACGCGCCCGACAAGATCGACGCGGTCGACCGCATGACGCTGCGGCGCGTGCTGCTCGCGGGCCTGGACGGGGTGGTGCACTTCGGCAAGCGGTTCACCGCTTTCGAGCAGGTGGGCGACGAGGTCGTGGCGCATTTCGCCGACGGCCACTCGGTCACGGGCGACGTGCTGGTGGCGGCCGACGGCGCCCACTCACAGGTGCGCAAGCAGCTGCGGCCGGATTACCGGCCCCTTGACCTCGGTGTCCGCGCGATCCTCTCCCGTACGCCGAGGGCCGCCGCCATCAAGGCCGGCCTGCCGGAGGTGCTGCGCGACCGGTTCGTCAACGTCACCGGGGCGAACGGGCTCCGGCTCGCGCTGATGCCCATGGTCTTCCGCGACATGCCGCGCGAGGCGGCCGAGCGGTTGTGGCCGGGGGTGGAGTTCGACCAGGCCGAGGACTACTACATGTCGGTCTTCAGCGTGCACCGCGACGTGCTCGGCCTGCCCGACAGCGTGTTCCTCGCGATGACCGGCGAGGAGCTGCGCGAGCTGGTGCTCGAGCGGACCGCCGGCTGGCATCCGGACCTGCGCGGCGTGTTCGCGCACGCCGAACCGGCCGAGACCTACCCGCTGACGCTGAGGGCGACGGTGCCCGTCGATCCCTGGGGCGAGGGGAAGGTCATCCCCCTCGGGGACGCCGTGCACACGATGCCGCCGACCGGCGGCGTCGGGGCGAACACCGCGCTACGCGACGCGAGCGCCCTCAGCCGGGGCCTGGCGGCCGTGGCGCGGGGCGAGGTGTCGCTGGCGGACGCGGTGGCCGCCTATCAGGCCGAAATGGTGCGATACGCGACCGAGGCGATCGAGATGTCGCTGAAGATCGCCAAATGGTCCATGCGGAAGATCGATGTCGACCCAGAATCGTAGGGAGATGCGTACGTGACGACTACAGCCGTGGACACCAGCAAGCCTTCCGGGATCATCCGGCTGGCCAACTCCTTCTGCGACGCCAAAGCGCTGCTGACCGCCGTGGAACTCGGTCTGTTCACCGCGTTGCACGGTGGCGAGGCCTCCGCCGAGGAGATCCGCGAGCGCCTCGGCCTGCACGGCCGCGGCCTGTCCGACTGGCTCGACCTGCTGGTCGAGCTGAACCTGCTGGAGCACGAGGACGGCCGCTACCGCAACAGCGCGGGCGCCGACCAGTATCTGGTGCGTGGCTCGGAGCCCTACATCGGCGGGTTCATCGAGAGGTCCAACCGCAACCTCTATCCGGCCTGGGGCAGGCTCTCCGAGGCGTTGCGCACCGGAGAGTCGCAGACCGGCAGCCACTTCGACGAGGTGGTCGAGAACCCGAAGATCCTGGGGCAGTTCATCAACTCGATGGATGCGCTGACGCGCACGCTCGGCCCGCAGCTGATCGAGGCCTACGAGGGCTGGGGCGACTACAGCTCCGTGCTGGACGTCGGCGGTTGCCGTGGCGCTCTGGTCTCGCAGATCGTCAAGGCGCATTCGCACCTCGCCGGCGCGGTGTTCGACCTGCCGCAGATGGCGCCGTTCGCCGCGGAGCTCGCCGCCGCGCAGGGGCTGACGGGCAAGGTGACCTTCCACGGGGGCAGCTTCTTCAACGACCCGTTGCCCAGTGCCGACATCGTGGTCATGGGGCACGTTCTGCACGACTGGTCGGCTGAGCAGCGGAAGTTCCTGGTGGAGAAGGCCTACAAGTCCGTCAACCCCGGGGGCGTGCTCGTGGTCTACGACCGCATGCTCGACCGCAAGTCCAGCCGGATCGAGAACCTGGTGATCAGCCTCGACATGCTGCTGGTGACCGACGGGGGGTCGGAGTACACCGTGGGCGAGCTCCGGAGCCACGCGGAGGCGGCCGGGTTCACGTCGGTCGAGGTGCGCCTGCTCGGCGACGACGACACGCTCGTGATCGCCCGCAAGGCGAGCTGAGCTCCTGCCGCAAGGCCAAGGCCGGTGACGGATCAACCGTCACCGGCCTTCGGCGTTGCGGAATGTGCGGAACTCAGTGGAGGACGGTGGAGGCCGCCGGCTCGCCGGTCTCGGCCGGCCGGACGATGCCCGCCGCGATCCGGTCACGCCGGTAGGCCACCGCGAGACCGAAACCCGTGACGATCACGGCGATGACCAGGTAATAGAGGGAGTCGGGGACGACCGCGGTCACCCGTACCACCTGGCTGGCCAGGCCGGCGCCCAGCGCGGAGAACAGCCACCACAGACCGATCATCCGGGCGCGGAAGGCCGGGGGAGCGACCTCGAAGGCGGCGCTGATGCCGACCGCCGCGATGATCAGCTCGCCGAGGGCGTGCAGCAGGTAGACCGAGACCAGCCACAGGGGTGAGACCTTCTCGCCGGACGCGGCCAGCCAGGCGGCGCCCGCCATGATCAGGAAGCTGAACCCGACGATGGCGAGTCCCACCGAGAACTTCACTGCCACGTTGACGTGCTGCCCGTGGCGCTTGAAGTACCGCGCCAGCAGCGGTGCGGCCAGCAGGATGAACAGCGGCGTCGCGGACTGGAGCCAGCTGGCCGGCAGGACGAAGCCGAAGACCTCGCGGTCGGTGGACTGCTGGGCGAAGAGATTCAGGATCGAGCCGTCCTGCCCGGCGACCAGCCAGAACAGCGCCGAGCCGAACAGCGGCCACAGAAAGACGGTCAGGCGCCGCCGGTCGGCCGCCGTGAGGTCGGGGTGGCGGCGGAGCAGCCAGAAGGACACGAACGGCACCACGATGATGCCCAGGCCGCAGATGGCGATGGTCAGCCCGAGCGGCACCAGGCCCACCGCCGCCGCCAGCAGGAAGACCGCGGGGATCGCCGCGCGCACGCCGAATCGCCGCAGCTCCGGACTGCTCACCCGGTTGACGGTGAGGGCGCCGGCGGTGTCGAAGTGGCGGCTGCCGCGCCAGTAGGTCAGCGCGCAGATGACGGAGGTCACCCCGGTCGCGGCGAAGCCGGCGTGCCAGTCGACCCGCTCGCCCAGGTAGCCGGTCACCAGCGGGGCCAGCAGCGCGCTGACCTGGATGCCCACGTAGAAGACGGAGATCGCCGCCTCGCGCTCGCTGCGTACGCGTTCGTAGTGCAGGTTGAGCATGGTGGTGAGGTTCGGCTTGTAGATCGCCGTGCCCATCGCCACCAGCAGCAGGCCGATGCCGGTCACCGCGGTCGTGGGTGCGGCGAGCACGAAGTAGCCGGCCGACACGATGACGGCGCCGTACAGCGTGGCGGCGTGCGGGCCGAGGATCCGGTCGCCCACCCAGCCGCCGAGCAGGGACAGCATGAAGGTCAGGCCGAGGTAGACCCCGACCAGCGCCGCGGAGTCGGTGGGCGCGAGCCCGAGGCCCCCGTCGGCGGCGGGTGCGCTGAAGTACAGGACCAGGATGGCGAGCATGCCGTAGAAGCCGAAGCGCTCCCACAGGTCGCTCATGAAGAGCGTGACGAACGAACGTTTGGACCAGGATGGGGATGTCATGCTCCGAGCGTCCGCTCGGGGGATCGAGCCAGGCTCAAGGACGACCTGAGCGCGTGCTTATGGTCGCGCTCCCTCGGGCCTCCGCTGGTTACGGGCTGGACGCCCTTCCGCTCTCCGGCCCGGCTCGCCGCTGCGTGTTTATGGTCGCGCTCCCTCGGGCCTCCGCTGGTTACGGGCTGGACGCCCTGCCGCTCTCCGGCCCGGCTCGCCGCTCCGACAGACGACCAGGGTCTCGTTGTGGTCGAGCGGCTGGTGGCTCACGGAGGCGAAGCCCGCGGACGAGGCGAGTTCGACGAGCTCGTCGATGGCGTACTCCTCGCCCTCCTCGGTGACCAGGGCCATCACCAGGCTCGTCACCAGGTTGTCCACGGTCGGGTGCGCGGCGTCGATCATCCGGTCGTGCACCAGGAGCACGCCGCCGGGGTTGACGGCCTTGAAGGCGGCGCGCATCAACTGCTCCCGGCGCTCACGTGACCAGTTGTGCAGGATGTGACCGAGGATCAGCACGTCGGCACGGGGCAGCGGGTCGGCGAAGAAGTCCCCGGAGTGGAACCGGGCCCGCCCGGTCGTGCCCAGTTCGGCCATGTGCTCGTCGAACAGCGGCTCCATCTGCGGCAGGTCGAACACGTGCCCGGTCAGGCCCGGGTGGGCCTGGAGGAGCTGCCCCACCAGGTCGCCCCGGCACCCGCCGACGTCCAGGACGGTCCGGTGGGCCGGCCAGTCGACGGCCTTGAGGATTCCCGGCACGAGCGGTTGCAGGGCGCCGTCCATCATGCGGGTGTATCGCCGCAGCTCCGCGGGGTCGTTCAGCATGGCGGCGAAACCGTCGGCGGCCGATCGCGGCCGGCCGCTGCGCAGCGTCTCGGTCAGCTCGCCCCAGAGCGGATAGAGGTTCGCCTTGGCGCCGAGGAGCGCGCCGCCGACATAGCCGGGCCTGCCCTCGACGAGGTGGAGCTCCGCGACGTCCGCGTTGCGGTAGCGGCCGTCCTCCTCCCTGAGCAGGCCGAGCGCGACGAGCAGCCGGAGGAGGTCACGCAACCCGCGGCCGTGCAGGTTCAGCAGGCGGCGGATGTCGGGTTCGGTGGCCGGGCCGTCGCACAGCACGGTGAACAGGTTGAGCTCCACTGCGGTGAGCAGCGCCTGGGCCTCACAGAATGCGTTGCCGAGCCGGAGAATGTCGTGCACGGAGCCGGGTGCGCTGCGCGTCATCGGCCGGCCTCCTTCCATCCATAGCGCTCTGACGTCACCGAGACCATGGCGCAGCGCCGTGGAACCTCACTCGAAGACAGGTCCTCGAGCCGCTCGCGAACCGCGTTTCGCACAGTGAGACCTTCCCTACCGAAACGGGTGAGTGCGATGCATGTGAGCGCGACGAAGGACACGTGCGCGGTGGCCAGCCTGTGCGTCTACGGCGTCCCCGAGGTCTTCGACCAGGACGAGGACGGTCTGGTCGAGGTGCTCGACCAGAACCCGTCCGCCGAACTGCACGACGCCGTACGGCACGCGGCCCGCGGCTGCCCGACCCGGTCGATCCGCATCCGGGAGACGGCCGGCTAGGCCCCCGTCGAATGCTCGGTCGAGTGGTCGTCGAGGTCGGCTGGACTCGGCGGTCACATCCTGGGGCGAAGCCTTGCGGACCAACCGAAGGAGATGTGGATGTGCGGTATCGCCGGCTGGGCGGACTTCGGACGAGACCTGACGCCCGAGCGGGCGACGTTGCAGGCGATGACGGACGCGCTGGCCAAACGAGGCGTTGACGACCGGGGCCTGTGGCTGCGTGGCCATGTCGGGCTCGGGCACACACGTACGGCGATCATCGATGTGGCCGGTGGTGCGCAGCCCCTCGCCGTCGAGGAGGACGGCAGCACCGTCGCCGTGATCGTCTACAACGGCGAGGTCTACAACTTCAAGCAACTGCGGACGGAGCTGCGGGCCAGAGGGCACGAGTTCCGCACGCGCAGCGACACCGAGGTGGTCCTCCGCTCCTACCTCGAGTGGGGGAGCGACTGCGCCAAGCGCCTCGAGGGCATCTTCGCCTTCGCGATCTGGGATGTGCGCAGGGAGGAGCTGTTCCTGGTCCGCGACCGCCTCGGGGTCAAGCCCCTCTTCTACACCAGGCTGCCGGGCGGGATCCTGTTCGGTTCCGAGCCCAAGGCGCTGCTGGCCAACCCGCTGGTACGGCCCGCCGTGACGCTCGACGGGCTGCGCGAGCTCTTCGCCACCGCCAAGACCCCGGGCCGGGCCGTCTTCCGCGACATGCAGGCCGTGCTGCCGGGTCACTCGCTGACCGTCGGCCGCGACGGCGTGGTGGACCGGACGTACTGGGCGCTGGAGGCACGGCCGCACGACGACGACATCAAGGAGACCATCGGCCACGTCCGCGAGCTGCTCGAGGACATCGTCCTGCGCGAGCTGGAGGCGGACGTCCCGCTGTGCACGGCGCTGTCCGGCGGCCTGGACTCCAGCGCCATCACCGCGATCGCCGCCAAATGGCGGTGGAAGCTCGACGGCGAGCGGGTGCGCACGTTCGTGACCACGTTCGACGCATATGCCCAGAACTTCCGGCCGGACGACGTCCGGTTCTCGCCGGACGAGCCCTACGCGGCCGAGATGGCGCGGCACATCAGCTCCGACCACATCAGGATCATGCTGAACACGAGCGACCTGATGGACCCGCGGACCCGGCTGGAGGTGCTGCTGGCCCAGGACATGCCGACGACGCTGGGCGACATGGACACCTCCAACTACCTCACCTCCCGTGAGATCAAGACGCATTCCACGGTGGCGCTGGCGGGGGAGGTGGCCGACGAGATCTTCGGTGGCTACAACTGGATGTACGTCCCCGAGCTGCTGAAGGCCGGCACCTTCCCCTGGACGGCCAACGAGCTGCGCCAGCCGGGCTCGCCCCGCGGCCAGGGCAGGGGCCTGTTCGACCAGGGCCTGATGCGCAAGCTCGACATGGAGACCTTCTACGCCGACGGCTACAGCCAGGCGCTGGCGGAGGTGCCGCATCAGGAGGGAGGGGACGCCGAGGAGCGGCAGATGCGCTCGGTCGGCTACGTCACCCTGACCCGCTGGCTGCCCATGCTGCTCGACCGCGACGACCGCCTGTCCATGGCGCACGGTCTCGAGCTGCGGGTGCCGTACGCCGACCACCGGCTGGTCGAGTACATGTACAACACGCCGTGGAGCTTCAAGACCTTCGACGGCAGGGAGAAGAGCATCCTGCGCGCCGCCGTACGCGATCTCGTGCCCGGCTCCGTGCTGGACCGCAAGAAGAGCCCGTGGCCGGTCACGCAGGACCCGGCCTACACGCGGATGCTGCACGGCGAGCTGACCGAGCTGATCAACGATCCCTCGTCGCCGGCCCTGCCGCTGCTCGACGTCGACGCGATCCGGCAGACGGTCGAGCAGCCGTCCGATCGCGCCAACGAGTGGATCAGCAGGATGCACATCGAGATGACGTTGCAGTTCAACACCTGGATGAGGCAGTACAACGTAGAGCTGGAGATCTGAGGATGGACTTCGCCGACGTGCTGCGCAAGCGCCAGATGATGCGCAGCTACAAAGATCAGCCCGTGGCCGACGAGGTGTTGCAGCGCATCCTGCAGGCGTTGCGGCGGGCGCCCAGCGCGGGTTTCAGCCAGGGGCACCGGCTCGTCGTCGTCACCGATCCCAAGCTCCGGCAGCAGGCCGCCGACATCGCCGAGGGCCGCTACGTCGACCTGGGCTTTCCCCGGTGGATCGCGTCGGCGCCGGTGCACATCTACCTGTGCACGCGGGAGCAGTCGTACCACGAGCGTTACGGGGGCGCCGAGGAGGTCAGGCCCGGCTACACCGAGATTCCCTGGCCCGTGCCGTTCTGGTGGTTCGACTGCGGCGCGCTGTTCATGCTGCTGCAGCTGGCCGCACTCAACGAGGGGCTCGCGACCGGCTTCTTCAGCTCCGTCTACACCGATGAGCTGGCCGAGCTGGCGGAAGTGGCCGGCCTGCCGGACGACCTCGCCCTGGCCGGCGTGATCACCGTCGGCCACCCGGACCACGACCGCGTGCTGCCCGTGCCGCCCAACGCCGCGACCCGCCTGCCCAACGACCAGCTCATCGAATGGCGGGTGTGACCGGTGAAACCGCGCATCGTCGTCCTCGGGGGCGGCATCGCCGGCCTGGCGGTCTCCATCGGCCTGGTCCGGCACGGCTATCCGGTCACGCTGATCGAGCGGGACCCGCCGCCTCCCGCCAACCCCGAGCTGGACCCCTTCCTGGCGTGGAAGCGCCGTGGCGTGCCGCAGTTCCGCCTGCCGCACGGCTTCTCCGCCCGGGCGCGCACCCTGCTCGCGGCGCACGCGCCCGAGGTCCTCGACCAGCTCAGGGCCGATGGCATCGAGGAGGTCAACGTCTTCAAGACGTTCATCCCGCCGGAGCTCTGGGAGCCCTCCGACGAGGAGTTCACCGTCGTGTGGGCCCGCCGGTCCGCCTTCGAGCTCGCGCTGCGGCGCTGTGCCGAGGCCGAGCCCGGCATCACCTTCCTCTGCCCCGAGGTCGTGGGCGGGTTGCGCTTCGCGCCGGGAGAGCCGGGGCCGCCCCGGGTCACCGGGGTCCGCCTGGCCGACGGCCGCGAGCTGGCGGCGGACCTGGTGCTCGACTGCGGTGGCGGGCGCTCACGCGTCTCCCGTTGGCTGGCCGCCGCCGGCGTTCACGTCCAGACCGACACCCAGGACTGCCAGACTGTCTACTTCAGCCGGTATTACCGTTTCACGCCCGGCTGCGCCCTGCCGAAGAACGCCATGCTCGTCCGGGGCGAGCTCGAAAGCCTCATGTACATCGGCTTCCCGGGCGACCACGACACGTTCGGCCTCTGCCTCGAAGTCCATCCCAGCGAGAACCTGCAGCCGCTGCGCAACACGTGGACCTGGGAGGCCGCCGCGCGCAGCATCCCGGCGCTGGCGCCGTGGATCGACCCGGCCAACGCCACCCCGCTGGCCGGCGTCCAGATCATGGGCGGGCACCACAACGTCCGCCGGCGGTTCGTCGCCGACGGGCGGCCGGTCGTGACGGGACTGCTGCCCGTCGGGGACGCGCTGTGCACCACCAATCCCGCCTACGGCTGGGGGGCGTCGATGGCGCTCACTTATGCCTTCGCCGCCGCGGAGGCGGTCGCCGCGCATGACCGCGATCCGGTGGCCATGGCGCTCGCGTACGACGCCGCCACCGCCGCCGAGGCCGACGCCGTCTATCGGGAGTCGGCGGCGATGGACCGGGCCCGCATCTACCGGATCACCGGTCAGGACGTGCCCGAGCACGATCGGGCCGAGATGGAGCGGCAGCGGCTCATCGCCGAGGGCGTGGCCGCGGGGGTGCTGTCCGACGTGGAGCTCTCCCGGGCCTTCTGCCGCCGGATCAACCTGACCGGGCCCGCCGCGGCCGTGATCAACAATCCCGAGATCGTCCTGCGGGCCGAGGACAACCTGCGGCAGCTCCAGGCCGCGCCCCCCGTCGAGCGGGGGCCGGGCAGGGCGGAACTCCGGGAGATCGTCCTGGCGGCCGACGCGCACGGCGGGGCCGGAGAAGGGGAGCGAGCGCGGCTCGAAAGCTCGCCCGCCTGACCGCGGACAAAAGGTGGCCGCACCGCGTACGTACGCGGTGCGGCCACCTTTTCTGACCTGTTATGCGGAGTAGGCCGCGGTGACCTCGTAGATGCCGAACGGCCTGCCGCCAGGCGCCCGCTGGTGGCGGCGGAGCGGAGCCGTCGTGTCGCGGTGCCCCGCACCCTCCTCCCAGCGGCGGAACGCGGCGAGGCTCTCCCACTCGCTCATGACCACGAACGCCGCGGGGTCGTCGGCGGCACGCAGCAGCTCGTTGCCGAGCAGGCCGGGCGTGCCCGACAGGGCGCTGCTGATCTGGTGGTAGGCCGCCTCGACGGCGCCCGGCTCCTCGGACGGCGCGGCGGCGTAGATCAGCACCCTGGCGCGTGCGGTGGGCATCAGCGCTTTCCCCCCATCGCGTACACGACCTGCATGGTCGTCATCGTCCCGCCGGAGCGGAACGGGTGGAGCTTGGTGCGGTGCTCGAGATGCCCGGGGCTGTGCTCGAACTCGCGGAAGCGCGGCTCGTCGGCCCAGTCGCTCATGATGTAGTAGACGCCTTCCTCCTCCTCACTCTTGGCGAGCCACTGGCCGAGGTTGGCGGGGTGATCGGTGACGGCCTTGCCGACCTGGTACCACGTCCGCTCGAACTCCTCCTCCATGCCGGAGTGGATGTTCATGCGCAGCAGGACGCGGAAGACGGGCTGGGACTGTGACATGAGACGACCTCAATCCTCGGGTTGGAGAAACTCGCGGTTCAACCGTTCACGTGCGTAGAGCCGGGTGAGTCTGTGCATTCCGTAGCGGATGCTGCCGGCGTCGTCCGCCCGGACGTCGAGCAGGTGGCAGCCGGCGAGGCGGGTCAGGCGGGCCTCCACCGCGTCGGTGGCGTTGCCGAGCAGGCCGGCGGCGGTCACGGCGGTGAAGTCCTGCGCGGGCAGCAGGCTGAGGAGGCGGAGCGTGCTGCGGTCGTGCGGGTCGAGCCGGAAATAGGCGTGGTCGTAGTCCGCGCGTACGTCGAATTCGGCGAACCGCAGCTGGTCGAGGGGCGCAGGGGACGACTCCAGCAGCGCCGCCATCTTCTCCAGCGACCAGACCCTGGCGGCGGCGAGACGGGAGCCGACGCATCGCAGGGCCCGGGGCAGCCGCCCGCAGAGCTCGGCGATCTGCTCGGCGTACTCCGGCTCGGCGGCCACCCGGTCGGCCCCGATGATGCGGCTGAGCAGCTGCGTGCCCTCTGACAGGCTCATGACGCCGAGCTCGACGTTGGTCACGCCCGGCATGCTCTGCAGGCCCTCGCGGCTGGTGACGATCACGACGCAGTGGGGCGTCGCGGGCAGCAGGGGCGTCACCTGGGCGGCCTCGCTGGCGTTGTCGAGGACGACCAGGATCCGCCGGTTGTTGCTCCAGGTGCGGAAGAGGTTGCTCCGCTCCTCGAGCGTCGGCGGGATCTGCTGGTCCGGCACACCTACCGAGCGCAGGAAGCCGGCGAGCACGTCGCCCGGCGCCGCCGGGGTGGCCGAGGCGCCGTGGAGGTCGGTGAAGAGCTGGCCGTCCGGGAACTGGGCCCGATGCAGGTGCGCGGCGTGCAGCGCCAGGGTCGTCTTCCCCACGCCGCCCATCCCGGTGATCGAGATCGTCCTGGCCGCGGTGCTGCCGGGCTGAGGCGCGGCGAAGACCTGGGCCAGGCGGGCGAGCTCCGCCACGCGTCCCGTGAAATCGGATATGTCGGGCGGTAGCTGCGCGGGAACGGTCAGCGCGGCCGGCGGCTGGGTGGTGCCCTGTGGCCGGGCCGGGGCGGTCCCGGCCGGTTTGGGGCCGTCGGTGTTCAGCAGCGACTGGTGGAGGCGCTGCAGGGCGGCGGACGGTTCCAGCCCGAGCTCGTCGATCAGCACCTTGCGCAGCTGCCGATAGACCTCCAGAGCCTCGTACCGGCGCCCGCACCGGTTCAGGGCCGTCATGAGGTCGCCGTAGAAACGCTCGTGCAGGGGATAGCTGTGCACGAGCGTCTTCAGCTCGCTGATGAGCTCGCGATAGCGGCCGAGGCGCATGTCGGCCTCGATGTGCAGTTCCAGGGCCCGCAGCCGGTTCTCCTCCAGGCGGGTCACATGGGCGGAGAGGATCTCCCCCGTGGTGACACCAAGGAGTGCCTGGCCACGCCACACGCCCAGCGCCTCGGACAGCAGCTCGCCGGCGCGCTGCGCGTCGCCGCTCTCCAGCGTCAGACGGCCCTCACGCGTCGCCTTTTCAAAGATGCCGACATCGACGCTTTCGTCAGGAACCTCCAGCAGATAACCGCACTGCTGCGTGTGCAAACGGGCCAGGCCGGACGGGTCGAGGACTTCTTTCCTGAGTTTGTAGATGTAGGTCTGCAGGGTGGTCATCGCGCTCTCGGGCGGATGATCTCCCCATAACTCGTCGATGAATTCACTGATTTGCACGATCTGGCCCTTGCGGACCAGCAGAAAGGCCAGTACCTGGCGGACCTTGGGTGCTGTGGGAGTGATGTCCCTGCCCTCGTGTATGACCGCGAGCGGGCCGAGTATGCGGAAGCTCATTGTGCCCTTCAATCTGCGCACGGCATGTTGAGGGAATCAACGTTGATTCCGGCGGAATTCGGACGTCCGGCATCAATTCCACTCGAAGGCTAATTTTTGAGCTTCTTTGCTACAACCCCTAGGGTTGCGGGTCGCGGCCTACTCGTGAGTACTAGGGGTGATCCGGCACAGCACGGCGCCGGACGAGACGCTCTCTCCCGGGGTCGCGGACAGGCCGGCGACCACGCCTGGTTTGTGGGCGGTGACGGGCTGCTCCATCTTCATCGCCTCGATGACCAGAATGGTCTCGCCTTCCTCGACGGTGTCGCCGTCGGCCGCGAAGACCTTGACGACGGTCCCCTGCATCGAGCTGACCAGCGCGTCGCTGTCGGCGGCGGCCAGCTTCGACGCCTTGGCGGGGGCGCGGCGGGGGGCCGCCGCCGGCGCGCCGCCGTTCGCCAGAGCGCCGTTCACCAGGGCGGGAGGCAGCACGACCTCGAGGCGGCGGCCGTCCACCTCGACGCTGACGCGCTCGCGCGGAGCGGCCTCCGCCGGGGCGTCGGGCTGCGGGTGCGGCTCGATGGGAGTGGCGAACTCGGTCTCGATCCACCGGGTGTGCACGGCGAACGGCTCGCCCGTGAAGGCGGGTTCCGCCACCGCGGCGCGGTGGAAGGGCAGGAGCGTGGGCAGGCCCGCGATCTCGAACTCGGCCAGCGCCCGCCGGGCACGCCGCAGCGCCTGTTCCCGATCACTGCCGGTCACGACCAGCTTGGCGATCAGCGAGTCGAACTCCCTCGGCACGTCCTGGCCTGACGTGTACCCGGAGTCCAGCCGCACGCCCGGCCCGCTCGGCGGCTGGAAGTCCGCGATCGTGCCAGGGGCGGGCAGGAATCCGCGCCCGGCGTCCTCGGCGTTGATGCGGAACTCGATCGAGTGGCCGCGCGGCTCCGGGTCGTCGTAGCCGAGAGGCTCGCCCTGCGCGATGCGGAACATCTCGTGCACCAGGTCGATGCCCGTCACCTCCTCGGTGACCGGGTGCTCGACCTGCAGCCGGGTGTTGACCTCGAGGAAGGAGACAACGCCGTCCAGGCCGATGAGGAACTCGCAGGTGCCCGCGCCGACGTAGCCGGCCTCGCGCAGGATCGCCTTGGAGCTGGTGTGGAGCTGCTCACGCTGCTCGGCGGTCAGGAACGGGGCCGGCGCCTCCTCGACGAGCTTCTGGTGACGCCGCTGCAGCGAGCAGTCCCTGGTCGACACCACCACGACCTGTCCGTACGCGTCGGCCAGGCACTGGGTCTCCACGTGGCGTGGCCGCTCCAGGTACCGCTCCACGAAGCATTCGCCGCGGCCGAAGGCGGCGACCGCCTCGCGTACCGCCGACTCGTACGCCTCCGGGATCTCCGCCGCCGTGCAGGCGACCTTCAGTCCCCGGCCGCCTCCGCCGTACGCCGCCTTGATCGCGATCGGCAGCCCGTGCTCGGCGGCGAAGGCCAGCACCTCCTCCACCCCGGCGACCGGCTCGCCGGTGCCGGCCACCATCGGCGCGCCGACCTTCTGCGCGATGTGCCGTGCGGCGACCTTGTCGCCCAGCGCCCTGATCGCGGCCGGCGGCGGGCCGATCCAGGTGAGCCCCGCCTCGAGGACGGCCTCGGCGAAGTCGGCGTTCTCGGCGAGGAACCCGTAGCCGGGATGGACCGCGTCCGCGCCGGAACGGGCGGCGACGGAAAGCACCTTGTCGAAGGCCAGGTACGTCTCTGCCGGGCTGGTCCCGCCGAGCGCGTAGGCCTCGTCGGCGAGCTTGACGTGGAGCGCGTTCAGGTCCTGCTCGGAGTAGATGGCGATGCTGGTCAGGCCCAGGTCCTTGCAGGCTCTGACGATCCGGACCGCGATCTCGCCACGGTTGACGATCAGGACCTTGGAGATGCCGCTCATGACGTCTTCGCCAGAGTCCGGCCGAGCACGCCGCGGAGCGTCGCCTCGGGGTTCGGGTCCGGCGAGGGCCCGCACCAGGCCACGTAGCCGTCGGGCCGCACGAGCACCGCGCCGTCCCGGCCCACGCCGTAGCGCTCCTCCCAGGCGCCGTCCACATCGACCAGCTCCCGGCCGACGCGATAGGCCCGCAAGGGGACGCCCGAGGAGGCGGCGCACTTGTCCGCCGCCTCCGTCCACCCGGCGCCGTCAGCCCCCGTGAGCAGCACGAACGCATCGTGGAACAGGTCGTGCACCGTGATCCGCCGGCCCTCGTGACGCAGCCACAGGTGCGGCGCGCGGGCGCCGGGAACGGCTCGTGGCACCACCTGGTCGCCGTAGACCGAGTCGTGCCCGTAGCGCTGGCCGAGTGCGCACACCAGGTCGTCGACGTCGTCCTCGTACGGCTGGTCCGAGAACCTGGCCTGCTGCCGCCGTACGGTGATGTCCGCCAGCGTCCGCGCCACCGGCCTGCGCTCGGCTTCGTAGGTGTCGAGCAGGCTCTCTCCCGCCCACCCGTTGAGCACCCCGGCGAGCTTCCAGGCCAGGTTGTGCGCGTCCTGGACGGCGGCGTTCGCCCCCATCGCACCCGCGGGCGACCAGACGTGCGCGGAGTCGCCGGCGAGGAAGACCCGGCCGTCGCGGTAGCGGTCCGCGACCCCCACGGCCTCCTCCCAGCAGGCGATGTCCAGGACCGTGACGGGGATGTCCCGGCCGATGACCGTTCTGGCCACCTTCTCGCAGCGCGCCGGGGTGAAGTCGGCGGCGGATTCCCTGGCGGGGTCGTAGGTGAAGCTGATCGCCCACTGGCCGGGGACCGCGGTGGTGAGGAACGAGCCGAAGCCGATCTCGGCGTTGACCACGATCCAGAGCATGGCCCGCTGGGGCAGGAGCTCGGCCAGGTCCGCCTCGACGATGAAGGTGACCCAGTTCTGGGTGACCCCGGGCCCCGTGTGGTCGATGCCCAGCCGGCGCCTGATGGCGCCGCGGAAGCCGTCGGCCGCCACCAGATAGTCCGAGCGAATGGTGCGGCGCTGCCCGCTGACCCGGTCCTCGGTCACCGCCGTGACACCCTCGGCGTCCACCTCGACCGACAGGCACTGCGTGTTGAACCGGATGTCGGCTCCCAGGCCACGAGCGGCCTCGACCAGGATCGGCTCCACGCTGCGCTGGTCGGCCATGACGTACTCGCCGGCGGTCAGCTCGGGAAAGGTCCGCGGCGAATCGTCGTCCAGCAGCCAGGTCCACTCGCTCGCCAGGCTCTCGCAGCGGACGACACCCGACTCGCTGTCGAAGGGCGCGCCGGCCGCCGCGATGCGCGAGGCCAGGCCCAGGGGGCGGTAGAGCTCCATGGTCCGCTGGTTGATCCCGCGTGCGCGGCCCTGGATGGACACGCCCGACTGCTTGTCGACCAGCACCGGGCGCACGCCGTGCCCCGACAGGAACAGTGCCGAGGCCAGGCCCGCGTATCCGCCACCGACGATGAGGACCGGGGCGTTCTCGTCAGGCGTCGTCATCAATGGTCTCCTTCTCCGGCTGCATCGGTGCGCTTGCCGGAGGGTTCCACGGCAGGCTCAAGCCTCGCTCGGGTCGCGGGCGGCTTCGAGTCTCATCCGAGTACGGCGGTGCATGCTGCGTGCCGTACAGACCGGGATTTCCCTTGGGAGGACACGATGCCCTTCACGGCGATCGTCTATGACATCAAGAGCGGCTACGAGGACCAGGTCGCGGAGGTCTTCTCCGGCTTCCAGCGGCCGAAGTCGGCGGTGGTGCCGGGGGCCGACGGCGAGCAGGCCGGGCGGATCCTGGCCACGGCGGTGTTCATCAGGGACAACCTGCTGGTCCGGTTCATCGAGTTCGAAGGCGACCTCGACGCCGTGGCGCGGCACATGGCCGTCCAGCCGGGCGTTCAGGAGGTCGAGCGCAAGCTCAAGCCGTACCTCAACTCTCCCCGCGACACCGGCACCCCCGAGGGGTTCGTCCGCACGTTCAAGAGCAGCATGCTGCGCTCCGTCACCCAGCTCGCCGTGCCGCGGTGAGTCGAGGGCGCCTCCAGTACTGCTCGAGGCATCGACCACCGCGCCGTGGTGCCCTGGGCGCATGCGGATAATCTTCACGACCTGGGCGTGGCCGTCCCACCTGTACGCGATGGTGCCGCTCGCGTGGGCCTGCCGGGCCGCCGGGCATGACGTGCTGGTGGCGAGCCAGCCGGAGCTCACCGGCGCGATCCTGCGTACCGGCCTGCCGGCGGCGCCGGTCGGCCGGGACGTGGACGCGGTGGCGACCTTCCACGACATCGTGTTCCCGCCGCCGTCGGCGCAGCGGCCGGCCGGTGGCGGGCCGCGGGTCTTCGGCCTGCTGGCCGAGCTGGCGGAGGCGATGGCGGACGATCTCATCGCGCTGGCCGGGCGGTGGCGCGCGAACCTCATCGTGTTCGAGCCCACCGCCTTCGCGGGACCGCTGGCCGCCGCCGCGCTGGGCATCCCGGCCGTGCGGCACCTGTTCGGCACCGATCTGATGAGCGTCGTCGGACGGTTCCTTCCGGACGCGCTCGCCCCGCTCAGCGCGAAGCTGGGGCTGGACGCCGTCGATCCGTTCGGCGTGGCGACCGTGGACCCGTGCCCCGCCGGGCTGCAGGTTCCCGTCGGCTCCCGCCGGCTGCCGATGCGCTATCTCCCGCACAACGGTCCCGGCAGTCTGCCCGCGGGGCTGCCCGAGCCGTCCGGCCGTCCGCGCGTGTGCGTCACCTGGGGCACCACGCCGAGCCGGGTGGCTCCGGAGCTCTTCCTGGCGGGGGAGGTGGCCAGGGCGATCGGCGACCTCGACGTGGAGGTGGTGGTCGCGGTCACGCCGGAGCAGCGGCCGCTGCTCGGCGAGCTGCCGCCCGGCGTGTACGTCACCGAGGGAACGCCGCTGGATCTCCTGCTGCCGGCCTGCGATTTCGTCGTGGCCCACGGCGGCGCGGGCACCCTGCTGACCGGGCTGGCGCACGGGCTGCCGCAGCTGCACCTGCCGCGGCTGCCCGATCACCAGCGCCACTCCGGGCGGCTGGCCGAGACCGGCGCCGGCCTGGTGCTCCCGGCGCCGGACGCGGAGCCGAAGGCCATCAGAGAGCACCTCACGGAGTTGCTGGCGAACCCGGACTTCGGAGCCGCCGCGCGGCGGCTGCAGGCCGAGATGTCCGGCCAGCCGTCCCCGGCCCAGGTCGTGAACGCTCTTGAAAGCCTCCTCGTCGAGCCGGGCGCGAGCCGCCCTCAACCGTCTGCGGTGACTGTCGAACAATGAGATCCACCCCGAAATTCGCGCACGAGTCATTCGCTCGGCGACACCGCGGCGGGATGCTGCTCGAAAGGCACGGCATCGATCTCTACCCGCATCCCTTTCTCGGCTTCACCCTCCCTCCCGGCCACCGCTCGCCCATGCTGAACACCGATGAGGAGGGGTTCCGCCTCTCCGACTCACCGTTCGGCACGGTGGACACCACCTCGTGGCTCGCCGCGGGCGGTGGCGGGATCATGCTGGGCAACTCGGTGGCCGTCGGTCTCGCGGCGACCTCCGACCGCAACTCGCCCGCTTCGCATCTGGCCTTCATCTCCGGGATCCGGCAGCTCAACCTGGGCCTGTGCGCGGCGGTCTCGCTCCAGGAACTGGTCGCCGCCACGCCGTTCCTGCACGCCGCGTCCACCGTGGTGATCATCGGCGGGGGCTCTGACTTCGTCAATCTCGTGGGCTCGCTCGACCCGGGCGGGCTGTTCGGAGCCGTCTCCTACGAGCGCACCTTCGCCGAGCTCGCCGAGATCCCGCTGTTCGACCTGGCCACCCTCGCCGCCGGCGAGGCGGTTCCCGATCTCGAGTCCCGCCGCCGCAAGCGCGGCAAGCCCGCCGCCTGGGACCTCGCCGACGCCGTGCCGCGGATGGAGGCGGCCGCCCGCAGGCGGCTCGAGCATCTCGCGTTCCTCGCGCGGGCGACGGGCGGTCGTACCCGGATCCTGTTCTGCCTGCAGCCGTTCGTGACCTCGCGCACGAGAGATCTCAGCCCCGAGGAGAAGGCACGGTTCGACTTCGACGCCCCCGTGTTCGGCATCCTGCACAGCGCCATCGAGAAGAACTGGGACGCCTACGCCCGCCTGTTCGCCAAGGGCTGCGCCGATCTGGGGATCTCCTTCCTGAATCTGTCCGCCGACTTGTTCGAGGGCGACGCGTTCGCGGACATCGTGCACTTCACCGATGACGGCAACCGGCAAGCCGCGGAAATGATCCACCGGGCGCTCGAGGGCGCCGCCTAAACCGAGAGGAAACATGATGTCCCACGTGGCGATCCAGGCTGAGCGGCTCCAGCAGATCCGTGACATCCTCGTCGACGTCCTGGAGATCGAGCCTGACGAGCTGACGTACACCAGCGACTTCGTCAACCAGCACGGCGCCGACTCGTTGCTGGCCATCGACATCATCGCCAGCATCGAGCGGTCCATGGGCGTGCGCATCCCGAGCGAGGCCCTTCCCGAGATGGTCAACCTGGGGGCCGTGGTGGAGCTCGTGCTCCGTTACGAGGACACCGATGCCTGAAACGGCGTCGCGCCGGGTCGTGGTCACCGGGCTCGGAGCGGTGAGCAGTCTCGGAACCGGGGCCCGCGCCTTCGCGGACGCCATCAGAGCGGGCCGGAACGGCGTGTCGCCCATCCGGAGTTTCGACGCCAGCGGGTTCCCGCACACCTACGCCGGTGAGGTCCACGACTTCGACCCCCGTCAGGTGCTGCGCAGGCTGCGCGTCGAGGAGTGGGGCAGCAGCAGCCTGCTCGCCGCCTCCGCCGCGCGGCTGGCGCTGACCGACGCTGAGATCGACCCCGCGCAGGTCTCGGCCGCGCGTGCGGGCTCGGCGATCGGGACGACGTTCGGCGAGTCGGTGGTGATCGAGAAACTGGTGAGCCAGTGGGTCAACGAAGGACTCAAGGATATCGACCCGGTCCTCGCCCGCCGGGCGCCGGCCAATCGCATCGCCGCGGCGGTCAACGCCGAGCTCGCCCTCACCGGGGAGGCCCACACCATCGCCACGGCCTGCTCGGCGAGCAATTACACGCTTGGTTATGCCTATGACCTGGTGCGTACCGGCGAGGCGGACTTCATGATCAGCGGCGGGGCCGACTCGGTCAACCGCTGGGAGCACGCCGGTTTCTACCGGCTCGGAGCGCTGGCCGAGTCGGTGTGCCGGCCCTTCGACACGCACCGCTCGGGGATCCTGACCGCGGAAGGCGGGGTCGCGCTGTTCCTCGAGCCGCTGGAGGGGGCTCTCGCCCGAGGCGCCCGCATCTACGCGGAAGTGCTCGGATACGGCGTCAACTGCGATGCCAAGCACCCGGTGGCGCCCGACCCCACCAGCATCGCGGAATGCATCCGGGCCGCGCACCGCAACGCCGGGGTACGCGCTGACGAGATCGACTACATCTGCGCGCACGGCACAGGAACCCCGACCAACGACGCCACGGAGGTGAAGGCGGTGCGGGAGGTATTCGGCGACAGGCTGCCGCCGATCAGCTCGATCAAATCCATGATCGGCCACACGATGGGCGCCGCCAGCGGCTTCGGCGCGCTGATCTGCTGCATGGCGCTGCATGACGGGTTCCTGCCGCCCACGGCCAACGTGACGGAGATCGATCCGGCGCTGGGGCCCGGGGTGGACTGCGTCCCCGGGACGGGCCGGCCGGCCTCGCCGCGGATCGTGCAGAACCACGGCTTCGCCTTCGGCGGGAACAATGCGATCACCATCCTGGGGAGGGTCGCGTGACGACGTCGGCGCCACTCGTGATCACCGGTTGCGGTGTGGTCTCGCCTTCGGGCATCGGCCTGGAGGCGCTCACCGCGCCACGGAACGGGGCAGCGCAGGCGGAGCCTCCCGAAGGGGAGTTTCCGCCCATCCCGCTGGCGGTGATTCCCGATCTCAGGGTCGAGGATTATCTGGGCAAAAAAGGGATCAGAACCCTTGACCGGACCACGCGGCTCGCTCTGGTGGCGAGCAACCGGGCGCTGGCGACGCTGGACACCGCGCTGAGCGATGAGGACCGCGCGCGAACCGGCGTGGTGATCGGGACCAGCACCGGCAGCATCCGCAGCTCCTCCGAGTTCTCCCGCGAGACGCTGGTGCGTGAGAAGCCCTACCTGGTGCAGGCCACGCTGTTCCCGCCGTCGGTGATGAACTTCTGCGCGAGCCAGATCGCCATCTGGAACTCGCTCCGCGGCGTGAACGCCACGATCGCCGACGGCCGCGTGTCGGGCCTGGGCGCGGTCAGCTACGCCAGGAACGCGATCATCCAGGGCCACATCGAGCGTGCGCTGGTCGGTGCGGTGGAGGAGCTGTGTCCCCAGTCCGCATGGGCCTGGCACCTGTCCGGCGCGCTGGCGCCGGACGCCGCGGTGGGGGAGGGGGCGGCGGTCTTCGTCATGGAGACCGCCGAAGGCGCCGCCGCCGCGGGCCGCGCGCCGCTGGCCGAGGTGCTCGCCTGCGAGGTCGGCACCCTGGGCATGTCCGACGTACGGCGGGGCCTGGCCACCTGCATCGGCCGGGCTATGCAGCGCAGCGGCGTGCCCGGCGCGGCGGTCACCACGGTCTCCTTGAGCGCGTCGGCCCTGCGCGGGCTGGGTGCGGCCGAGGAGGCCGGCGTCCGCAGCGCCCTGGGCGGGTCGCTGCCCGCGCAGCTCAGGACGGCGGGCCTGCTGGGCGAGAGCTTCAGCGCCACTGCCGCGCTGCAGCTGGCGGACGTGCTCGCGGCCTGGCGCACCGATCCCGTCGCGGCTGGTGCGGTGGCGCTGGTCGTCGTCACCGGCGACGACGGGAACGTCGGCTGCCTGGTGCTGCGCCGCCCGCCCGGTTAGGCCGGTGCCGAAAAGAGACGGCCCGGAGAGCGTGCTCACTCACGCTCCCCGGGCCGGTTCCATGTTCTCAGGAGACCGTTCGAAGCGCGCGCTCGCGCTCCCCTGGCTGGTCGGCCACGCGGTTCATCGCCAGGCGCAGCAGCGGCGGCGCCATCAGGGACGTGATGACGGCGACCAGGATGAGGATGGTGTAACTCGCGGTGTTCAGCACCCCGAGCCGTAGGCCCACCATCGCGACGATCACCTCGATCACGCCCCTGGCGTTCATCCCCGCCCCCAGCGCGAGAGCCTCCCAGCCCGACAGACGGCTGCTCAGCGCGCCGATGAAGGCGCCGACGAACTTGCCGGCGATCGCGATCACCACCACCAGGAGCGCGGCCAGCAGGATCGCGGAGTCGCCGAGCGCCGTCAGATCCATGCGCAGCCCCGCCGTGGCGAAGAAGATCGGGGCCAGCACGGCCAGCACGACTGTGCGCAGCGGCGCGAGGAGGCTCAGGTCGAAGCCGGGCGCCTGGCCGATGAGAATGCCCAGGATGAAGGCGCCGAAGACGGCCTCCAGCCCGAGGGCGTGAGTGGCGGCGGCGCCGCCCAGGAGCAGGACCACCACGGCGGCCACCGCCGGCCCCGGCGACCTGGAGACCGGCCGCAGGAGCACCCCGACGGCCGTCCGCCCGACCGTGACGACGATCAGGACGAAGACCGCCAGAGCGACCAGGGACTGGACGATGCTGCCCGCGCGCAGGCCGGTGGTCGCCATGGCGGAGACCACCGACAACATCAGCCAGCCGAAGACGTCGTCGATCGTGCCCGCGGCCAGGGTGAGCTGGCCGACCTCACGGTGGAGCAGGTTCATGTCCATCAGCGTCTTGGCGATCACCGGGATGGCGCTGACGCACAGCGCGACGCCGAGGAACAGGGCGAAGACCGTCCTGTCGCCCTGCGCGGCCATGAGCGATCCGGGCAGCAGCAGCCCCACCCCGACGCCGCAGAGCAGCGGCACCACGAGCCCGGCGACGCTGACCCTGACGGCTGTCGTGCCCTTGCGTTTGATCAGGTCGAGGTCCAGGTGCATGCCGGTGATGCCGACCAGCAGCAGGACACCGATCTGGCCGACCGCGTCGAGCATGTGGAACTGGGCGGCGTCCCTGGGCAGCAACCATTCCGACACCTCCGGCGCGATGTGGCCCAGCAGGGAGGGGCCGAGCAGGACGCCGGTGCCCAGTTCGCCCACGAGGGCGGGCATGCCGAGCCGGGTGGCGAGCCTGCCGAGCACCAGGGCGACCAGCAGGAGCAGCCCGACCTGGAGCAGGAAGATCAGGAGACTGTCCGCCGCGATGGGCGGCACCGGATTGGTGACGTGCATGTTCAGCCCCTCAGCGCCCGCCGGCGGTGTGCACGACTTCGCCGTTGATGTTGCCGTTCGCCGCGGAGCACAGGAAGACGATGAGGCGCGCGACGTCGTCCGCCGTGCTCAGGCGCCCGCTCGGGGTCTCCTGCACGGCCCGCTCCAGGAGCACGGGGTCCACTGCCTCCAGGCTCTCCGTCAGCGTGCCGCCGGGCGCGACCACGTTCGCGAGCACTCCGTCGCGCGTCCACATCAGCCCGCGGACGAACCCGTGCAGCGCCGCCTTGGCCGCGCTGTAGAGCTCGGAACCGGGATTCCCGTGGGTCGCGGTGACCGAGGAGAGCAGCACGATTCGGCCCCATCCCCGCTCCCGCATGCCGCCCAGCGCCTGGCGGACGGTCCACAGGTGGCCTTCGACGTTCTCGCGGAACAGCCCGAGCCAGTGGTCCATGGGGAAGTCCTGATAGGGCGGGATGTCCTCGGGATTGATCCACACCCACGACTGCGCGTTGGCCACGACGACGTCGACCCCGCCCCAGCGCTCCTCGACGGCCGACACGGCCTGCCTGATGGAGTCGGGATCGGCCAGGTCGTACGGCAAGGCGCACGCGCGGTCCTCGCCGCCCAGCTCCTCCACCACGCGCTTGGCCGCGGCGTCGGAGGTGTGATACGTGATGGCGACCCGCGCCTGTTCCGCGGCGAAGACGCGGGCGGTGGCCAGGCCGATGCCCCGCGTGGCGCCGGTGATCAGTACCCGCTTGTCCGCCAAGCCAAGATCCATGTGACGTCCTTACATCGGCGTTCGGAACCACAAATCTGCGGCAGTGGGCTCGAGAACGGCTTGGCACCGCCTGGTGCCGGACTCCAGAGGGCTTCTAGGGCGGGTCTCTACCTTCCGGAGCGGAGTTCACGACGCGACAGGGGAAGGCCGATGCTGCACGAAGAGCTCAAGGAGATCAGGGACCCGGTGTTACGGAAGGTGCAGGACCATCCGTTCTGGTCCGGCCTTCGCGACGGCTCGCTGCCCGGCGAAGCCCTTGCCTATTTCGTCCAGCAGGACACCGGTTTCCTGCTGCCCGCCTACGCCCGAGCGCTGGCCAGATGCGCCGCGGCGGCTCCGGACGACGCCGACGCGTTCCTGCTCGGTCAGTCCGTGGCAGGCACGCTCGAGGCCAAGGACCGCCTGCGCCAGGCCTACACCGGGCTGGCCGGAGAGCTGGGCCTGCCGGAGCTCGGCGAGCAGATCCCGGTGGATCCGGCCACGCACGCGCACGCCTCGTTCTTCGCGGCCGCCACCGCGCGCTCGTTCTACGCCGGGATCGGCGCGTTGCTGCCCATGGTGTGGTTCAACGCCGAGGTGTCGGACAACCTGAAGCTCAACGCGACGCCCGGCTCGCGCTATCTGCCGTGGATCGAGGTCTACCACCCGGGAGAGGACTACCGGTACGCCGTGCAGGCGTTCCTGGACATGATCGACCGGGCCGGCGAGAGCTGCTCGGCCGCGGAGCGTCGGCTCATCGTCGAGCAGTTCTCCACCAGCATCCGTTACGAATGGGCCTTCGCCGAATGCTGCCTGCGGCAGCCCTCCTGGCCGGTTTGAGGAGAAAGGTCGCCGAATGACTACGAAAACCGCAATTCCCTACCCCTTCGCGTGGACACCGCCGATGGAGGTGCCCGAGGGGCTGCGTGGCCTGCGGAGCAAGGCTCTCGTCGAGGTCAGGCTGCCCAGCGGTGACACGGCGGTGATGGTGACGCGCTATAAGGATGTCAGGAAGCTCTTCGCCGACGAGCGGCTGAGCAAGAACATCGCCAGGCCCGGTGTCGCGCGGATCTCCGCGGACAACGAGCTGTTCGTCGACCCCGAGATCGACGCCGACCCGCCGGACCACACCAGGATGCGCAGCCTGGTGACCAAGGCGTTCACGGCACGCCGGATCGAGCGGCTGCGGCCCTATGCGCAGGCGACCGTGGACCAGCTGCTGGACGAGATGGAGGCCGGGCCCAATCCGGTCGACCTCAACGAGGCCGTCGCCTTTCCGCTCCCGATCCTGGTGATCTGCAAGCTGCTCGGCATCCCGCCGGAGGACAGGAACAGGTTCCGCCGGCTGGTGGACGGCTTCCTCTCGGTGACCAAGCTGCCCGCCGACGAGGTCGAGGAGTGCCGGAAGGGCCTGTGGGGCTATCTCGTCGAGCTGATCGCCGCCAAGCGGGAAGACCTGGGCGACGACCTGATCAGCGCCCTGATCAAGGTACGCGACGAGGACGACAACCGCCTGTCCGAGCACGAGCTGCACTTCTGGACCCAGAGCCTGCTCATCGCCGGCTACGTCACCACCGCCAGCCAGATCGGCACCGGGACCGCGGTGCTGCTCCACCGGCAGGACCTGGTCAAGGAGATCCGGGCCGACTACTCGCTGGTGCCGTCGGCGGTGGAGGAGCTGCTGCGTACGCAGATCATGGGCTCGTCCATCGGGACCCTGCGCTACGCGCTGACGGACATCCCGCTGTCCGACGGCACGGTGATCAAGGAAGGCTCCAGCGTCCTGCTGTCCGAGGAGTCGGCCAACATGGACGAGACCGTGTTCAACGACCCCTTCACGCTGGACATCCGGCGTAAGGAGAACCACCACATGACGTTCGGCGCGGGCATCCACTACTGCGTCGGCGCGGCGCTGGCCCGGATGGAACTCCAGGTGGCGACCGAGACCCTGCTGAGGCGGTTCCCGAACCTCCGCCTCGCGGTGCCCTCGGAGGATCTGCCCCGGGGGCTGGGCGGGTTCATGGAGGGCTTCAGCGAGATTCCGGTCACGTGGTGACCGGGCAACGCACCGCCCTCGTCACCGGGGCCAACCGGGGGATCGGCCGGGCCGTCGCCGCCGAACTGCACCGCAGGGGCCTGCGGGTGGTGGTGACCGCGCGGGACCCCGAGACGGCCCTCGCCACCGCCGGTGACATCGGTCCCGGCGCCCGCCCGCACGTCCTGGACGTCACCGATCCCACCGGCGTCATGCTGTTGCGCAAGGAGATCGAGCACGTCGACGTGCTGGTGTGCAACGCCGGAGTGCTGCTCGACGCGCGCACCGACCCGCTCACCGCACCGCTCGACCTCGTCGACCGGACACTGCGGGTGAACCTGCTCGGCTCGTGGCGGCTGGCCCAGGCCTTCGTCCCGGCCATGATCCGCCGTGGCTGGGGTCGCGTGGTGTTGATCTCCAGCGGCACCACCGCCGAGTTCGGCGGCGCTCTCTTCGCCGGCGCACCCGGCTATTCGATCTCGAAAAGCGCCTTGAACGGGCTGACCACGATGCTGGCCGCCCAATGCGAGGGCACCGGGGTGCTGGTGAACGCGGTCAACCCGGGACGCGTGTGCACCGACATGATGCCCACCGGGCACATCACGCCGGAACAGGCCGCCCGGTTCATCGCCGACGTGGCGACCCTGCCGGCCGGCGGGCCGAACGGCAGCTTCCTCACCGAGAAACGCAGTCAGGGTTAAGGAGACAGCATGGAATTCGACCTGTCCGGCAAGACGGCCGTGGTCACCGGGGCCGGCGCCGGGATCGGGCTGGCGGTCACGCGGAAACTGGTCTCGGCGGGCGCTGACGTCTTCGGCGGGGCGCGTACCGTCACATCGGACCTGCTGGCCACGACGCCGCACACCCTCGAAGTCGACCTGCTCACCAAGCAGGGCCCGCAGTCGCTGATCGACGCGGCGCTCGCCAAGTTCGGCGGCATCGACATCCTCGTCAACAACGTGGGCGGCGGCGTGAAACTCGCCTCGGGCTTCCTGGACATCGACGACGACGTCTGGCAGCACACGTTCGAGCTCAATGTCCTCACCACGATCCGGGCGACCCGCGCGGCGCTGCCCAGCCTGATCGAGCGGAACGGCGCGGTCATCAACATCGGTTCGATGAACTCGAGCATGGTGGACCCGCGGCTCGGCCACTACTCGGCCGCCAAGGCCGCGCTCACCAACATCGGCAAGGCGCTGTCCGCGGAGTTCAGCTCACGTGGCGTCCGGGTCAACACCATCTCGCCCGGGCCGGTCCGTACCCGGCTGTGGACGAACCCCGAGATCGCGCGGCGCGCGGGGATGACCCCGGAGGAGTTCGTCGCCGCCGTGCCCAAGATGACGGGGCTCTCCACGGGGGAAATGATCGAGCCTGACGAGATCGCGACCCTGGTCGTCATGTTCGCGTCCGGCAAGGTCCGCAGCATCACGGGCGCGGAAGTCATGATCGACGCCGGCATGGCTCCTCCGGCTCACTACAATCGCCCCTCCTGAGGGGCCGTACGCACGAGGCCGGCTCGCCGCCACGCGGCAAGCCGGCCTTGATGGTGTGACAGCGGTGCGCCGGACTGCCCGCGATGCGACAGCTGTGCGCCGGACTGCCCGCGCGATGGCAGGCGAGGGCGGTGGCTCTCAGCAGGCGTCGCCGGCCAGGCGGCGGCGCTCCTCCGGGAGCAGGCCGCCCCAGATGCCGTGGTTCACCTGCAGCTGTACGGCGACGGCCAGGCACTGCTGGGCCACCGGGCAATCGCGGCAGATCGCCTTGGCGCGGTGGGCGGCGATGTGGCCGGCGTCGTGGAAGAACAGATCGGGGTCGCTCTGCGCGCACCCGGCCCGGGTCGTCCAGTGCTCGGCGACGTGCGAGCGTTCCAGCCGCGTGAGGGCGTCGTCGCCGGGGTGGGCCGGAAGGGTGAACGTCTTCATGTCTGCCCCCTCGTTTCTCCCAGCGTGCACGCCGTGGCTCGACGCCTGTTCGATGTCCGCTGGACCGGCCCAGTGGACCGGCGGGGAGCGGCGTCCAGACAGGGTCGAGCGGGCCAAGTGACAATCCATCACCTGCACGACGCCGAAGGAGGGTGAAGGGCGTGTTAGCTCGGCTTGCCAGAGGGCTCATCAAGTTCATCTGGGACGGCCTGGTGGGTGTTGGGCGCTTCTCCGGAATGGCCCCTTTCCTGGTGATCCCCCCGGACAACCCGCCTCCTTCTCTCCCGGAGGGACATCCGGAACAGCTCATCCCCGATGTGCCGCCGACCCCGGAGGAGGCGCGCCTCTGGAAGGAACTGAACCGGCCCTGACCGCGGCGCTCAGCAGCCCAGGTCGGCGCGCACCTGCTCCACGACCACCGGATCCATCTCCGCGGCCAGCGACAACGCCTCCGCAACGGCCTGCTCCGCCGTCGCCTGATCTCCAGTGGCGGCGTGGGCCCCGCTGAGCTGGGTGAGCACCCGGACCTCGTACAGCGGAGCGTGGATCTTCCGGCAGAGCGCCAGCGCCTGGTCCAGATAGTGGACGGCCTTGTCCGGCTCCCCACGGGCGGAGGCGAGCTCGCCCTGCCCGGTGAACCCCTTGACCTCGGCCAGCCGGGACCGGGCGCTGCCCGCCAGATCGATGCACCGGTCGAGCGCGGTGGCCGCCTCGGAGAACTCGCCGCGGCGCAGCCGCGCGAGCGCCAGCTGGTGCAGCGCGTACGCCTCTCCGATGGCATCGTCCATCGCCCGCACCATCGTCAGCGACGACTGGAGCACGTCGACGGCGCAGGAGAGCTCGCCCGCGTGAATGTGGGCGTCACCGAGCCAGCACAGCACCTGTGCCTCGACCCGCTTGCTCCCGGCGGTGCGGCTGAGTCGGAGCGACTCGTCGAGCAGCCGCTTGGCCTCGGCGGGGTCGCGTAGCTCCAGCCGCGTCCTGGCCAGGCTGTGCAGGACGAACGCGGCGGCGGCCAGGTCCCCGTTGGCGTGAAAGATCTTCAGCGCCCGGCGGTAACCGGTCTCGGCGTCGGTGAGCCGGCCGTACATCCGGTCCAGGAACGCGAGGTCGCGGATGGCCAGCGCCTCTCCCTGGTCGTTCCCCTCGGTCCTGAACATCTCGGCGGCCGACTCGAAGTCGCGCCGGGCGTCGTCGAAGCGCTGCTCGGCGCTGTGCAGCGAGCCGAGCGAGTAGAGCATCGTCGCCTGGCCGCGTACGTCCCCGGCCCGGCGGGCGGCCTCCAGGGCGACCTCGTGGGTCTGCCGCCAGTCGTCGTAGTAGATGCGCGCCTCGAACAGCGTCACCGAGGTGATCGCCAGGTCCCAGCACAGCTCGACGAGCCCGGCGCGGGCGGCCTGCCGGATCGCGGCCACCAGCGTCGCGCGTTCGCGCTCGAACCACTGCATCGGGACCCCGATGATCGTTTCCATCTGCTCGGGCGGGGCCGGCCAGGACGGCGCGGCGCCGCGCACCTTGACGTAGTCGCCGCCGTACTCCAGGCTGTGCGCCTGCTGGGCGAGGGCGAGCAGGGCGCTGAGCACCCGGGTCAGCTCGTTCTTGCGCTCCACCGCGGACTCTTCCGCCACCACCCGCTCCCGCGCGAACACCCGGGTCAGCTCGTGCAGGTGATACTGGGCGTGCCCGTCCTCCGCGCCGGACATCTTGATCAACTGGGCGTCGGACAGGTCGTCGAGCAGGTCCTCGGCCTCGCTGAGCGGCGCGTTGAGCAGTGCGGCCGCGGTCCAGCCGGAGTAGTGGGTGAAGTCGAGGATGGCCAGCCGCCGGAGCAGGCGGCGGGCCGGTTCGCTCATGCTCTCGTACGTCAGGGCAAGGCTGGCCCGGATCCCCATTTCGCCGTACCTGAGCTCGTCCAGCCGCCGTGCCTCGTCGGCGAGCCGCTCCACCAGGTGGCCGATGGTCCAGTTGGGGCGGGCGGCGAGCCGGGCGCCGGCGATGCGCAGGGCCAGCGGGAGGTGGCCGCAGAGCTGCGCCAGGGCTGCGGCGGGCTCCGGATCGGACTGGATGCGGTCACTGCCGGCGATGCGCTTGAGCAGGTTGATCGACTGTTGCGACTCGAACGTCTCGATCTCGACGGACATGGCGCCGGGGAGTCCCACCAGGCGGCTGCGGCTGGTGACCACGACGGCGCAGTCCGGGTAGCCCGGCACCAGCGGGAGGACCTGGCTCTCGCTGCCGGCGTCGTCGAGCACGATCAGCATGCGCCGGTTGGACAGCATGGTGCGGTAGACCTCGGCCCGCTCTTCCAGGCCGTCGGGTATCTCCGTGCCCGGCAGCCCGAGCGCGCGGAGGAAGCGTTCGAGCACCTGCTTGGGATGGACCGTGGGCGATGCGGCGCCGTGCAGGTCGGCGAAGAGCTGGCCGTCGGGGAACCTGTCGGCGATGGCGTGCGAGGTGTGCACGGCGATGGCGGACTTGCCCACTCCTGGCTTGCCGTAGATGACCACGACCGGTACGGCGAGCTGGGAGTGGTCCGAGGTCAGCAGCCGTCGTATCGTCTCCACCTGCTGCCGGCGGCCGGTGAAGTCGGCGATGTCGCTGGGTAATAATCGCGGCATGCCCGAGGGGACGGCGGGCGGGGATTCACGTGCGGGTGCGGGCGGGGCCGGGGCGTTGAGGCTCTCGTGCGAGGTGAGGATCGCCTGGTGCAACTGGCGGAGCTCCTCATTGGGCTCCAGGCCCAACTCCTCGATCATGGTCTCTCGTGTGTGCTGGTAGACCCGTAACGCCTCGGCCTGCCGCCCGGAGCGGTACAGCGCGGTCATGAGCTGGCCGCGTAACCGTTCCCGGAGGGGGTGTCGCTCGACGAGCTCGGTGATCTCGGCCACCAGCTCGCGATGCCGGCCGAGCTCGAGTTCGAGCTCGATGCATTCCTCGTTGACGGTGATCTGCCGCTCGGTGAACCTGGTCACCGCCGAGCGGACCAGTCGGCTCTCGATGCCCTCCAGCGGCCCGGTGCACAGGGTGAGCGCCTCGCGGTAGCCGCGTACGGCGTTGTCGAGCTGCCCGGCGTCACGCGCGCGCCGTGCTTCTACGGTGAGCCGGCGGAATCGCTGGGCGTCGATCTGGTGGTCGTCGCAGCGGAAGATGTATCCCTGCGACTCGGTGGTGATGATGTGGGGGTACCCGTACGACGCGAACAAGCGCCGGAGGGACGAGATGCAGATCTGGATCTGCGCCCGCGACGTGGCCGGCGGGTCGTCGCCGTAGATCGCTTCCATGAGCCGGCGGACCGAGACGACGCGCCCCGCCTCGAGCAGGAGCACGGCGAGAACGGTCTGCTGCCGAGGGCTGCCGAGGTCCAGCCGCTTTCCCTCAATCGTGATTTCCAAAGGGCCGAGGATCCGAATCTCCACCCCGTGTCTCCCGTTCAGCCCGGTGATGGCGTACGAGCAGCCGACATCACTGGTACGCCCATCACCGCCATCCGCGCAGGATAGGCCCCCTGACCGGCTGCGATAGAGGCTCGATGGATTGCCCCTTACTCGCGGAGTGTACAGCGCGGTGCATTTGGAAGCCAGATAAAATCTATTTCTTCGCGATCTGTTCGCGACGAGGTCGCCTCTCATGCCGCAGCGGTACTCCATTGTCCTGAACCTGTGTGCACACGTGAAAGAGAAAACGGCCGCCCCTATGTCTTCGGCCTGACGAGAAGGTCAGACCAAGGGGCGGCCGCTAGGGCTTGTGCCGGGGAGCGCCGGGTCAGTCCCAGGGCGTGCCATCCCCGTGCACGGAGCCTGGATTTGCCGACAGTGCGACCGAGGCGCCGGCGGGAAGCGCGCCGGCCCAAAGGATTCCCGCGGAGAGGGCCGCGGACAGAGCGAGCGCGATGATGCTTTTCGAGATACGACGCCACATCATGTTTTACCTCGCGTTAACAATTGGGGCGCCTGCCGCCGCCCGGCGGGCTGCCTGTTGATCCGAAGCTATGAGCGCCCTCCATCCATTCATTATCCGTTCCCTTCTCGGGCGGCATCCTCCCAGGTCAGGACAGAGATAGAGTGGGGTGGACCGGTCGGCTGCCGATGAATAGGGCCCCGCCTGTCCGGCGACCTCGCGTTACCCCCGCATGGGCTCCCGGGCCGCCCCCGGGGCGTCGCCGTTACCACGAAGCGGGAGGAAAGGGAAGGCTGTCCGGCCGGTGCTCCAGCATTGCGCTGACCGATTATATTGCCGGTATATCTCCGGAGTTGCGCGCGTCCTTGACTGCGAACCTCACCATGCGGATCCCGGGTTGAATCGCCGCATATATCGTCCGGGCGAGTTGTGCGAAATGCGGCCACGTAGATTATGACGGCAACCGCCGGCCGTCATGAGCGAGCCGCTTCGGTGTTCCGGCCGCGCTCGCCGGGATAGCGTTATCGCCAGGATTTCCCACCGGCTCAGGACCGACTTTCCGGCGAGAATAGGCGCTGTTTTCTCCCGTGCCGCCCGCGCGAAAACCGGGGAGTGCCCGGCCGGCCGCCGGCGATGGTTCTCGAGGAAATCGAAGCCCATTTTCCGGAGGCCGGTCGGGGCGAGTGCGTGTTCGTGTGCGGGCTCGCCGGAGAGCGTCCCGTGTCCGGCCACGCCACGATCAACGTGCCGGTGCGGACGGTGAAGAGCTGATCGAACGCACGAGCGGAGCCCCGCCGTCCCGCCATGCGCCGTGATTGACCGAGGTAATGCGACGTTTCCCCTGTTCAGCCGCATAGTGCGCTAACTGCCCGATGCCTGCGCAAAGGGCTCGTCATAGCTCAAACGCGCATGGTTATCGAGCCGGCCAGACGATAACCGCGAGGCCCCGAACTCGGCATGCAGTATTCATCGGAGCTGTTCCACGACACGACGCCTGACTTGTTACGTGAGGTTTGCGCGTGGTTGCGCGACGTGTTAGACCGCGAGCCGGGAGGGAAATGGTTCTCAGCTTCCCGGCCGCGGTGGAGCGCGCCATGCCCTGCGTCTAGGCGGGCCGGATCTAATGGACGGTCCGCAAGCCGCTGAGAAGGCGCCTGCCGGTCCATCCGCACAACGACCGCGGCACTGGCGCGGTGCCGGTGGAGCGGCCCCTACCGGGCCGGGTAAGAAGGGCTCCTGTTCGGCAACGGTGAACCGGCCGGCAACGTGTGCCAGATCACTCTTACGCCGGTCTTGTTGACACTCGGACTTGACCTTGGTAATGCGTCTCCGACATCCGCTAAATCCGGCGTGCCGTCGAATTAGCGGTGCATCGGCGCCACTCTCGCGGGCAGAGATCTCGCGTGTGCCCCGGTCTCCGGCTCGCACCAGGACGCGATCAAGAACGGCGTCGGGCCCTGGCGCGCGAGGCGACCGGGCGGGAACGATCCCCGGATCCGCGGGACGGCCCCGGTGTGGATCATGCTCCGGACGTCTCCGCACAGCCGCACGCCGCGCTGGCCAGGCAGGCGAATAGCAGCTGGAAGGCGCAAGGATAGAAAGCGTCGGAATGGTGAAGACATGAATATCTCTGCGCAGGTGCTCGACGGAGTGTACGGCCGGCCGGCGTCGGGCCTGCGAGTGCGTTTGGAGCAGTCGGTTGACGGCTTGTGGGACGACATCGGGAGAGCTGAGACCGACGGCGACGGAAACGTCAGCAAGTGGGCCGAGTCGAGGCTGTCCCGCGGGCTGTATCGCGTGGTGTTCGACAGTGACTACTATTTCTCCGGCCTCGGCATCGAGGCGATCTATCCGGAGATCGTGGTCGTGTTCCGCATCCGCGACGAGTCCGGCGTCTGCCAGATCTTGATCATGCTGTCTCCGAGCACATACTCCGCGTACTTCGGCACCAGGAGCTGAACGCCGGGGGCCCCGCGCGCTAGGCGCGGCGCCGGGCGCGGTAGGCGGCCACGTGCATGCGGTTGCCGCACGTCCGGCTGTCGCAGTACACCCGGGACCGGTTGCGGGACTCGTCGACGAATACACGGTCGCAGTCGGGGGCCGAGCAGGTGCGCAGACGCTCGACCTCGCCCTCCACCAGCAAATGGGCCAGGGCCACCCCGCAGTCGGCCGCCACGTGCTCGGCCAACGTCGCGTCGGCGGCGAAATAGTGCATGTGGAGCGGGTGGCCGTCGTGCTCGGTCATGCGGGGCGTGATCCGGGTCTCCGACAGCAGGGCGTTCAGCGTGCGGACCGCCGTGGGCTGGTCCGGGGCGGTGAAGACACGGTGGAACGCCTCGCGTACCATCCGCACCTGGCCAAGGTCGCGGGGTGTCAGCTTGGTGACGCCGCTGATCTGGCGGGACTCCACGAATGCCTGCAATTCGGCCAGGCCGGGCAAGCCCTCGTCGCCGCCTGTTGACGGTGAGGTGTTGACCAGCTCGACAACAGTGGCCAAAGAATGCACCATGTCATGGCCAAACGGCATGTTGACTCCTGTCCGCGCCGGGTTCTAGCGTTGTCGCACTGTATCTCCTACATGGACGTCCGGGGGTCACCATGAGTGCACATCGCCGTATCGTGCTGATCGCGATCGCGGGTGCACTGATCATTTCCACCTCCGGCCCCTTGGTGCGGCTCTCAGGTGTATCGCCTGCCACGTCCGCACTGTTCCGCTGTGCGTACGCCGTGCCGCCCATGCTCGTGCTGGCCTGGCTGGAACGGCGCCGGCTCGGGCCGCTGCCCGTCAAGGGGCTCGTGCTCGCCTGGCTCGCAGGGGTGGTGTTCGCGCTCGACCTGCTCTTCTGGCACCACGCGATCGAATACGTGGGCGCGGGACTGGCCACCGTGCTGGGGAACCTGCAGGTGTTCATCGTGGCCTTCGCGGCGTGGGCGGTGTTCCGGGAGCGGCCGTCCACGCGGTTGATGATCGCCACGCCGGTGGTGTTCGCCGGGGTGGTGCTCATCTCCGGGATATTCGACAGCGGCGCCTACGGGAGCGATCCGGTCATGGGGGTGTGGGCGGGGATTGCCACGTCTGTTTCCTATGCGGCGTTTCTGCTGCTGATGAAGGCCGGACCCGCGCGGGCGGCGGGGCCGCTGGCACACGCGACCGTGGTCGCCACCGTGGCCATCGCCGCGCTCAGCCCGCTGTTCGGGGGCGCCGACTTCGTGCCCAGCTGGCCGGCGCACGGGTGGCTGCTGCTGCTCGCGCTGGGGCCGCAGGTGCTGGGCTGGTCGCTGATCACGTTCTCACTGCCGCGCCAGCCCGCCGCGCTCACCGCGCTGCTGCTGCTGATCCAGCCCATGACGACCGTGGCGCTGTCGTCGGTGGCGCTCGGCGAGCGGCCGTCCGTCCTGCAGCTCGCCGGGTGCCTGGTGATCGTCCTTGGCGTTCTGTACGGCTCCGTCAGCCGTTCCCGGGCCCGCGAAGTCCACGACGAGGAGCTGTCGAAGGTCGCGTGAAGCGGGCTCAGCCCACCTTGGCCGGGGCCGAGGAGCAGGACGCACAGGTGCCGAAGACCTCCACCGTGTGGGTGATCTCGGTGAAGCCGTGCTCGCTCCCCACGGCCTCCGCCCACCGCTCGACCGCGGGACCGGCCACCTCCACCGTGTGGCCGCAGCGACGGCAGACCAGGTGGTGGTGATGGACCTCGCTGGCGCACGCGCGGTAGACCGACTCGCCCTCGTCCGTGCGTAGCACGTCGACCTGCCCGCCGTCGGCCAGCGCCTGCAGGGCGCGGTAGACGGTGGTCAGGCCTATCTTGGCGCCGTGCAGACGCATCTCCGCATAGACGTCCTGCGCGCTGCGGAAGCCCTCGCTCTTGCGGAGGGTGTCGTGCACGGCATCGCGCCTCGTCGTCATGCGGCCTCCTCCACGCGCATCTTCGCTCGCTCGTTCACTGTCGACTCCTGGGTACGGCCTCGCCGTACGAATCTACCGATCCCGAGCGCCAGGACGAAGCCGGCGAGAGCAAGAAGCACGATCGCGGCCCCCGGAGGCACCTTCGCCGAGTAGGTGGAGGCCAGCAGGCCGCCCACCGAGGCGAGCACCCCGAACAGCATGGCCAGCCCCATCGTGGTGCGGAACCCCCGCGTGAGCTGCTGGCTCGTGGCCACCGGGATCACCATCAGCGCGCTCACCAGCAGCAGGCCGACCACGCGCATGGCGATCACCACGGTCAGCGCGGCCGTGACCGCGATCAGCAGGCTGAGGAAGCGCACCGGCAGGCCGCTCGCCCTGGCCATCTCCTCGTCCTGGCAGAGCACGAACAGCTCCCTGCCGAAGATCACGACCACCGCGATCACGGCGACGGCCAGCGCGGCGATGACCCAGATGTCCTGGGGCGTCACGCTGGCGATGGCGCCGAACAGGTACGAGTTCAGCTTGGCGTTGCTGCCGCCGGGCGCGATGCCCATGAGCATGACACCGCCCGCGATCCCGCCGTAGAACAGCAGCGCGAGCGCCACGTCGCCGCTCGTCCGCCCGCGGGCCCTGACCAGCTCGATGGCCACCGCCCCGACCACCGCGACGATCACGGCCGTGAGCACGGGCGCAGTGCCCGTCAGGAAGCCCAGGGCCACGCCGGTGAGCGCCACGTGGCCGATGCCGTCGCCCAGCAGCGCCAGCCTGCGCTGCACGATGAACGTCCCCACGGCGGGCGCGCACAGGCCCACCAGCAGCGCGGCGACCAGGGCGAGCTGGAAGAGCTGCTCCTGGAGAAGATCTATGATCATGATACGTCCCCCTGCCACCCCGCCAGCGGTCCCACCGCCGGAGCGGCCGCGTGCGGGTGCTGATGCTCGTGGCCCGGCCTGGCGCACTCGCCCTCCGGGCGCGGCGGGCGGCCGTCGTGCGCGACGCGGCCCTCGCGGATCACCACGCCGCGCGTGATGATCGGCTCCAGCGGCCCCAGCTCGTGCGCGACCAGCACCACCGTCTTGCCGTCGTGCACCAGCCCGGCCAGCGTATCGGCCAGCAACTGCTGCGTCTCGGCGTCCACGCCCGCCGTCGGCTCGTCCATCACGTACGTGTCCGGCTCCCCGGCCAGCGCCCGGGCGATGAGCACCCGCTGCTGCTGCCCGCCGGACAGCGACTGGACGGGGTCGCCGGCGCGGTCGGCCAGCCTGACCGCCTCCAGCGCGTCGGCCACGGCGGCCCGGTCGGCCGGGCTGGTCCTGCGGAGCCGGCTCTGCCTGGCGATGCGGCCCGAGGCCACGACCTCCCGGACGGTGGCGGGCACGCCGCCGCCGACGTGCAGCCGCTGCGGCACGTAGCCGATGCGCCACCAGTCGCGGAACTTGCCGGGCGGGGCGCCGTACACCAGCGTCGAGCCGCCGGACAGCGGCGTGAGGCCGAGCAGCGCGCGGACCAGCGTCGACTTGCCCGAGCCGTTGGCGCCCAGGAGGGCCACGACCTCCCCAGGACAGACGGTCAGGTCGATCCCCCGAAGGACGGGCTTGCCATCGAAGGAGACCCGGCCGTCAGTCATTGCGAAGGCCGTTTCGCTCATGCCGTACACCCCAGTGCTGTTTGTAGGGTTTTGAGGTTATCGCGCATGGCGGACAGGTAGTCGCCGGAGGGCTTGCTCTCCAGCGGGTCGAGCACGGCCGTCTTGGCGCCGACCTCGTTCGCGAGCACCTCGGCCACCTTGGGGCTGACCAGGGACTCGGTGAAGATCGTGGTCACGCCCTCGGACTTGGCGAGCTTGGCCACCTCGGAGATGCGCGCGGGCGACGGCTCGGTCTCCGGGTCGAGCGTGATGCCGACCTGCTTGAGCCCGTAACGGTCCGCCAGGTAGCCGAACGCCTCGTGCGCGGTGACCAGCGTCTTGGTCTTGCACGTGCTCAGGCCCTTGGCGAGCTCCTGGTCGAGCGCCCCGAGCGCGCTCGCCGTCTTGGCGGCGCGGTCCTTGTACCCCTGCGCGTGCGCCGGGTCGGCGGCGGCCAGGCGCTCGCCGAGCTTGGTGGCGACGGTGGCCAGGCGGGACGGGTCGAGCCAGAGGTGCGGATCGTAGGAGACCTCGTGGCCGTGCTCCTCCTCGCCCCCCTCTTCGTGCTCTTCGTGCGCTCCCGCCGGAAGTGTCTTGACGGCCGTCGCGGCGTCGAAGCTCTTGTCCGCGTCCACCGCGTCGTCCACGGCCGGCTGGACGCCCTTGATGTAGACGGTGAGTGCGGCTTTCTGCAGCTCGCTCACCTGCTGGATGCCCAGCTCCAGGTCGTGCGGCTCCACGCCGGGCGCGGTCAGCCCGCTCACGTGCGCGTCGGATCCTCCCACTTGCTCGGTCAGCCACTGGAGCGGGTAGAACGCGGCGACCACCTCGGGCCGGTCCCCCGAGACGGTCTCAGCGGAGCCCGAGCCGCAGGCGGCAGTGGTGAGGAGAGTGGCTCCGGCCAGCAAACCGGCAGCGTACGACCGGGAAAATCCTGACATCATGTGAGTCAGTATGCGCCAAAATGAAAATGGTTGTCAAAATCGGGATGCCGGACGGCGGCTGGGGGCCAGTGGCGCCGTACGGCATCCCGCCATCACCCCGGTGGGTGTGCGCCGGCTGAGCCGTTGCCGACGCCCGAGGTGACGCGCAAGCGCCGCTCGCCCGTGTAGACGTTCATCGAGTCGCCACGCAGGAACCCGATGAGCGTCAGCCCCTCCTCCGCGGCCAGTTCGGCCGCGAGCGACGACGGCGCCGAGACCGCGGCGAGCGCCGGGATCCCGCCCATGACCGCCTTCTGCACCAGCTCGAACGAGGCCCGCCCGGACACCATCAGCACGGTGCCCCGCAGCGGGAGCCGGCCGTTGCGCAGCGCCCAGCCGAGCAGCTTGTCCACCGCGTTGTGCCGGCCCACGTCCTCGCGCACGCACAGCGGCTCGCCGTCGGCCGTGAACAGGCCGGCCGCGTGCAGGCCCCCGGTGCGGTCGAACACCCGCTGGGCCGCACGCAGCCGGTCCGGCAGGGTGACGACGACTGACTGCGCCAGCTCGACCGGGTCGTCGCCGGCGCTCCAGCGAGCCACTGTGCGCACCGCCTCCAGCGACGCCTTGCCGCAGACGCCGCAGGAGGACGTGGTGTAGAAGTTGCGCGGCGCGGGCGCCTCGACGCCGGGCGCCAGCCGCACGTCGAGCACGTTGTAGGTGTTCCCGCCGTCCACCGTCGCGCCCGCGCAGTAGCGGATGGTGGCGATGTCGTCCGCCGAGCCCACGGCCCCCTCGCTGACCAGGAACCCGGCGGCCAGGTCGAAGTCGTCGCCGGGGGTGCGCATGGTGACCGTCAGCGGCGTCCCGTCGAGGCGGATCTCCAGCGGCTCCTCGGCCGCCAGCGAGTCGATCCGGCGCGTGCGGGCCGTGTCCTGCACGCGCAGGATCCGCCTCTTGACCGCGATCCTAGACATAGCCGTACCCGAAGCGGCCCTTGACGCACAGGTTGCCCTTGGTCACCGGGTTGTCGTGCGGCGAGGTCACCTTGACGATCTTGTTGTCCTGCACGTGCAGGGTCAGGTTGCAGCCGACCCCGCAGTAGCTGCAGATCGTGGTGGTCTCCGTCTGCCTGGACTCGTCCCAGGTGCCCTCTGCCCGCATGTCGAACTCGCTCTTGAACGACAGCGCGCCCGTCGGGCACACCTCGACGCAGTTGCCGCAGTAGACGCAGGCCGAGTCGGTGAGCGGGGCGTCGAACTCCGTGGAGATCGTCGCGTCGAAGCCCCGGCCCGCGACGCCGATGGCGAAGGTGTTCTGCCACTGGTCGCCGCAGGCGTCCACGCACTTGTAGCAGAGGATGCACTTGCTGTAGTCGCGTACGTAGAGGTCGTTGTCCACCTTGGCGGGCTGTTCCACCGTGGCCGCGTCGTCGCCGAACCGCGAGGGGTCGGCGCCGTACTCCTCGACCCACTCGGCGGCACGAGGGGTGGTCGACATGTCCACGGAGGAGCCGAGCAGCTCCAGCACCACCTTGCGGCTCTGCCTGGCGCGCTCGGTGCCGGTGCCGACCTTCATGCCCGGCTCGGCCTTCCTGGAGCAGGCGGGCGCGAGCGTCCTGGCGCCCTCCACCTCCACGACGCAGACGCGGCAGGCGTTCTTCGGGGTCAGGGTGTCGCCGTAGCAGAGGGTCGGGACGTCCTTCCCCGCCGCCTGGCAGGCGTCGAGGATCGTCGAGCCCTCCGGCACACGTACGTCCTCGCCGTCGATCTGGACGTCGATGAGCCGCCGGGGCGGCTGGAGCAGGATCATCTGAACACCCCCAGGCGGTCGATGGCGGATTCGACGGCGTTCCAGGCGGTCTGTCCCAGGCCGCAGATGGAGGCGTCGCGCATGGTCTGGCCGACCTCGCGCAGCAGCACGAGATCGTCGTCGGAGACCCGGCGTGACAGGCGGTGCAGGGCCTCCTCCTGCCGTACGGTGCCCACCCGGCAGGGCACGCACTGGCCGCACGACTCGTCGCGGAAGAACTCCGCGATGCGCAGCAGCAGCCGTTTCATGTCCACGGTGTCGTCGATGACGAGCACCACGCCGGAGCCGAGCGTGGCCCCCGCGTTCCTGGTGCCCTCGAAGGTGAGCGGGATGTCCAGGTCGGTGACGAACGCGCCGGCCGCGCCGCCGAGCAGGACCGCCCTGGTCGTGCCGGTGGTCCCGGCCAGCTCCACCAGTTCGCGCAAGGTGGCGCCGAACGTCAGCTCGTACACGCCGGGCCGCTCGACCGCGCCCGAGACGCAGAACAGCTTGGGCTCGGCCGCCGCGTACGCCTGGGCGCCGCGCTCCAGGATCGGCAGCACGTTGACCAGCGTCTCGACGTTGTTGACCACGGTCGGCTTGCCGAACAGCCCCTTCTCCACGGGGAACGGCGGCTTGCTGCGCGGCTCGCCGCGCTCACCCTCGATGGAGTTGAAGATCGCGGTCTCCTCGCCGCAGATGTACGCGCCCGCGCCTCTCCGCAGCTCGATGTCGAACGACAGCCCCTTGCCCAGGATGTCGTCGCCGAGCAGCCCCCGGGCGCGGGCGGTCGCGATGGCGTGCTGGAGTCGCGCGGTCGCACGGGGGTACTCGCCCCTGATGTAGAGGTAGCCCTTGGCGCAGCCGGTGGCGTAGCCGGCGATCGTCATGGCCTCCACCAGCGCGTACGGGTCGCCCTCCATGATGACCCGGTCCTTGAACGTGCCCGGCTCGCTCTCGTCGGCGTTGCACACCAGGTAGTGCGGGTGGTCGGGCTGCCGCGCGGTGGCGTCCCACTTGCGGCCGGTCGGGAACGCGGCGCCACCCCTGCCGACCAGCCCCGACTCCAGCACCTCACGGATCACCCCGGCGGGGCCCAGCTCGAACGCCCGCCTGAGCGCGCTGTAGCCGCCGGCCGCGCGGTAGTCGTCCAGGCTCCCGGGATCGGTCGTGCCGACCCTCCTGAGCAGGACCAGCCCGTCCTGCCCGGCCTGCGGCACGGCGTCCCGCACCGGGGCGTCGCCGGCCACGTCGAGGCTGGGGGTGCTGCCGTTGGGGCTCGGCGTGTCGGCGATCGTGTCGGCGTGCGCGGGGGCGTACACCTGGGCCTTCGGGGGTGTGCCCGCCTCCAGGGCGAGCGCGGCGGGGGCGCGTTCGCACAGGCCCAGGCAGGGGCTCTCGTGCCACGACCGGCCCTGCGGGCCGAGCGCCTCCTCGACCCGCCTGCGCACGTCCTCCGCGCCCTTCGCCTGGCAGGCCAGGTCGGTGCAGACGTGCAGCACCCGCTTCGGGCGCGGCTCCATGGAGAACAACGAGTAGAACGTGGCCACCCCGTACGCCTCCGCGGGCGGCACGGTGAGGCGGCGGCAGATGTACTCGAGCGCGCCCTCGCTGATCCACCCGACCCGGTCGTTGACCGCGTGCAGGGCGGGCAGCAGCAGCTCGCGCTGCGACTCGGCGCGGGCGGCCACCCGCAGGTCGGTCTCGGTCCTCGAGCCGCCCTCCCATGCGGTGGCGGGCGGTCCGAGCAGGGCGTCGACCGCCGCGCGCTCCTCCTCGGACGGCTCGGCGCCGCGGAACCTCAGATCCATCTGATCACCCGGCCTTAACGAGCTTCTCGACGCGTACGGCTGCCGCCTTGAACTCGGCCGTGCCCGCGATCGGGCAGGTGGCCTCGATGGTCAGGGCATTGGTGTCCACCTCGTCCGGGAAGTGGAAGGTCATGAACACCAGCCCGGGCCGCAGGGCGGGATCGATGAACACCGGCGCGACCACCGACCCGCGCCGCGAGCTGATCCGCACCTCCTCGCCCGCGACGACGCCGAGCCGCTCGGCGTCCTCCGGGCACAGCTCCACCGTCTCGCCGCGGCGCAGGGGAGAGGCGAACCCGGAGGACTGCACGCCCGTGTTGTACGAGTCGAGCCGCCGCCCGGTCGTCAGCCGCAGCGGATATTCCTCGTCCAGCAGGTCCACCGGCGGAGAGTGGCGCAGCACCGCGAACGGCGCCGGCACGCCCCGCTTGACCGGGTCGCTCTCCCACAGCCTGCCGTGCAGGTAGGGCGGCTCCAGCGAGTCCTCCGACGGGCAGGGCCACTGGATGCCCTGCAGGTCGGCCAGCCGCTGGTACGTCATGCCCTTGTGCTGGGGCGACATGGCGCGCAGCTCGTTCCAGACCTCCTCCGCGCCGTCGTAGTGCCAGTCGTGGCCCAGCCTGCGGGCGATCTCGCACATGATCCAGATGTCGTCGCGCGCCTCGCCCGGCGGTTCCACGGCCTTGCGCACCCGCTGGACCCGGCGCTCGCTGTTGGTGAACGTGCCGTCCGCCTCGCACCAGGCGGCGCTGGCGGGCAGCACGACGTCGGCCATCTGGGCGGTCTTGGTGAGGAAGATGTCCTGCACGACCAGGTGGTCCAGCATGGACAGGCGCTTGATGCAGGCCAGGGAGTCGGCCTCGGACTGCACGGGGTTCTCACCGATGAGGTAGCAGGTGGTCACCTCGCCCTCGGCCATCGCCTCCAGCATCTGGGTGAGGTTGAGGCCGTACCTGGGCTGGATCTCCCTGCCCCACGCGCCCTCGAAGCGCGCCCTGATGTTCGGGTCGAGAATGTCCTGGAAGCCGGGCAGGCGGTTGGGGATGGCGCCCATGTCGCCGCCGCCCTGCACGTTGTTCTGGCCGCGCAGCGGCGACAGGCCCGAGCCGTAGCGGCCGACGTGGCCGGTGAGCAGAGCCAGGTTGATGAGGGCCCGTACGTTGTCCGTCGCGTTGTGGTGCTCGGTGATGCCGAGCGTCCAGCACAGCTGGGCGCGGTCGGCGCGGGCGTAGGCGTGGGCCAGCTCGCGGATGGCGTCGGCGGGCACGCCGGTGACCTGTTCGGCGGCGGTGAGCGTCCACGGCTCGACCGACTCCCTGAACTCCTCGAACCCGGCCGTGGCCCGCTCGATGAACGCCTCGTTGTGCAGCCCGGCGTGGATGATCTCCCTGGCCACCGCGTGGGCGAGGGGGATGTCGGTGCCCACGTTGAGCCCCAGCCACAGGTCGGCCCACTGGGCGGTGCCGGTGCGGCGCGGGTCCACCGCGAACATCCGCGCGCCGTTGCGAATGCCCTTCAGCACGTGCTGGAAGAAGATGGGATGGGCGTTGCGCGCCGCCGAGCCCCACATCACGATCACATCGGTGTCCTCCACCTCCTGGTAGGAGGAGGTGCCGCCACCGCTGCCGAACACCGCCGACAGCCCGGCCACGCTCGGCGCGTGGCAGGTGCGGTTGCAGGAGTCCACGTTGTTGGTGCCGATCACCACACGGGTGAACTTCTGCCCGATGTAGTTCATCTCATTGGTGGAGCGGGCGCACGACAGCATGGCGAAGCTGTCGGGGCCGTGCCTGGCGATATTGCGGCGGAAACCCTCCGCCGCCCGCTCGAGCGCCTCCTCCCAGGTCGCTCTGCGCAGCACGCCGTTCTCGCGCACCAGTGGATGGGTCAGGCGGTCATAGCTCATGATCCCTCCATTCTGTATACAGGCTACGGTATTCGTGCTACCCCGCGCGGACAAGGTTCGCGTTGAGCAGGTCGCTCACCGCGTGGATCGCGCGCAGCGTCGGCACCTCGGCGCCGGTGAGGTCGGCCAGCTCGACCACCGCCGCCAGCAGCACGTCCAGCTCCAGCGGCTTGCCCTTCTCCAGGTCCTGGAGCGTGGAGGTCTTGTGCTCGCCTGCCTTCTCCGCGCCCCGCAGGCGGCGCTCGATCGAGATCCCCGGATCGCAGCCGACCCTCCTGGCCACCTCGACGGACTCCCGCATCATGGCCACGACCAGCTCCCTGGCGCCGTCGTGGCGGCAGATCCCGGCCATGGTCGCCCTGGCCAGCGCGCTGATCGGGTTGAAGGCGATGTTGCCCATGAGCTTGATCCAGACGTCGCGCCGCAGGTCGCGCTCCACCGGGCACTTCAGCCCGCCCGCGATCGCGGCCTCGCTGAAGGCGGCGCACCGCTCGGTCAGCCGGCCGTCCGGCTCGCCGATGGAGAAGCGGGTGCCTTCGAAGTGGCGGATCACGCCGGGCCGCTCGATCTCGGTGGCGGCGTACACGACGCAGCCGACGGCGCGGTGCAGGGGCAGCGCGGCCGTGACCGCGCCGCCCGGGTCGACACTCTCGATGCGGTAGCCCTCGTAGGGGCCCTTGAGCCCGTGGAAGTACCACCACGGGATGCCGTTCTGCGCGGCGATGATGCTCGTGGACTCGTGCAGGAGCGGCTTGATCATGGGGCCGGCCGAGGCGTAGCTGTTCGCCTTGAGGCCCAGGAAGACGTGGTCCACCGGGCCGACCTCGGCGGGGTCGTCGGTGGCATGGGGGTGGGCGGTGAAGTCGCCCCTGGGGGTGAGCACCCGCACACCGGCGCGGCGTATCGCCTGAAGGTGCTCGCCTCTCGCGATGAGGTGCACCTCGACTCCCGCCCGGTGGAGGGCGGCCCCCACGTATGCGCCGATGGCGCCGGCGCCAAGAACAGCGACCTTCAAAGCTGCGCTCCGTTCTCGCGTCGGATTTGCATTCGGTATACAGTATGGAAAAACGCGGGTCAAGGAGCGTGCCCATGACCGTTTCGCAGGTGGAGGCGACGACCTGGTCCGCCGCGCGCGCCCTCGCAGCGGCGTCCGCGGTCCCGCTGGGGCCCGTCTTGGCGCCGTTGTCCGACGCGCTCGGTTGCCGCCTCGCCGCGCCGTTGACGGCGCTGGTGGCGGTGCCGGGAGTGGACGTCGCGGCAATGGACGGCTACGCGGTGGCCGGCGCCGGTCCGTGGCGCGTGATGGGATGCGTGCTGGCCGGTGGTGCGCGCTACGGACCCGAGCTCCGGCCGGGCGAGGCGGTGGAGATCGCCACCGGTGCTCCGACACCCGCGGGGGCGTCGGCGGTGCTGCCCTACGAGCACGCGGCTGAGGTGTCGCTTGCCGGGCCGGTGGCGGTGCCCCGGGCGCGGGTGGAGGCGGAGCCGGTGTGGGTGGATGGCGCAGTGGAGGCGGGGCGGCACATCCGGCGGCGCGGCGAGGACATCGCCGAGGGTGCGGTGGTGCTCGGCGCGGGCGCGGTGGTGACCCCGGTGGCGCTGGGCCTGGCCGCCGCACTGGGCCATGACCAACTCCTGGTACGCCCGAAGCCGCGCGTGGCGGTGCTGGTGACGGGCGACGAGGTCGTGCACGAGGGCCTCCCCGCGCCGGGCCGGGTGCGCGACGCCATCGGCCCGTTCCTGCCGGGGCTGGTGGCGTGGGCCGGAGGCCGGGTGGCGAGCACGGACCGGCTGCCCGACGGCGAGCACGCGCTGCGCACCGCACTCGCCGCGCAGGCGAAGGCGGTGGCGGTGGCGGGCGTCGACGTGGTCGTCGTGTGCGGCGCGTCGTCCAAGGGCCCCGCCGACCACCTCAGGGCCGTGCTCGGCGACCTCGGCGCCGACGTGCTCATCGACGGCGTCGCCGTGCGGCCCGGACACCCGCAGCTCCTGGCCCGGCTGCCGGAAGGGCCACTGGTCGTGGGGCTGCCGGGGAACCCGTTCGCGGCCCTCGGTGCGGCCCTCACGCTGCTCGTCCCCATTCTGCGCGAACTGGCCGGAACCCCGGCCCGCACGGAGACGTCGGCGCTGGCCGGGGCGGTGCGGGCGCATCCGCACGACACCCGGCTCGTCCCGGTCAGGAGGTCCGGCCGGGGCGCGGTGCCGGTGGGGCACGATCGGCCGGGCTCGTTGTGGGGAGCGGCGCTGGCCGACGCCCTGGCCGTCGTCCCCCCGCGGTGGGCCGGTGAGCAGGTCGAGCTGATCGAGTTGCCTCCTGGGGGCTAGACAGGCCGATCGGGAGGGAGTAACCATTGCGGTCATACGGTATGCAGTATGCGGAAGACAGCGCCGGGAAAGGTGGCATGATGTCGGAAACGATCTCTGGCGGTCATCTCGTAGCCAAGGCACTCAAGGCCGAGGGCGTGGATGTGATCTACACGCTCTGCGGCGGCCACATCATCGATATCTATGACGGCTGCGTCGATGAGGGCATCGAGGTCATCGACGTACGCCACGAGCAGGTAGCCGCGCACGCGGCGGACGGGTACGCGCGCATCACCGGCAAGCCCGGCTGCGCGGTGGTCACCGCGGGACCGGGCACGACCGACGCGGTCACCGGCGTGGCCAACGCCTTCCGCGCGGAGAGCCCCATGTTGCTCATCGGCGGCCAGGGAGCGCTGAGCCAGCACAAGATGGGCTCGCTGCAGGACCTGCCGCACGTGGACATGATGACCCCGATCACCAAGTTCGCCGCCACGGTGCCCAGCACGGAACGGGTGGCCGACATCGTGTCGATGGCCTTCCGTGAGTGCTACCACGGCGCTCCCGGGCCGTCGTTCCTGGAGATCCCGCGTGACGTGCTCGACGCGAAGGTCCCGGTGGAGAAGGCCCGCGTCCCCAAGCCGGGGCACTACCGGGCCTCCACGCGTCAGCAGGGCGACCCCGAGGCGATCGAGCGGCTGGCGGACCTGCTGGCGCACGCCGAGAAGCCGTGCATCCTGCTCGGGAGCCAGGTGTGGACGTGCCGGGCGACCGACGCCGCGATCGACTTCGTACGGGCCCTGAACGTGCCCGCGTACATGAACGGCTCCGGCCGCGGCACGCTCCCGCCGGGCGACCAGCACCACTTCCAGCTCAGCCGCAGGTACGCCTTCACCAACGCCGACCTGATCATCATCGTCGGCACCCCGTTCGACTTCAGGATGGGCTACGGCAAGCGCCTCTCGCCGACCGCCACCGTGGTCCAGATCGACCTCGACTACCGCACTGTCGGGAAAAATCGGGACATCGACCTGGGGATCGTGGGCGACGCGGGCCTCATCCTCGCGGCGGCGACCCAGGCCGCCAGCGGCCGCATCGAGAACGCGGTCGCCAAACGCAAGGAGTGGATGGACGAGCTGCGCGCGGTCGAGACCCAGGCGTACGAGAAGCGCCTGCCCCGCCAGCTCTCCGACGCCCAGCCCATCGACCCGTACCGCCTGGTCCACGAGATCAACGAGTTCCTGACCGAGGACACCATCTACATCGGCGACGGCGGCGACATCGTCACCTTCTCGGGCCAGGTCGTCCAGCCCAAGTCGCCCGGCCACTGGATGGACCCGGGCCCGCTCGGCACGCTCGGCGTCGGCATGGCCTTCGCGATGGCCGCCAAGCAGGCGCGGCGCGACAAGGAGGTGCTCTGCCTGTTCGGTGACGGCGCCTTCAGCCTGACCGGGTGGGACTTCGAGACCATGGTCCGCTTCGACCTGCCGTTCATCGGGGTCATCGGCAACAACTCGTCCATGAACCAGATCAGGTACGGCCAGGCCGCCAAGTACGGCGAGGACCGCGCCCGCGTCGGCAACACCCTCGGCGACATCCGCTACGGCGACTTCGCCAAGCTGCTCGGCGGCCACGGCGAGGAGGTGCGCGACCCGGCCGAGATCCGCCCCGCGCTGGAGCGGGCCAGGGAGTCTGGCAAGCCCTCGCTGATCAACGTATGGGTGGATCCGGAGGTCTACGCCCCCGGAACCATGAACCAGACCATGTACAAGTAGGGGATACGCCAACATGAAGGCTCTCGAAGGTGTCCGCGTCCTCGACATGACCCATGTCCAGTCGGGCCCGTCCTGCACCCAGCTGCTCGCCTGGCTGGGCGCGGACGTGGTCAAGCTGGAGGCCCCGACCGGCGACATCACCCGGCAGCAGCTCCGCGACCTGGCGGGCGTCGACAGCCTCTACTTCACGATGCTCAACTGCAACAAGCGCAGCATCACCCTCAACATGAAGAGCGAGCGCGGCAAGGAGATCTTCACCGAGCTGGTGAAGAGCGCCGACATCCTGGTGGAGAACTTCGGCCCGGGCGCGGTCGACCGCATGGGCTTCACCTGGGAGCGCCTCCAGGAGCTCAACCCGCGCCTGATCTACGCCTCGATCAAGGGCTTCGGCACCGGCAGGTACGCCAAGTTCAAGGCGTACGAGGTGATCGCCCAGGCCATGGGCGGCTCGATGAGCACCACCGGCTTCGAGGAGGGCCCGCCGCTGGCCACCGGGGCACAGATCGGCGACTCGGGCACCGGCATCCACACGGTGGCCGGCATCCTGGCCGCCCTCTACCAGCGCCAGCAGACCGGCCGCGGGCAGCGCGTGCAGGTGGCCATGCAGCACGCCGTGCTGAACCTGTGCCGCGTCAAGCTCCGCGACCAGCAGCGGTTGGCGCACGGCCCGCTGCGCGAGTACCCGAACAAGACGTTCAGCGACGAGGTGCCCCGCTCGGGCAACGCCAGCGGCGGCGGCCAGCCCGGCTGGGCGGTGCGCTGCGCGCCCGGCGGCCCGAACGACTACATCTACGTCATCGTGCAGCCGATCGGCTGGAAGCCGATCTCCACCATCATCGGCCGTCCGGAACTGGCCGACGACCCCGAGTGGGCGACGCCGGAGGCGCGGCTGCCGAAGCTGGACAAGCTGTTCCAGCTCATCGAGGAGTGGACGATCCGCCACGACAAGTGGACGGTCCTCGACCGGCTCAACGCCGAGAACATCCCCTGTGGGCCGATCCTGTCCACCAAGGAGCTGGCCGAGGACGAGAGCCTGCGCGAGGAGGGCATCGTCGTCACGGTCGACCACCCGGAGCGCGGCGAGTTCGTGACCGTCGGCAGCCCGCTGCAGCTGTCGGACTCCCCGGTGGACGTCCGGACGCCGCCCCTGCTCGGCGAGCACAACCAGGAGATCTACAGCGAGCTCGGCGTGAGCGCGGACGAGCTGGCTGAACTGAAGACGAACGGAGTCATCTAGTGGAGCGGCGAGTAAGGCCCGACAGCGGCAGCCTCCAGCGTAACCAGGGAGGGCCCGTAGGGAGCGCGACCATGGGCGCAGTCGGGGAAGTCATCGAGAAGGCGCTCGCCGAGGGCCGCACGGCCCTGACGGCTCCCGAGGGGCGCAAGCTGTGCGCGGAGTACGGCATCGCCACCCCGGGCGAGGGCCTGGCCACCTCGGCCGACGAGGCGGTCGCCATCGCCGAGCGCATCGGCCTCCCGGTCGTGCTGAAGATCGTCTCGCCCGACATCCTGCACAAGACCGACGCCGGCGGCGTGCTGGTCGGGCTCAACACCGGGGAGGAGGTCCGGGCGGGCCACGACACGATCCTGGCCAACGCCCGCGCCTACAACCCCGGCGCCAAGATCGACGGCGTCCAGGTGCAGCAGCTCGTCGGCGGCGGTCACGAGGTCATCGTCGGCGCCGTCACCGACCCCACCTTCGGCAAGGTCATCGCCTTCGGACTGGGCGGCGTCCTGGTCGAGGTGCTCAAGGACGTGACCTTCCGGCTCGCCCCGGTCTCGGGTGAAGATGCCCTTGGGATGCTGGACGACATCAGGGCGGCGGAGGTGCTCCGGGGCGTCCGTGGCGCGGAGCCCGCCAACCGGGAGGCACTCGCGGAGCTGATCGAGCGCGTCGGCAGGCTGGTCTCCGACTTCCCCGAGATCGTGGAGGTGGACCTCAACCCGGTCTTCGTGGACGCGAACGGCGCGGTCGCCGCCGACGTGCGCATCCTCATCGGCGACAAGCCCGCCGAGGTCAGCCGGCTGCCGCGCGAGGAGATCCTTCGGCAGATGACGCGGATCTTCAAGCCGCGCTCGGTCGCCGTGATCGGCGCCTCGGCCGAGACCGGCAAGATCGGCAACTCGGTCATGCGCAACCTCATCAACGGCGGCTACCAGGGTCAGATCTTCCCGATCAACCCCAAGGCCGACGAGATCATGGGGCTGACCGCGTACAAGAGCATCTCGGATGTCCCGGGGGACGTGGACGTGGCCGTGTTCGCGATCCCCGCCAAGTTCGTGGCGCCCGCGCTGGAGGAGGTGGGGCAGAAGGGGGTGGCGGGCGCCGTCATGATCCCGTCGGGGTTCGCCGAGACGGGGAACGTCGAGGGCCAGAAGGAGATCGTCGAGATCGCGCGCAGGCACGGCGTGCGCATGCTGGGGCCGAACATCTACGGCTACTACTACACGCCGGAGAACCTCTGCGCGACGTTCTGCACCCCGTACGACGTCAAGGGCAGCGTGGCGCTGACCTCGCAGAGCGGCGGCATCGGCATGGCCATCCTGGGCTTCAGCCGGACCACCAAGATGGGCGTCTCGGCCATCGTCGGCGTCGGCAACAAGGCCGACGTGGACGAGGACGACCTGCTGACCTTCTTCGAGCAGGACGACAACACCAAGGCCGTGGCCATGCACCTGGAGGACCTCAAGGACGGGCGCGGCTTCGTCGAGGCCGCGCGCAGGGTCGTCAAGCAGAAGCCGGTCATCGTGCTCAAGGCCGGCCGCACCGCGATGGGCGCGCGGGCGGCGGGCTCGCACACGGGCGCGCTGGCGGGCGACGACAAGGTGTACGACGACATCCTGCGGCAGGCCGGGGTGGTGCGCGCACCGGGGCTGAACGACATGCTGGAGTACGCCCGCGCGCTGCCGATCCTGCCCGCGCCCGAGGGCGAGAACGTCGTCATCATCACCGGGGCGGGCGGCTCCGGCGTGCTGCTCTCGGACGCCGTCGTGGACGCCGGGCTGACGCTCATGGACATCCCGCCCGACCTGGACGCGGCGTTCCGCGCCTACATCCCGCCGTTCGGCGCGGCGGGCAACCCCATCGACATCACCGGCGGCGAACCGCCCTCCACGTATGAGAACACGGTCCGCCTGGGCCTGGCCGACGAGCGCATCCACGCGCTGGTCCTGGGCTACTGGCACACGATCGTGACGCCGCCGATGGTCTTCGCCGAACTCGTCGCCCGTGTGGTGGCGGAGGAGCGGGCGAAGGGCAATGTCAAGCCGGTAGTGGCGTCGCTCGCCGGCGACACCGAGGTCGAGGAGGCCAGCGAGTACCTGTTCGAGCACGGCGTGGTCGCGTACCCGTACACGACGGAAAAGCCCGTGGCGGTCCTCGGTGCGAAGTACCGCTGGGCCAGGGCGGCTGGACTGCTGCGCTAAGAGCCGAGCGCAGCAGCCAGAGGCGAGGGGGCTAATCGGGGCGCACGAGAAAGAACAACCCCCAGGAGGTCCGTAGGTGGACACATCGAAAACACCACCGGCGACGGCCACGCCGCCGGTCGAGGACGATCGAGTATGGAAAGCGGGCCGGCTTGAGCCGATGCCCATCAGGAAGCTGCCCGACGCGCCGCCGTCGGTGCACATTCTCGGGCCGACGGTCTTCCTCGTCGCGCTGGGCGTGGGCATGGGCGAGTCGTACATGTGGCCCAGGCTGGTGCTGCTGTTCGGGCCCGAGATCAGGTGGCTGTTCCTCATCGGCGTCACGCTGCAGGCCGTGGTGATGCTGGAGATGGCGCGGTACGCCATGGCCACGGGGGAGAGCATCTTCTCCGGCGCGGCCAGGGTGTTCAAGCCGATCATGTGGTTCTTCTTCGTCGTGGCCGTCGCCGTCTACATCTGGCCGGGACACCTGTCGGCGGGAGCGGCGGCGTTCGAGGAGATCACCGGCATCCCGTGGGTGGTGACCGCGATCGCCGGGCTCATCCTGGTCGGGGTGGTGTTCAGCCTGGCCAAGGTGATCTACAACGTGCTGGAGAACGTGCTGTCGCTGCTGATCGGCGCGCTCGTGCTCGGCACGGCGGTGGTCGCGGCCATGGTCGGGTCCTGGGGCGACGTGGTCTCCACGATCATCGGCATGTTCTCCTTCGGCTACTTCCCGTCGGAGGCCATGTCGGCGGCCTGGTTCCCCGTCATCGTGGGCGCGTGCGCCTTCGCGGGGCCGTCCGGCATGCAGCAGATGTGGTACACGCTGCACCTGCGTGACTCCGGGGCCGGCATGGGCGCGCACATCCCGCAGGTCCGCGGGCTGCGGCACGCGGGCGAGGAAGAGGAGATGCCCGCGCGCGGCTTCATGTTCGACACCGAGGACCCGGCCGAGATGGCAAAGTGGAAGGGCTGGCGGCGCTGGGTCACGTTCGACGCCCTGCTGCTGTTCTGGGGCATCACCATGCTGGTGACGATCTCGTTCACGGTGATCGCGCAGTCGGCCGTGCGGCAGAACCCGGGCGTGCGCGCGGTCATCCAGGGCGACGACCGCGAGGTCGCGCTCACCGCGATGGCCGACGCCGTCTCGTCGGCGGGCAGCTCGGTGCTCGGCGGGGTGTTCCTCGGGTTCATCGCGCTGATCGGGCTGAACGCGACTCTGGGGCTGTTCGACTCCTTCTCCCGGGGGCAGGCGGACATGACGTACAACTTCATCCCCGGGGCGAAGAAGCTGGGCATGTCACGCCTGTACGGGATCTTCCTCTGGGGCGTGATCATCTTCGGCATCCTGATCCTGCTGTTCGGGCCGGCCGACGGGCCGAGCGGGATCCTGGACACGCTGGCGTTCCTGTCGACGTTCGCGATGGGGGCGTACTGCGTGACGCTGCTCCTGGTGAACAACCGCATGCTGCCCAAGCCGATCAGGCCCAGGTGGTGGACGAACGTGATCATCGGGTGCGGCGCGGTGTTCTATCTCGGGATGCTGTTCTACAGCCTGTTCGCCTACGGCGTGGTCGTGGGCTGATGGGGGGACGGCACAGCATCGAGCTCGCCCTGCCAGGGGCGTCGATCGGAGCCGTCGCCGGAGCCATGGCCGGTGGGCTGACCCTGCTCGCGGGGCAGCCCACCGGGATGGCCGCGCTGTCGGCCCTGTCCCTCGCCGTGCCGCTCGCCCTCTTCGGCGGCCTGTACGGCGTGCTGCTCGGCCACGGCGTGTTCCGCCCGGGGACCTTCGGGCTCGTCGGCCTGTACTGGGTGGCGGCCTTCCCCGTGTCCCGGCTCGCGCAGGAGAGCCTGGCCGGGGTCGGCCTGGGCGACGGCGTGCTGCCGTTCCTGGCGTACCAGGCGATGGTGAGCCTCGGCTTCGCGATCGGCTTCGTCTGGCTGCACGAGCGGATCATGCCGCACTGGCTGTTGCGCCGCGCCCACGCGAACCCGCTCGCCAAGGCGCTGCTCGGCCTCTACGTACGGCACGCCGGCATGTTGCGCGCACGAAGGGAGCAGCGGCGGTGAACCTGCCCGTCTGGATCTGGCTGACCACGATCGGCGGGTTCGCGCTCGTGGTCGCGGTGGACTTCTGGATCGTCGCGAGGAAGGCCCCTGGGGCGCGAGCGTGCCTTTGACGCCAGGGCCGCCGCCTCGCAGGAGGTGGAGCCCGAGCCTGCGGAGCGCTGATCACGCCGCGGTCGGGGCCCGCCCCCTGCCGCGGCTCAGTGCCGTGGGCAGTCGCGTACGTCGTGCTCCGCCGCGGCCCACTCCCGCAGGTAGCGATCCGCGTCGTCGGCGGAGTAGTGCTTCTTGAGCGCCGTGCTCAGGCCCAGGCCGATCGCTCGGCCGTCCGCGGCCTGACCCGGGGGATCACCGAGGAGAAAGCGGATGAACGCCTTCATGGGTCATACACCTCCTGACTCTTCGGCTGACTCTTTGACCGATTCTCTGGCTCCACCCTCCACCCGAGGTGTTTCGGAGCATGTGCTCTTCTGTGAACGTCAGATCAACCGAGCTGCCGCGGGCGGCGCCGGCGTACCGGCTTGGGCGCCGGCTCGGCCGGCTCCTTCTCGCGCTGCGCCAGGTAGGAGGCGCGGGTGTGCTCGGTGTGCTCCCGCATGATCTTCGCCGCGCGGCGCTCGTCGCCCGCCTCGATCGCGTCGATCAGCGAGGTGTGCTCCTCCCACGAGGCCATGCCGCGCTGGCGGGCCACCGGCGTGTGGTACCACCGCACCCGCCTGGCCACCTGGCTGGCCAGCTCCGAGAGGACCTTGTTGCCCGACAGGGCGGTCACCAGGGCGTGCAGCTCGGAGTTGGTCGCCACGGCCGCCTCGACGTCGTCGGACTCCACCGCCGCGATGCCCCGCGCGCACAGGGCGCGCAGCCGCTGCACGCCGTCCTCGCCCGCGTGCTTGGCGGCCAGCCTGGCGGACTCGGTCTCCAGCAGCGTGCGGACGGCCAGCAGCTGGTCGGCCTCCTCCAGCGTCGGGACGTGCACGAACGCGCCCTGCCCCGGGAACAGGTCCACCCAGCCCTCACCGCTGAGTTGCTGCAACGCCTCGCGGACCGGCTGCCTGGAGACTCCCAGCAGCTCGGCCAGCTCGCTCTCGACCAGGTGCTGTCCCGGCTTGAGCTGCCCGGAGACGATGAGCTCTTGGATAGCCTCGATAACGCTCTCCCTGAGCGTGGCAGGGCGGGGAATCTTGGCGGCCGCCGCCTGACCGGCCTGATCCGACAGCAACATGTCTCGTCTCCAGGGCTGCGTTAAAGTTTTTCGTCGACTGCCTACAGCATACCGTCCAGGGGTTGTCTCTGACGGTGAGTCTCATCACAGGAACCCCTTGCGGATGGCCGGCGCGTCGCGCGCCGCACTCCGGCTGGGGTCCCTTCGGAGGGGGAGCGGGGCGGGACGGTGGCACCGCCATCTCGGGCCGTCACCGTCGTGCCGCGGTGCGCCGCCGTGTCACAGAGGGTGTCACGGGGGGATCGTGGCGGGGAGGCCCGGGATGCGGAGACGGGGGGTGGCCAGGGCGGGCAGCGCGGCGAGCGCGGTGGCGACGCCCAGCGCCGTCACGGCGCTGCTCAGGGCGAGCAGCGCCAGCGCGACGGCCGCGACTCCGGCCAGGGCCTTGGCGCTGTAGACGACGGCGTGGATCTCGCCCGCCCGCTCGACGCCGAAGAACTCCCGCACCAGGCTGGCGAGCAGCGGATAGAACGCCCCGCCCCCGAGCCCGGCGGCCACGACCCCCGACCACAACAGCGGTCCGCTGCCCGGCGTGGCGTGCTGGACGGTGGCGGCGAGGAGGAGTTGGCCGGCGGTGAGCGCCGTCAGCACGGCGGCCAGCACGCGCCGCCGCCCGAACAGCTCCGAGCAGCGCATCGCCACCGACCGGCTGGCCCCGTTCAGCGCCACCAGGACGGCGACCGCGCCCCACGAGCCCGTGCCCGCGACGACGATCACGTCGAGGACCGACACCGCACCCGCGCATGTCAGGATCAGGGCCAGCGCGGGCAGGGTTCGCGTGCGCAGCGCCTGAGTCAGCCCGAACTGCTTGGCCGCCTCCGGGGTCGTGCGCAACCTCGCCGCGTCCAGCGCGTGCGAGCGCGGGTCGACGCCGTCGGGCCACCACAGCGCCGGAGCCAGCCGCAGGTGCCGCGCCGCCGTTCCGATGACCGCCACGGCGACGGCGGCGACGACCAGGAACGCGGTGGCCGTCGCATCGGGGGCGATCCCGGCCCACACCAGCACGGGCACCGCGCCGTACCCGAAGGCGCCGGTGATCAGGCCGACCCGGGCGGCGGGCCGCTCCGGATACCAGGAGGAGACGACCTCGCCGCAGATCCCGTAGACCAGGCCCGCCCCCAGCCCGCCGAGCAGCGCGTAGCCCACAAGGGCGATGAGGCTCGGGCCGCTCGGCGCCGCGGCGGCGAGGCCGAGGGCGCTCAGTACGGCTCCGGCGGCCAGGCAGACGCGGACGCCGAGGCGGCCCCGCCGTACCAGGTGGAGGGCCGGCAGGGCGCCCGCGGCCTGGCAGGCGATCCACACGGCCAGCAGGGTGAGGCCGGTGGCCTCCTTGGCGAGGAGGGCGGCGTAGCCGTACTGGAGCGGGCTGATCGCCGCCATGGCGCCCCAGGCCAGCCAGAACATGCGTGTGCGGTCGGCGGGGACGGGGCCGGGGAGGTACGAGCGCCCGCGCCAGTCTCGAACTGCATTCTCCATACTGTATGGAATATCCAGAAGACGAGCGCCTGTCGAGACCCTAGACGAGGGATTTTCCATACGGTATACCGTCTACAAAGGAGGCTCGAATGGACCTGTACGAGTACCAGGCGAAGGAGCTCTTCGGGCGCCACGGGATCCCGGTCCCACCAGGCAGGATCGCGGCCACCCCAGCCGAGGCCCGCGAGATCGCGGCCGAGCTGAACGCACCCGTCGTCATCAAGGCCCAGGTGAAGACCGGCGGACGCGGCAAGGCGGGCGGGATCAGGCCCGCGGCGGGTCCGGTCACCGCCGAGGCGGAGGCCGAGCGCGTCATCGGGATGGACATCAAGGGGCACGTCGCGCGCAGTGTGCTGGTCGAGGCCGCGACCGTGCCGTTCGAGGAGTACTACGCGGCCTTTCTGGTGGATCGGGCCGAGGGCGGATTCCTGGCGATGGTGTCCGGTCAGGGTGGCATGGAGATCGAGGAGCTTGCGGCCACCGACCCCGACGCGCTGGTGAAGCTGCCGATCGACCCCGTGACAGGCGTGGACGCGGACACCGCGCGGCTGCTGGCGGCCAAGGCGGGCCTGCCCGACCAGGCAGCCGAGGTGCTGGAGAAGCTGTGGCGGGTCCTGGTCGCGGAGGACGCCCTGCTGGTCGAGGTGAACCCGCTGATCTGCACCACGGACCAGCGGATCCTGGCCCTCGACGGCAAGGTCACCCTGGACGACAACTCCGCGTTCCGGCACTCCTGGGAGTACGCCGAGCAGTCCGACAGCCTGGAGGACCGCGCCCGGGCCAAGGGCTTGAACTACGTCAAACTGGCCGGCTCCGTAGGGGTGATCGGCAACGGCGCCGGACTGGTCATGAGCACGCTCGACGTGGTCGCCGGGGCCGGGGCCGCCCCCGCGAACTTCCTGGACATCGGCGGCGGCGCGTCCGCCCAGGTCATGGCCGACGGGCTGGAGATCATCCTGGCCGACCCCGACGTGCGTTCGGTGCTGGTCAATGTCTTCGGCGGCATCACGGCCTGCGACGCGGTGGCCAACGGCATCGTCACCGCACTCGGGCTCCTCGGCGAGCGCGGCCTCGGCAGGCCCATCGTCGTACGGCTGGACGGCAACAACGCCGAGGTGGGCCGGCGCATCCTCAGCGACGCCAGGCACCCGGCGGTCCGGCAGGTCTCCACCATGGACGGCGCCGCCGAGATGGCGGCCAGACTCGCGGCAGGTGCGTGATGGCGATCTTTCTGACCAAGGACAGCCGGGTGCTCGTGCAGGGCATGACCGGCGCGGAGGGCACCAGGCACACGGCCCGCATGCTGGCCGCGGGCACCGACGTCGTGGCCGGGGTGACGCCCGGCAAGGGCGGGCGGTCCGTGGACTTCGGCGAGCGCACGGTGCCCGTGTTCGGCTCGGTGCCGGAGGCGATGGAGGAGACCGGGGCCGACGTGTCGGTGGTGTTCGTGCCGCCGCGGTTCACCGGCTCTGCCGTGGAGGAGGCCGTCGCGGCCGGCATGCCGCTGTGCGTGGTCATCACCGAGGGTGTGCCGGTCCACGACACGGTACGGTTCCGCGCCCTGGCGAACGGCCGCACCCGGATCGTCGGGCCCAACTGCCCCGGCCTGATCAGCCCGGGCCAGTCGTCGGCCGGGATCATCCCCGCCGACATCACCTCGGCCGGACGCATCGGGCTGGTGTCGAAGTCGGGCACGCTGACGTACCAGCTCATGTACGAGCTGCGCGACCTCGGTTTCTCGACCGCCGTAGGCATCGGCGGCGATCCGGTCGTCGGGACCACCCACATCGACTGCCTCCAGGCGTTCCAGGACGACCCGGGCACAGACGCCATCGTCATGATCGGCGAGATCGGCGGCGACGCCGAGGAGCGGGCCGCCGCCTACATCGCCGCGAACCTCACCAAGCCCGTGGTCGCCTATGTGGCCGGGTTCACCGCGCCGGAGGGCAAGACCATGGGGCACGCGGGCGCGATCGTGTCCGGTTCGTCCGGCACCGCCCAGGCCAAGAAGGAAGCCCTGGAGGCGGCGGGGGTCCGCGTCGGCCGCACCCCGTCGGAGACGGCTCGCCTCATGCGCTCGGCGTTGGGCGCGCGATGAGGTTCGACGTCAATCTCTCCATCCTCTTCACCGACCTGCCGCTGCTGGAACGGCCCGCCGCGGCGGCCAAGGCCGGGTTCGACGCGGTCGAGCTGTGGTGGCCGTTCGGCACGCCGGACCCGGGAAGCGTGGAGCTGGCGGCGCTGCGGCAGGCGATCGAGGACGCCGGAGTCCGTCTCGTGGGGCTGAACTTCGACGCGGGGGACATGGCGGCCGGCGAACGCGGCCTGCTGGCCAGGCCGGACGGCTCCGCCCGGTTCCAGGCCAACATCGACGTGGCGGTCCAGCTGGCGGGCGAGCTGGGCTGCGGCGTGCTCAACGCCCTGTACGGCAACGAGCCGGGCACCGACCGGGCTCTGGCCGTGGCCAACCTGCGCAGGGCGGCCGACGCGGCGGCGAGCATCGGCGCGACCGTGGTCGTCGAAGCCCTCAACTCCCACGAGAACCCGAAATATGCGATCACATCGTCGCAGGCGGCGTTCGAGCTGATCGACGAGGTGGACCGGGAGAACGTGGCCTTCCTGGCCGACCTGTACCACCTGCACCGGATGGGCGAGGACGTGCTGGAGCTCATCGACCGGCACAGCGCCGGGTTCGGCCACGTGCAGATCGCCGACGACCCCGGCAGGGGACACCCCGGCAGCGGGCGCATGCCGTACGACGAGATCTTCCGTCGGCTGGCGGCCGCGGGCTATCGCGCCCACATCGGCCTGGAGTACCGGCACGAGGGGCCGGGCGCGTTCGACTGGAGGCACGCATGAACATCGGGTTCGTCGGCTTGGGGATCATGGGCAGCCCGATGGCGGCCAACCTCCTCAAAGCCGGACATGTCGTGACCGGGTATGACGTGAGCGTCGAGCGGGTCGAGCAGCTCGTGGCCCTGGGCGGCAAGGGCGCGTCCAGCGTGGTCGAGGCGGTTGGCGGCGCGGCGGTGGTGATCACGATGCTGCCCGACTCGCCGCAGGTGGAGGAGGTCGCGCCGCAGGTCATCGAGTACGGCCGGCCGAACCTCCTCTACATCGACATGAGCACCATCATGCCGGAGACCTCCCGCCGGGTCGCCAGGCAGGCCGCGGCCGTCGGCGTACGGGCGCTGGACGCCCCGGTCAGCGGCGGCGAGCGCGGCGCGGTGGACGGCACCCTGTCGATCATGGTGGGCGGCGAGGCGGAGCACTTCCAGGCGGCCCGGCCGGTGCTGGGAGTGCTCGGCACGACGGTCGTGCACGTCGGCCCGGCCGGCGCGGGACAGACCGTCAAGGCGGCCAACCAGCTCGTCGTCGGCGGCATCTACGGGCTCGTGTCGGAGGCCATCGTGCTGCTCGAAGCCTCGGGCGTGGACCCCGTGGCCGGCCTCGACGTGCTCGCGGGCGGCCTGGCCGGCTCCAGGATCCTGGAGCTCAAGCGGCACACCATGGTCAAGCGGGAGTTCGCCCCCGGGTTCCGGATCGACCTGCACCACAAGGACATGGGCATCGCCGTCGCCGCGGCCCGGGAGGCCGGCGTCAGCCTGCCGCTCACCGGGCAGGTCGCCCAGCTCGTGGCCGCGGCCAGGGCGCAGGGCCACGGCTCGCTCGACCACTCCGCCCTGCTCAAGGTCGTGGAAAGGCTGAACGGATGAGTCGAATTCCGTGCATGGAGGCCGTGGTCGCGGTGCTGGAGTCGGAGGGGGTGGACACCGTCTTCGGCATCCCGGGCGCGGCCATCCTGCCGCTCTACGCCGCGCTCCAGCGCAGCTCGATCAGGCACATCACCGTACGCCACGAGGAGGGCGGCACCCACGCGGCCGACGGCTGGGCCAGGGTGACCGGGAACGTCGGCGTCTGCGTCGGCACCTCAGGCCCCGCCGGCACGAACATGATCACCGGCCTCTACACCGCACTCGCCGACTCGATCCCGATGATCTGCGTCACCGGGCAGGCGGTGAGCTCCAAGCTGCACCAGGAGGCGTTCCAGGCGGTCGACATCGTGGAGATCGCCCGCCCGGTGACCAAGTGGGCGGTGCAGCTCAAGGAGCCCGCGCAGGCGCCGTGGGTGTTCAGGGAGGCGTTCAGGATCGCCCGCTCGGGACGGCCGGGGCCGGTGCTCATCGACCTGCCGCTCGACGTCCAGCGCGGGACCTGCAGGTACGACCGGGAGCTGGACGCCCCGCTGCCCGTCGAGGAGCCCGGACCGTTGCCCAGGGCCGTCCGCAAGGCCATGGACCTGCTGGCCGGGGCCAGGCAGCCGATCATCCTGGCAGGCGGCGGCGTGATCATCGCCGAGGCGTGCGACGAACTGCGTGCGCTGGCCGAGCACCTCCAGGTGCCCGTGCAGGTGACACTCATGGGCAAGGGCGCCTTCCCCGAGGACCACCCGCTGTTCGCGGGCATGGCGGGCATCCAGACCCAGACAAGGTGGGGCAACGCCGCCTTCCTGGACAGCGACCTGGTCCTCGCCGTGGGCGCCCGCTTCGGCGACCGGCACACCGGCGACCTCGACGTCTACCGCAGGGGGCGCACGTTCGTGCACGTGGACATCGAGCCCACGCAGATCGGCCGGGTCTTCGAGCCCGACCTGGGGATCGTCGGCCACGCCCGCCCCGTGCTGGCGGAGCTGCTGGCCGAGGCGCGCCGCCGTACGGCGCCGAAGGAGCCCGGCAAGTGGGTACGGAGGATCGCCGACCTGCGCCGGACCATGACCCGCCGCGACGACTTCGACGACGTGCCGATCAAGCCGCCACGGGTGTTCAGGGAGATCAACGAGTATTTCGGCAGGGACACCACCTTCGTCACCGCCATCGGGCTCTACCAGATCTGGTCCGGCCAGTTCCAGACAACCTACCTGCCGCGCCGCTACCTGGTCTGCGGCCAGGCCGGGCCGCTGGGCTGGGAGGTGCCCGCCGCCATGGGCGTCAAGTGCGCCCATCCCGAGCGCCAGGTCGTGGCGGTGGTGGGCGACTACTCCTTCCAGTTCCTCATGGAGGAGGTCGCGGTGGCCGCACAGTACCGCGTCCCGTTCGTCATCGTCATGATCAACAACGAGTACCTGGGGCTCATCCGGCAGGCCGAGCTCCCGTACGGCATGAACTACGCCGTGGACCTGCACTACGGGGAAGGCGGCATCGATCACGTCAAGGCCATGGAGGCGTTCGGCTGCCCGGCGCGGCGGGTGGAGCTGCCGGGCGACATCCGCGACGCCCTCGCCTGGGCGACGGCGGAGTCGGCGCGGGAGCGGCTGCCGGTGCTGGTGGAGGTGATGGTGGAGCGCGAGGCCAACGCCGCCATGGGGCCCTCGCTTGAGGCGATCAAGGAGTTCGAGCCGCTGCCCGAGCTCATCACCGCCGACTGGTCCGACTGAGGAGGGGCACATGCGACTCAAGCCGGGTACGGCCTGGCGGGACGCCTACGACAGGTGCTGTTCCGCGGCCCCCGAGGCCTTCCACGACGACCGGGTGCTGAACCACTGGGGCGGCATCTGGCACCGCGACGGGCGCCCCGTGCCCGGCTTCTCGCCGCTGGACGGCACCGCCATCGCGGGCCTGCCCAGGCTCGACCGGGCGGGCGCGGGACGGGCGGTGGCGGGCGCGGCCGAGGAGCACCGGAGGTGGCGGCACGTGCCGCTCGCCGAGCGCAAGGCCATGGTGTCCGCCGCGGTGGAATCCATGGCCGCGCACCGCGACCTGCTGGCCCTGCTGCTGGTCTGGGAGATCGGCAAGCCGTGGAAGACCGCCTGCGCGGACGTGGACCGCTGCCTGGACGGCGTGCGCTGGTACGTCGCCGAGATCGACCGCATGGTCGCCGGGCGCACGCCGCTGCCCGGGCCCGTCAGCAACATCGCGAGCTGGAACTACCCGATGAGCGTGCTCATGCACGCCATGCTCGTGCAGGCGCTGGCCGGCAACGCCGTGATCGCCAAGACGCCCACGGACGGCGGGCTGTGCTGCCTCACGCTCGCCTGCGCGCTGGCCGTACGGGAAGGGCTGCCGTTCACGCTGGTCAGCGGGGGAGGGGCGGAGCTGTCGCCGGTGCTCGCCGGCGGGCGCTCGCTGGGCTGCGTGTCGTTCGTGGGCGGCAGGGACGCGGGGGCGAAGGTGGCGACCTCGCTGGCCGACCTCGGGCGCAGGCACGTGCTGGAGCAGGAGGGGCTCAACTGCTGGGGCGTGTGGGAGTACGGCGACTGGGACCTGCTCGCCCGGCAGATCCGGGCGTCGTTCGACTACGGCAAGCAGCGGTGCACCGCCTATCCGCGGTTCGTGGTGCAGCGGTCGTTGTTCCACGAGTTCCTGAGGGCGTACCTGGCGGCCGTGGGGTCTCTGCGGTTCGGACATCCGCTCGCGGTGGACTCGCCCGGCGACCCGCTGCCCGAGCTGGACTTCGGGCCGCTGATCAACGCCTCGAAGGCCAAAGAGCTGGCCGACCAGGTGGACGAGGCGGTGGCCAGGGGCGGGGTGCCGGTGCACCGGGCGCCGCTCGACGCCGGACATTTCCTGCCAGGGCGGGATATTTCGGCGTATTTCGCGCCGACGGCGCTGCTCAACCCGCCCCGCTCGTCGCCGCTCTTCCACGCCGAGCCGTTCGGCCCGGTGGACACGTTCGTGCTGGTGGACACGGAGGCGGAGCTGCTGGCCGCGATGAACGCCAGCAACGGCGCCCTGGTGGCGACGCTCTCCTGTGACGAGGAGGAGACGTTCCGGCGGCTGGCGCCGGAGGTGCGGGCGTTCAAGGTGGGCCACAACCGGCCGCGCTCGCGGGGAGACCGGGAGGAGCTGTTCGGTGGACTCGGGGCGTCATGGCGCGGCGCGTTCGTCGGCGGCGAGCTGCTCGTACGGGCCGCCACCACGGGCCCGGAGGGCGAGCGCCTGCCGGGCAACTTCCCGCACTACACGCTGCTGCCTCAGCAGTAGCAGGCCCGTCAGAAGGTCACTCAGAAAGCGCCGAAGCGGGTCGCCACCACCAGGGCGAGAAAGATCAGCACGGCGACCCGCAGCAGTCTGCCGCCGGCCCCGAGCGACGGCCATGACAAGTACGCCAGCCACCCCACGAACGCCAGCACGACCAGCGCGGCCAGCCCGCCGAGCCAGTTGCTCACGGCGAACCCGGTCAGCAGCAGGATCACCAGAATCGCGGGCGCCACCCACCGGGGCACCTGCGTGAACAGATATGTCATCGGCACGGCGCTGCGCTGCTCGACGGCCTTGCGCAGACCGGTCGCGCCCGGCGTGAAGAACTGCTCGCCCTTGGGAAGCGGGCGCTTGCTGTCAGGGGCCACTCCCAGAGCCTACGGCAGTCGGCGTGTCGGCCACCCGTAACGCGTTTAATCTGGTCGGGTGCTCGCCGTGATCCGATACACCGTTCCAGAGTCCCAGTCCCAAGATTTCGTCAAGCAAGGCCAAACCATCCTCGAGACGCTCGCCGCCCAGCCTGGCTTCCGGCATGGCAGGCTGGCCCGTTCGGTCGACGAGCCCAACCTGTGGGCGCTTGTCACGGAATGGGAGGGCGCCGGCTTCTACCGCAGGGCTTTGTCGGCTGCGAGGATGGCGATGTACCCGCTGATGATCCTCATGGTCAACGAACCCAGTGCCTTCGAGGACGTCTATACGCAAGACGGGGCGTAACGATTAGTGGCGCGCGAGAGGGTGCGTGCGTCCCCTAAGCTGGGATCTCACGAATTTCACCTCGCCGACCTCCAGCCGGAAAGAGAATCAACCAAAATGGCACGACGCACCGACGTCATGGACACCATCGTCAGCCTCGCCAAACGCCGCGGGCTCGTATACCCGTCGAGCGAGATCTACGGCGGACTGCGCGCGTCGTGGGACTACGGTCCACTGGGTGTCGAGCTCAAGAACAACGTCAAGCGGCAGTGGTGGCTGTCGATGGTCCAGTCGCGCGACGACGTGGTGGGCCTCGACTCCTGCGTCATCCTGGCGCCAGAGGTGTGGCGGGCCAGCGGCCACGTCGAGACCTTCACCGACCCGCTGACCGAGTGTCTCTCCTGCCACAAGCGCTTCCGCGCCGATCACCTCATCGAGGCGTATGAGGAGAAGAACGGCAAGTCGCCCGAGGGCGGCCTGGCCGACATCACCTGCCCCAACTGCGGCAACAAGGGCACCTTCACCGAGCCCAGGCAGTTCAGCGGCCTGCTCAAGACCTACCTCGGCCCGGTCGAGGACGAGTCGGGGCTGGCCTACCTGCGGCCCGAGACCGCGCAGGGCATCTTCATCAACTACCTCAACGTGCAGCAGTCGGCGCGCAAGAAGATCCCGTTCGGCATCGGCCAGGTCGGCAAGTCGTTCCGCAACGAGATCACGCCGGGCAACTTCATCTTCCGCACCCGCGAGTTCGAGCAGATGGAGATGGAGTTCTTCGTCAAGCCGGGCACGGACGAGGAGTGGCACCAATACTGGATCGACGAGCGCTTCCGCTGGTACTCCGACCTCGGCATCAGCAAGGACAACCTGCGTCTCTACGAGCACCCGAAAGAGAAGCTGTCCCACTACAGCAAGCGCACGGTGGACATCGAATACCGCTTCAACTTCGTCGGCTCGGAGTGGGGTGAGCTCGAGGGCGTCGCCAACCGCACCGACTTCGACCTCAGCTCCCACTCGAAGGCGTCCGGCACCGACCTCAGCTTCTTCGAGCAGGACACGGGCGAGCGCTACGTCCCCTACGTCATCGAGCCGGCGGCCGGTGTCGACCGGGCGACGCTGACGTTCCTGCTCGACGCCTACAGCGAGGACGAGGCGCCCAATGCCAAGGGCGTCATGGAGAAGCGCACGGTCATGCGGCTCGACCACCGGCTCGCGCCGGTCAAGGCCGCGGTGCTGCCGCTCTCCCGCAACGCCGACCTGTCGCCGAAGGCCCGCGACCTGGCCGCGCAGCTGCGCCGCCGGTGGAACGTGGAGTTCGACGACGCGGGCGCGATCGGCCGCCGCTACCGCCGCCAGGACGAGATCGGCACGCCGTTCTGCATCACGGTCGACTTCGACACGCTCGAGGACCAGGCGGTCACCATCCGGGAGCGCGACTCGATGGCCCAGGAGCGCATCTCCATCGACGGTGTCGAGGCCTACCTGCGCCAGCACCTGAACGACTGAGCCCGTCGTCACGGAAGGCCGTCCGCGCCACTCCGGCGGGCGGCCTTTTCTCGGCCGATGCGACAGCTTCGGACTCTTCCCGCTCGCAGTGACCGGATACATCGCGGGCACGGCCCTTCTCGGAGGAGCTGTCATCCTCCGCTACCGGCCTGGCGTGGTGATGTCGGTGCTGGCCCTCATCGGTGTTGCGGCGATCGCCTTCCTCGTCGGCGTTCTGGCGTTCTTCAACGCCTTCGCCCGCTGTTTCGAGTTCTGATCAGGCTCAGGCGCCTGGACGTCCGGCCGGATCACGGCTCTGCACGCCGGGCCGGGTCGACTTCGGTCACGGCCGTCTTCCCGTCCAGCTCCCAGCCCTTCCCGTACGCTGCCGCGAAGGCTTCCTCGCCCAGCGCGGCCCGCCCCCGGCGGGTGAGCTCGCGAACCTGCCGATCGGTGCGGTCGTGAGCGCCGCGCAGCCGGGAGGCGGCGCCGAGCAGGACGGCCGACTCGTGATGCCGCCCGTGCGCCTCGGCGAGCGCGGCCGCGTTCACCGCCACCAGCGACAGGATCGGCAGGTCCCTTGTCTCCAGCGCCGCCGCGTACGCCTTCGCCAGCGCCTTCTCCGCGCCGGCCAGGTCACCCAGCTCCAGGCAGAGCGCGGCCCGTACGCTGCCGGCCAGCGTCCGCGCGTGGTCACCGGGAAACGTGGTGTCGCCGTGCAGACCCCGTTCGGCGCCGTCGAGCAGTTTCCGCGCCCGGTCCAGGTCGCCGAGCCGCACCCAGAAGACGGCCTCCCACGCGTCGACCAGGGCCGGCATCTCCGGCGAGGTGGCGCGCAGCGCCCGCTCCCGGGCCGAGTCGATCATCGCGATCGCCAGGTCGGTGTCGCCGCGCCGCAGGTGCAGGTCGATCCAGCGCAGGTCCATGAACACCTCGTCGCCGAGGCTGAATGAGCCGAACTCACCGGCCAGCGACCGTGCCTCGCGCAGGTCGGCCAGCGCGCCGTCGAGGTCGTCGTCGTACTGCCGCAGCTGGGCGCGCATCGGCAGCGCGGTGGCCTGGCCCCAGCGGTCGCCGGCCTGCCGGAAGCAGGCCAGGGCCGCCTCCACGTCGGTGCGCATCTTGTCGAGCTCGCCCGCGTTCTCGGCGAACTGGGCCCGGAACATGCGGGCCAGCCCCGACAGCCACACGTCGTCGCCGTCGGCCAGGCGCTCGATGATCGGCAGCGTGCTCTTCTCCTCCTGCAGGAACGCGAGCGGGAGCGCGGTGAGCGCGCCGTACGGGCCGGGCAGCTCCGGGTACGCGAGCAGCCGGTCGGCCAGCTCGCGCAGCTGCGCCCGGTCGTCCGCGGCCTCCTCGGCGGTCATCCCCGGCCGGGTGCCGACCCGGTTGATCAGGTAGATCGCGTGGGCGCAGTCACGGTCGGGCGACGGCTCGCCGCCGGGCACCGCCAGTGCCTCGCCCAGCCAGTAGGCCGCGTCGCGGTCCCGGCCGAACATGTGCCAGTACCAGGTCAGGTTCAGCGCGAGAGCGACCGCGCCTGAGGCGTCGCCGGTGTCGCACCGCTGGCGCAGGGCGGCCAGCGCGTTGTCGTACTCGGCGCTGATGACTCGCATGGCCGCCAGCTGGCCGGGCCCGCGCAGCTGCGGCTCGTACCGGGCCATCAGCTCGGCGAAGTAGCCGGCGGCCAGGTCGCGGACGGCGCCGAGGTCGCCCGTCTCGGCCAGGCGGTCGGCGCCGTACTCGCGCAGCGTCTCCAGCATGCGGTAGCGGCCCGGGTCGGGCGCGAGCTGCAGCAGCGACCGGTCGACCAGGCCCGCGAGCAGCTCGGGGAGCTCGGCGGCCGGCACTGCGGTGCCGGCACAGGCCGCGGTGGCCGAGGCCGGCGTGACGCCGCCGGGCAGGATCGAGACGCGTTCGGCGACCGTACGCTCGTGCTCGCTCAGCAGCTCCCAGCTCCAGGCGATGACCGCGCGCAGCGTGCGGTGCCGGGGCAGCGCGGTGCGGCTGCCGGTGGTGAGCAGCCGGAACCGGTCGGACAGCCCGTCGGCCAGCTCGGGCAGCGACAGCGTCCGCAGCCGGGCCGCGGCCAGCTCCAGCGCCAGCGGCATCCCGTCCAGGCTGCGGACCACCCGCCGGACCTCGGGCAGCGTCGTCTCGTCCACGCCGAAGCCCGGGCGCACGGCCGCGGCCCGCTCGGCGAACAGGCGTACCGACGCCGCCCGCCGGGCCTGCTCGACCCCATCGTCCGGGCCGGGCAGCGCGAGCGGGCCGAGCGGCACCAGCGCCTCGCCGTCGACCGCGAGGGGTTCGCGGCTGGTGGCGAGCACGCGCAGCCCGGAGCAGCGGGACAGCAGTGCCGCGACCAGGTGGGCCACGGCGTCGATCAGATGCTCGCAGTTGTCGACCAGCAGCAGGCTCTCCCGGCCGCCGAGCTGGTCGGCGAGTACGTCCAGGTCGGAGCCCTCGACCCGCATCCGGGCCTCGAACATCGCGCCGCCGCGCAGCCCGATCCCGGCGAGCACGGCCGCGCCGACCTTGGCCGGCTCGGTGACCGAGGCGAGGTCGATCATCCAGGCGCCGTCGCGGTACTCGTGGCGGTGGCGGCGGGCGGCCTCGACGGCGAGCCGGGTCTTGCCGGCGCCGCCGGGACCGAGCACGGTGACCAGGCGCCCGGCGGCGAGCAGCGTGCCGATCCGGGCGAGGTCGTCGTCACGCCCGATGAAGCTGGTCAGCGGCGCGGGCAGGTTACTCGGCCTGGTCTGCGCGGCGTCGGCGGCCGGGGCGGGCCGCTCGGCGCGCAGCAGGCGCAGGTGGCGCTCGTGCAGGGCGGCGCCCGGGTCGGTGCCGAGGACGTCGGCTAGGGTCTCGCGGACCCGCTCGTACAGGGCCAGGGCCTCGGCCTGGCGACCTTGGGCGGCGAGCGCGTCCATGAGCAGCGCGGCCGCCCGCTCGTGGACGGGCTGCTCGGCGAGCAGGGCGGTCAGGCGGGCGGCGGCGGCGTCGGCACGGCCCAGGGACAGCTCGGCGGCAGCGAGGTCGGCGACGGCCTCGACCGAGGCGTGGGCCAGCCGGGTCGCGGCGGCGGGCGCCACCGCGGCGACGACCGCGGGCTCGGCGCCGGGACGGTCGTTCCACAGCGCCACGGCCTCGCCGAGCACGGCCACCGCGGCATCCGGGTCGCCGGCGCGCAGGCGGTCACGGCCGGCGGCGGCGAGTTGCTCGAACCGCAGCGCGTCCACGCCTGCCGCGTCCACGCCCAGCCGGTAGCCGCCCGCGGCCTGCGCGACGTCGCCGGCCGAGCCGAGGGTCCGGCGCAGCCGCGAGACCAGGGCCTGCAGAGCGTGGGCGGGGCCGGCCGGCGGGTCCTCGGCCCAGATCGCGTCGACCAGGACGCCCTGCTCGACCGCGCGCCCGCCGGCGAGCGCCAGCCGTACGAGCAGCCCCTGTAACCGCGCACCCCGAACGGGCAGGGCGGCGTCACCGCGAGACGCCTGAAAGGCGCCGAGCAGCGTGACACGAAGCCGCGCATCCCCGTCCATCTCCCGATCCTCGCGCACGCACCCTCGAGTCCCCAAATCACGGCAGGGCTCCGGCTGCCCCTTCGCTGACGCGTCGCAGGACGGGAGTGTCAGCGCCATGTGTGCCCCCGTCAGCGCCGTGTGTGCCCCGTGTGAGCGGCCCGCGTCAGTCTTTACGTGCCTGAAGAGAACAGGACGGCGAGCTTCGGAAGGGGAGTTCTCGTGCATGACGTAGTGATCGTGGGCGCCGGCCCGGTTGGTCTGTTCCTGGCCTGCGAGCTTGGCCTCGCGGGCTGCTCTGTCCTGGTGCTTGAGCGGGAGCCGGAGCCCCGCTCCCCGTGGAAGGCGGACCCGCTCGGGATGCGGGGCCTGTCCGCCACGTCGGTCGAGGCGTTCTACCGCCGCGGGATGCTGGACCCGCTGCTGAAGGCGTCGGGCGTCGACGACTATCCCGGCGCGGAGGAGCCGGCGCCCCCTCGTGGCGTGGGCCATTTCGCCGGCATGATGCTCGATCCGGCCAAGGTCGACGTCGCCGCCCTGCCGTTCCGGCTTCCCAGCCCGGCAATGGAGGGCGTGATGACAAACCTCGAAGCGGTCGAGTCGGTGCTGGCCGAGCGGGCATCCATGCTCGGCGTGGAGGTCAGGCGCGGCGTCACGGTCTCAGCCATAGCGCAGGACCATGAGCTCGTGGTCGCGCAAGCTGGCGAGCACGAGTACGCGGCTCGCTGGCTCGTCGGCTGCGATGGCGGACGCAGCGCGGTGCGCGGGCTCGCGGGCTTCGACTTCGTCGGCACCGAGCCGCAGTTCACCGGCTACGCCGCGCTCGCCACCATCGCCGGCCCCGAGAAGTTGCGCCCGGGGTTCAACCTGACGCCGACCGGCATGTACCTCCAGATGCCCGTGAAAGGGCACATCGGCATGCTGGAGTTCGACGGCGGCGCGTTCGATCGCTCGCAGCGGCCGGCCCGCGAACACCTCCAGGCGGTTCTGCGCCGTGTATCCGGCACCGACGTGACCTTGAGCGACGTCCATCTCGCCTCGAGCTTCACCGATCGGGCGATGCAGACGACGACCTACCGGCTGGGGCGCGTCCTGCTCGCGGGCGACGCCGCTCACATCCACTCTCCCCTCGGAGCGCAGGGACTCAACCTCGGCATCGGCGACGCCATGAACCTGGGCTGGAAGCTCGCGGCGACCGTGCGTGGGCACGCGCCGGACGGGCTTGTCGACACCTACACCCGCGAGCGCCATCCGATCGGCGCATGGGTGCTCGACTGGACGCGCGCCCAGGCGGCGGCCATGAGACCGGATCCGCATGCCCAGGCGATCCAAGGAGTGATTCGCGACCTGATCGGGACCCGTGACGGAACGACCTACGTGTTCGACAAGGTATCGGGATCGTCGATCCGCTACGACCTTGGCAGCGAGCACCCGCTGGCCGGCCGCAACGCCCCGGACCTCCGTCTTGAGGACGGCACTCGCCTCGGCGACCTGCTGCAGGATGGTCGAGGCGTCGCGCTCGATTTCAGCATCGACCGATGCCTCCGCGGTTCAGCGATGGGCTGGGAGAGCCGGATGCGGTATGCAGCAGGGCCGGCGAGAAACGACCTCGGATTGGGTGCCGTGCTTGTCCGGCCTGACGGCATAGTCGCCTGGGCAGGTGATCGCGACCCCGATCGTGAAGCGTTTGAGCGGGCCGCCGGCCATTGGTTCGGCAGTCCGGCGAGCTGAGGCGGCTACCCCGCCGCCTGAATGTCAACGTTGACATCCCCGTAACCGATGTGAACCTTTCCTCTCCTCAACCGAGCTCCAGGAGCGCACATGACGATCACCCTCCGACCGGGCAGCACCGTGATGTTCACCGGCGATTCGATAACCGACTGCCAACGGCTGGAGAGCGAACAGGGCCTCGGGTTCGGCTACCCGCTGCGCATCGCGGGCGAGTGGGGACTCCGGCACCCGGAGCGGGCCGTGACCTGGCTGAACTCCGGGATCGCCGGCAACAAGGTGATGGACCTCGAACCCCGGTGGCAGGCGGACGTGCTCGACGCGCGCCCGGACGTGGTGTCGATCCTCGTCGGCGGCAATGACATGGGCTGGCACTCGTACGACCCGGACGGCTACGTGATCCCCGCGGAGGACTTCGCGGCAGGTTACGACCGCCTGCTCGCGCCCCTCGCCGAGGCCGGCGCCGACCTGATCCTCATCGAGCCGTTCCTCCTGCCGATTCGCGGCCGCGTCGAGGTCGGCGACGCGCACCTCGGCGTGGAGGACCGGAAGAAGTGGCGCGCCGACCTGGACCCGAAGATCCAGGTCGTGCGCGAGCTCGCCCGCAAGTACGGCGCGCACCTGCTCGCCGCCGACGGCATGTTCGCCGAGCTCGCCGCGACGACCGGGCCGGAGTACTGGGCTGCGGACGGCGTGCACCCGACGCCGGCCGGTCACGCCGCACTCGCGGCGGCCTGGCTGCGCCTGGTCGCGTGACCGTGCCTCGCGAGCCCAGTCCGGGGGTGCTGCCGCTGAACGCGCCGAGCGGGTTCTGCGCCTTTGGGTGAGCGGAACCTAACGTGGCACCTTCCTGCGGTGTACGGCTATCGCCGCCCCGAGGGCGAGGGCGGCATATCCGCAGGTCACGGTCAAACCTGCCCATGGCGGGAGCGGGTAATAGCCTCCGAGCAGTGACGTCCCCACGTCCACATGCGCGAACGTGGGGACGCTCTGCGTGATCGCGAACCCGGCGGCAGGGGTGATCATCAGCAGCCATGGCGCCAAACCCGCGCTCGCCAACAGGTAGGGCACGACGACCAGCGCGATGGCCAGCCCGATGGCGACGAAGGCGCGCTTGACCAGCGCGGCGAGCCCCAGAGCCAGTACGGCGGCGGTCGCGGTCAGCGCCGCGTAGCCGACGATCACCCGCAGCTCGGTACCCAGGGTGATCGGCTGAATCGGGTTCTGATTGGCACGCAACATCGCCAGGCCGACGGGGACCACGACCCCGGAGGTCACCAGCCCCGCCACGAACGCGACCGCGCCGACCACCACGGCCTTGGCCGCCAGCCGCCGCGCTGGATGCGGCTCGGCCGGCAGACCGGTCCCGATCAGCACCCGCCGGTGTTCCGCGGTGAAGAACGTGACCGCCACCACGAGCACCAGGATCAGCCCCACGGCCCCGCCGATCAGCGTGAGGTCGGCGCGCAGACCGCCCTCCACCGTGGCGGGCCCGATGTCACCGACCCCGGTCACGAGGAGCTTGTCGCCGGACTCGACGACCCCGCCCGGGTGATGCAGGGTCTTGCCGTCGGGCCCCAAGGAGACGCCGACGTCGTCACGCCGCCACGAGCCGTTCGCGCCCTGCAGCGTGATCTGGTCGAAGGTGGCGGTGACCTGGGCGAAGGCTTCCGCCATCGCCCACAACGCGCCTGGCGAGGTGGCGAACAGCCCGATCTCCACCGTCTCCGGCAGGCCGGTCAGCTCGACCGTGCTGACCTCGGTCCACGTCCTGCCGTCACCTGACTCGTACCCGGTGAGAGTGTCGCCCGACCTGGTCAGCCGCAGCCACCGTGGCCCCTGAACAGGACCGCCGGCCACGTCGTGGGTGAAGTTGTGCTGCATCCGCACGCCGTGGCCGCCGGTGATCATGACAGCGGCGTACGGCGTGCCTCGCTTGAGGCTCTGCCTGACCAGGAGCCCGGCCTTCGCCCACGGCACCACCCCCTCCTTGACGTTGCGCACCCCGGGTACCACGTCCGGCAGCCGCATCTGCCCGGTCATGTCCGACACGCGGGCGGTGATGCTGCCGTTCCCCTTGAGCGGCTGGTGCACGAAGTAGTACTTGTCGCTCACCGCCGTGCCATCGGGACCCACCAGAGGCGCGGGGCAGGGACCCTCGCCCTTCCAGGTCACGCAACTGCTGCGGGCACCCCCGGCGACCAGCAGTCCGAGCGACACGGTGACCAGCACGGAGGCCGCCATGGCGAGCACCCAGCCCCGCACCGAGCGGAACCTGGCCCACTCCGCGCGCAGCAACTCGGGCAAGCCGTCCTGCCCGGCCTGCCGGCTGGATCGGTGAGGCGTGAATGAACTCATGCCGACGGTTGTACGCGGCACCCGGTTCCAGCCGGGTCGCAGCGGCTGCGACCCAGCTGCGACCGGGGTTCTGGCATCGTTTGAGTCATGGCACCTCGACCCGGCGGCCGGTTCGGCCGCCCCACCCGCGCGACGACCGGCGGTGAGTGGCGGTGAGGGTCCTCGTCGTCGAGGACTTCGAGGTCCTCGCCCGCTCCATCGGAACCGGGCTGCGCCGCGAGGGCATGGCCGTAGACGTCGTCCTGGACGGAACCGCCGCCCTCGACCGCCTGGCCGCTACCCGCTACGACGTGGTGATCCTCGACCGCGACCTGCCCGGCGTCCACGGGGACGAGATCTGCCGGCGACTCGCTCACGGTCGCTGTCAGACCCGCGTACTGATGCTCACCGCCTCCGGCACGATCGAGGACCGCGTCCACGGGCTCAGCCTCGGCGCCGACGACTACCTGCCCAAGCCGTTCGCGTTCGCCGAACTGGTCGCCCGCGTCCGTGCCCTGGCCCGCCGCGCCACCCCGCCGCTGCCGCCCACCCTGGCATGCGGGGACATCACCCTCGATCCGGCCCGCCGTACCGCGTTCCGGGCCGGCCGGCGCCTGGAGCTGAGCCCCAGGGAGTTCGCCCTGCTCGAATGCCTGCTCGCCGTGCCCGGCCTGGTCATCTCCGCCGAAGAGCTGCTCGAACGCGTCTGGGACGAGGCCGCCGACCCCTTCAGCAGCGCCGTCAAGCACACCATGCACCGGTTGCGGGCCAAGCTCGGCGACCCGCCCGTGATCGAGACCATCCGCGAAGGCGGCTACCGCATCGGACCGTCATGACCTCCAGAAAGCCCGCCAGAAGGTCCCTGCAGACGCGGCTCGCGCTCGCCTACGCGGCGGGCATCTACGCCGCAGGGGTCTTGGTGGTCGTCTTCGTCGACGTCCCGCTCGCCAGCATCCAGGCGACCAGCCCCAAGGGCCACCCCTCATCGAGCGCGATCACCGGAACCGGGCCCGGGATCAGCCTGCCCCAACTCCTCGCCGGATCCGCCGTCGCCCTGGTCGTGCTGATTCCCGTCGCCCTGGCTCTCGGCTGGTACGTCGCCGGCCGGTTCCTGCAACCGCTGCGCGCCATCACCGCCACCGCCAAAATCATCTCCGCCGGAGACCTCCACCGGCGCCTTGACCTGGGCGAGCCCACGGACGAGCTGACCGAGCTCGGCCACACCCTCGACGACCTGTTCGCCCGCCTCGAGGCCTCCTTCGACGCCCAACGCCACTTCGTCGCCAACGCCTCCCACGAGTTGCGCACCCCTCTGGCCGGCCTGCATACCCTGCTTGAAGTCGCTCTCGCCGACCCCGATGCCGACACCGACACCCTGCGCTCGGCCTGCCAGGAGGCCCTCGCTCTGGGCGGACACCAGGAGCGGCTCGTCCAAGCACTGCTCGCGCTGGCCACCAGCGAGCGCGGCGTCACCCGCTGGGACACCCTCGACCTCGCCCACGTCGTCGAAGGAGTGCTCGCCTCCCGCCGCGGCCAAGCCACGCAGACAGGCATCGACCTCGCCGAACACCTGACGCCCGCGGTGACGGCCGGGGACCCGAGACTGATCGAAAGCCTCGTCGCCAACCTCGTCGACAACGCCATCCGCCACAACCACGCAGACGGGCACGTAGAGATCACCACGCAGACCTCCGGCACGCAGGCGGCCCTTACGGTCACCAACAGCGGGCCGGTCATCCCCGGCAACCAGCTCCAGCGCCTCTTCCAACCCTTCCAGAAACTGGCGCCCGAACGTCACGGCCGCCGCGACGGCTACGGCCTCGGCCTCGCCATCGTCAATGCCGTCACCCATGCTCACCACGCCACCCTCACCACCACCGCACGCCCAGAAGGCGGCCTGTCCATCACGGTGCGGTTCGCGCACGGATCTCATCCGAACCGTCCCTGACGTCAGGACCCGGCCGGTGAGCTGGAGGGCGTCAGGCACGACGATGCCGCCGGACGATGTGGTCACGGCGGAGGTCGGCTTCCTGCGCGGCTGTCGGTGATGGCTCGGTGCCGGGCGGCGTCGCACAGCAGTCGGCGGCGGCGACGAAGGTCCGGACGGTGTCGAGGTCCATGCCGATGCCCTATGACTACAACCGTTCGTTGTGGCCGACGGCTCTGCAGTTGTTTGATTCCCTGGTACGGCGCGCGCTTTGATGCTTGCGATCGCGGATCGGTTGTGCGGGTGAGTGGCGAGGGGCGTCGGGCATGCGGAGCGGGCACCGGTTGGGGCGGCAGTTCGGGTGGCTCTGGGGAGCGTACGGGACCAGCGCGCTCGGCACGTGGCTCGCCTTCGGCGCGTTCCCGCTGATCGCCATCCAGGTGTTGCACGCCGGACCGGCCGAGGTCGCCGCGCTCTCCTGCGTGGGGGCCGTGGTGGGCGCGGCCGTGGCGGTGCCGCTCGGCCCGTGGGTGGAGTTCCGCCGCAAGCGGCCGCTGCTGATCGCGATGGACCTGGTGCGGTTCGCGGCGCTGCTGACGATCCCCACCGCGTACGCGCT
>NZ_JBEFAK010000036.1:0-107945 GCF_040137845.1 Nonomuraea sp. B19D2 | reverse complement strand
AGCAGCCGCCAGACCGACCTCATGGACTTACGGCGCCGCCGGATCACCCCAGCGACGTAGTTCAGGGTCTGATGCGACAAATCGACGGCGGCACGGTAGAACAGCACCGGAAGCTCCTGGTTGCGACAGTGTGGGTTGTGGTGATCAACCCGTCTACCAGGAGCTTCTTCATGTCACCGGCCGAATACCGGCATTGCGATCACGCTGTGACCAGGGCACCGGCCAAGGAGCCTGAAAAAGGTTCAGTCTAGCCCGGATCTTTATCGGTAGACTCTTCTAGCTGCAACTCGCGCTTACGCTGCTCATCCTTCAACTCTTCCATGTTCTGGGCGAATCTCTTAAGCACTAGCGCCTCATCCTCTTCGTCATACTCACTAATCCGTAGCTCGACAGCTTTGAGATGCCTCTTCATCGCGTCAGCTGTCTGTTGTTGAGTCGTGCGGCGCTCACGAAACTTGAAGAACCCAGCAGCTGCTGCAGCCACGCTAACTAAGCCGCTAGAGATGGCTGTGACGAGGCGGACTATAGGCTGATCGCCGCCTCCTACTGCGATGCCGGCAAGACTCGTAGAAGTGACAGAGCCGAGGATAACTATCCACTGCAGGATATTGGCGTAGCGTTGGTTGCGCCGAGCATGTCGACTTAGTTCCTCAATGTCATTGGTAGCGATGAGGCGATAGATACGAAGGGCTGAGATCGGATTAGCCTCCTCTCTCGCGGCTAAGTGGAGTTGTTCTGTCTCAAACGTCCGAAGCGTGTGTACATTGTCAGATATCTTAGGGCGGAGCTTGATAAGGTAACCGGCAGCAAACGCTGTAGAGATTGCAGCAGCGGCAAACCCTATAAGGGTGAAAGGTGTCCGATAGTTAGTCCAGATCCCAATGAACATAGCGCTGCCAAGAAATGCGGCAGTCACCAGACTTGCGATAAGCCATATGCCTTGCAGAAGCCTTGTGGTTCGGAGATTGCGCAGCGTGGACTGTTGCTGAACTATCTTGCGCGCAGATTCACGCCTCTCGGCGTCGAGATCTTCTGCCGAAGTGTTGCTACCGTGAGCTGGCACGATATCACTCACTCTCTCTCGTCCCAAGATCTTGGCGTCTATGGACCTTTTTCTCGCTACACACAGGTCCATCGTTAAAGGGCTTACGCTCGTAACAGATGCAGCCGCATTGTTATCTACGGTGCGGTATGAGCACGTCCGTGCGCGAGAACAGCTCGAGGCTGCACGTGCAGTACGGCCTGGGACCGCCGGACGCCCTGAGGTATTCACCAGAGCATGTTGTCGGCCACGAGCCAGGTGATCGCCCATACAAGAATCACATAGATGCCGGATGCTATGAACGACCCTGGGGATTAGGACAAAAGAGATGGCCACAGGATCCACAGAAGGAGCCCAGAAAGGCCGATGACCGGGAAGGCGATCGGTCCGGGTAACGCATAGTTCATCCTCAAGATGTAGGCGATCACCAAGAGTACGATGAACAGAGCAAAGCCCCACCCAGCAAGTGCCCCCACAGTCCAGCCCTGCCCGAACTGCTGCGCCGCATCACCGACTTGGGAGAACCACTCACGAAGTCCGCCGCCTTGACCGGAAGGCGCGTTCGGCAAACTTGGCGACGCTGACGACACAGCAGACGGCTTGACTGTGGCTGGCGGATCGGGACGATTCGAGACGAAGAGCGCTGCGACGCCAGCTGCTGCGGCGATGACTCCCGAGATCTCTGCCACGATGGTAAGGCGCCGCTCCATTCGGCAATGGTTGCCCAAAGAATCATGTTCGTCCAGAGACATCGCGGCCCGAGCACGGCCGTGCGCGAGAACGGCCCCCAGACATCCCATGCGCTTAGCTTGTTCTTTATCCACCAGACCGTTGCGCTCGTCTGGACAACGAACAACGCCTTGGGGTGGTCGACCTGCTCAACTCCCTGTTGCGAGGTCTTGTGGTTCGACTCGTTTGAGCGACGCGCGCACCCGCACGAGCCCACCCCGCGACCGGTTCAACCCCGGGTGGTCCAGTCGACGCGTAGTCACCCGAAACAACACCCAAGCGGTACGATGCGAACACCGAACCGGGCAGCTGGCCGTACCAGCAGCACCAGCGGGCAGGACTTCTCCGTCAGGGGGCGTGGCCGTACCGTGCCCACCAGCGGTTTTCCACGTACCTCACGTTGATGGAGAACCCGTCATGACCTCTGCCGTCCCTCGTGCCTTCCACTGCGAGCACACCCGCGCCAAGAGCAGGGTGCTCGCTCTCGTCGAGCGCTCCGGCCAGCCCGCGACCCTGCATGCCGTACTGACCTGCACCGATCCCGCCGTCGCTCAGCACGCTGCCTACCTTCTCTCCTCGGTGCTGGAGAACGGCTTGGGCCCCGCCGCCCGCGCTGAGTCGGAGCGGATCGCAGCGGCTCTGCCCGACGCGCCCGCCGCCTCCTTCCGCCGTACGCTGGCCGATGTCGTGAACGGGACCTGGGCCGATGCCCCCGAGCTGGCCGCCACGTGGGAGTCCCTGCGGCGGGGCCGCGGCGACTCGGCCGGCCTCGGTGGCGACCTTGAGAGCCGCACGCCGGGCGACGCCCGCCTCGACGCCTTCCCAGGGCCGGTCGTACGCACGATCAGCCTGCTGGAGATGCACGTCCACGACCCCGCTCGCCTTCTCGCGGCGGCCACCGCGACGGGCTGGAGGCCGTTCGACGCCGAGGACCTCGACGAGGACGACAGCCAGGACGTCGTCGGAGCCGTCATGCACTTCGTCAACGGCCCGGAGTTCCTGCCCGGCGCCGACCAGCTGATGGACGTCGTGCAGGCGCGGCTGCTGCGCGTCGACAGGGGCGATGAGGTGAGCGACTGGAGCACCGCGCCTGTGACGGCGAGGTTTGACACGGGAACGAGGTCCGGCCCCGACGACCGGGCCGTCTGATCGCTACCTCACAGGCACGTCGGCGCGGCCGAGCACGAAATCGACTCGGCTGCGCCGGGATGTTCACACGCCTAACTTCTTCTTCATTGTCCGGATTGTTGTAGTGCTGCGAGGGTGCGGCCACGCAGCTGGTGGATGTCAATCCCGACTTTCGCGGCGGCGCAGTAGGCCTGCCAGCGGTGGTGGGCGGCGTCGTAGGACAGCGGCCCGCCGCGGCCGTTGATGGAGGCGCGGAACAGCGGCCCGGCGGTGTAGCTGGCCCGGGCCAGGTAGAGCTTGAGCAGGGTGACGTAACCGCGGTCGTCCAGCAGTACGGTGCGTACGCTGCCGCCCTTGCCGTGGATGCGGACGTGCTCGTCGTCCAGCCGCAGGTCCAGGTCCTCCACGTACAGGCCGCACACCTCCGAGGCGCGTGCGCCGCACACATAGGCGGTCTCGAACAGCACCCGATCCCGCAGCCGGTCCAGCGGCAGATCCTTGCGCGGCCGCCGCGAGCAGACCACCGCCAGCACCTTGGCCACGTCGGCGGCCGCGGCCGGGCGAGGCAGGCTCTTGGGCACCTTGACGGTATCGATGCGGTCCATCGGGTTGGCGGCCAGGAAGTCGTGGCGGACCGCCCACTTGGCAAAGGAGGCGACGGCGGCGCGCTTGCGCTTGCGGCTGGCCGGCGCCAGGTCGGCGAGCTCGGCCAGGAACGCCCGGATCGGCGTCGCGGTCAGTTCGGCGATGTCCTCGCCGTGGTGGGCGGCGAAGGCGATCAGGTCGCCGCGGTAGGCGCGCCGGGTGTGGGCGGAGGCGCCAGCGTTGGCCAGGTCGGTGAGGAAGTCGTCGAGGTGCCGGGCGAGCGGGTGTGCGCGGCCGAGCTGCTCGGCGATGACCGGATCCACCGGGCCGACCTCCACGATCCGTTGGTTGCCAGATAACTGGAAAACAAAGCCTGCGCGCCGAGCGACGGTGGCCCAGCTCGCGCTATGCCGGTGATCGCTATCTTGCCAGATAACGAAAGTTATCTAAGAATCGGTCCCGCCTGCCGTACCGGGCAGAGGCTCCGCCTGCATCGGATCGCCGGATGGCGGCAACTTCGTCAGCTTCGGCTCGCTACCGCCACTGGTCGTGCTCGGCGGCCGAGACCTCCAAGGCGGCCGCTGCGAGCGCGGCGGCGTTCAGCACGCCGTCGGCTTGGAAAGGTGGTGGCGAGGCGCACGTCACGGTCCGTGGACCTGCCAGCCGTCGGGTGCGGCGCGCAACCATCCCACCCCGCCCGTCGGCTAAGACGAGGAGGCTCTCGACACCTCAATCACGGGTGGACAAGCCGGACACGAAGATCGGGGCAAGCCGGACGAAGGACTTACGGAGGGTGGCTTCGTCGAGGCTCGGCTCCCGGAAGCCGGAAGCGTCGCGGCGACCGCCGCCGATGTTCTCGCCCCAGTAATCGAGCTCGAGGAGGTGGTCTCCCGTCAGGACGTGGGCCTGGTCGCCGACGACGAACGCCCGGTCCCCGACGCCGGCGAGGCGCCGGAAAGACGAGTGGTGGTCATAGCTTTCGGACCTGTTGTCGAACCACGTCTCATGGTCCTGACGGCCGGAGTCTCCGAGGTCGCTGACGTGGATGCGCAATTCGCCGCAACGAGGGACGAAGACCGCTGGGGTGATCTCCCCGCCGCCGCAGTAGCCGCCTCTCGACACCTCGGCCGCCTGCCGGTCCTCATCGCGGATTGTCCAGGTGCAGATGGTGTCGTCAGCGTCGCCGCTGCTACTCACTTCCGTGACGGACGGGAAGAAGGCCGAGGCCACGTCCGAGATGGAGAGGGCACCGCACACGCCACTGTCGACAGGGGCGACGGTGCTGGGGTCCTTGGCCATTTCCGCGATGAAGACCTCGGCGACCTGGTCCGCGCCGAGGCGGAGTTCGGCTTCGGCGGGTAGTTCGCCGTCTCGCTCCGCGCCCTTATATCTGATCCTGATCAGCCAGGGCCCCTGCCGGACGAGGATTTCGACGGAGCGAGAGCCGGGTCGGTTGGACTTGCCGCTTCACGATGAAGGGCATCGTCCACTACCGCGACAAACCACTCCCGCCCGGCAAGGCCTTCTGGCTCGGGGCCGCGTGCCTCGTGTGGATGAGCGCGGTCTCGCTCTCGCTGACCCCGCTGGACAACATCGTCTACGACTGGTTCTTCACCTGGGTCGACTACCAGGGCGCCGGCCCCGACGGCACCGCCTACCTCCAGGGCTACCCGCAGGAGATCGTGCTCACCACCCTGCTCATCTGCGCACCGTTCACCGGCTTCACCCTGCCCCTGCTCGAGGAGTACTACTTCCGCGGCTTCCTACTGCCCCGCCTCCCACAGCTCGGCAAATGGGCCCCGCTCTTCAACACCTTCTTCTTCTCGGTGTACCACTTCTGGGCCCCCTGGACAGTCCTGTCGAAACTCGTCTTCCTCTACCCGGGCGTCTGGCTCGCCTGGAAGAAGCAGGACATCCGCATCTCGATCGCCATGCACCCCGGCTCGGCACTGCTGATGACCGTGGTCGGCGTCATCGCCCTCGCCTCCGGCGCCTACACCATGTAAGACCCCCGAAACGAGGGGCGCCGTCCGCCGGCCGAGGACCGGATGCCTCGCTCCGGACCAGGCCGCAAGCGCGCCGAGCAGGTCGACCCGGGCGCCCGCGTCCTGCTCGACACCCACGCCGGCCTCGGGGGGTGGGTCAGGGATGGCAGATCGGATCGGCGGCGGGGAGGGTGCCGGTGGCCAGGTAGGCGTTGACCTTGGCGTCCACGCAGGCGTCACCGTATTCGCCGTAGATCCCGTGGGCGGTGGTGCCGCGCAGGGTGAGCAGGCGGGAGCCGGTCAGCGCCCGGTGCATGGCCTTGCTGCCCTCGTAGGTGGTGGCGGTGTCGCCGGTGGCGGACACGATCAGCGCGGGGGTGGGGTTGGCGACGTGCGTGGGGTGCTCGCGCGGGTGGTTCGGCCAGAAGGCGCAGGGCCAGATGTTGCTCTTGAGGGGGCCGAAGAGGGGGTGGCGCGCACGGCTGCGCTGGACGTCGTTCCAGTAGGCGTCGGGGTCGCGCGGCGCGGCGCGGTCGCCGCAGACGATCGCGGCAGCCGGGCTGGCGAGCGGGGAGCCGGCGCTGGTCAGGACGAACGTGAGGAATCCGTCGAGTTCGGAGCCGGGGGCGGCCGGGCGGCCGTGCGCGGCCGCGTTCAGGGTTCGAACGGTGGAGGTGAACTCCGCGCGGGCCGCGGGGCGGTCGTCGCCGGAGCCGGCGGAGAGGATGTACGGGACCGCCTGGTCGTCCACCTCGTACGGTCCGACGCGCAGCGGGCGGTCCTGCGCGGCGGCAACGATTGCGTTCACGGTGGCGAGCACGCGGGCGGGGGTGGCGCCGAGGCCATAGGTGCCGTGACGTTTGGCGGCCCAAGCCGCCCAGCCGCGCAGCGCGCGTTCCGCCTCATCTTCGGTGCCCTGCGTCGCCCGGGGGCCCCACTTGTTCGGGTCACCCGCGCTGTCCAGGACCACGCGGTCGGTGCGGCCGGGGAACATCTGGGTGTAGACCGCGCCCAGGTAGCTGCCGTAGGAGTAGCCGAGGAAGGAGATCCGGCGCTCCCCGAGGACGCGGCGCACGAGGTCGATGTCGCGCGCCGTGTCGCGCGTGTTGGCGTACGGGAGCACGTCGGCGTGGCGCCGGGCGCAGCGCTTGGCCAGGTCGTGCTGCACCGCCACCTGGTGATCGAACCGGGCGCGGGTCGGGCCGGCCGAGCGGAGCCACAGGCCGATGGGCCAACCGCAGTCGAGCGGCGTGCTGCGCCCGACGAAGCGCGGGTCCAGGCCGACGAGGTCGTAACGGGCGGCAACGTCCTTCATGGCCGCGCGCGTCTGCAGGGGCATGCCCAGCGTGCTCTCGCCGGGGCCGCCGTGGTTGAGGACCATGGTGCCGATGCGATGGGCGCGGTCGGTGGCGGGGAGGCGGGACAACGCGAGTTTGATGGTGCGGCCGCCGGGCCTGAAGTGGTCGAGTGGGACGGTGAGCTCCGCGCACTGTGCGCCTGCCCGGTCGAGCTCCCTGCCGAGGGCGTCGTGGGGGCCCTGTGCGCAGGGCTTCCAGTCGAGCGGTGGGGGCGGGCCGCCGTCGGCTCTGGCCGCGGGCGCAACGGCGGCGGACAGGGCGATCAAGGCGATGGCCGGGACCAGGCGTCTGCGGGTCCGCGCACATGTCGGTTTCATGGTCGGGGACGCTATTTCGGCCGGACGTCCGGCACGATACAGCTGGCCGCACGCGCGTTGGTACAGCCCGCTGTAGTGCCCGGCGGGGACCGGTGACGGATAATGATCTCCGTACGGCGTCGTGAGGAGGTGCGCATGCGTGACCGTGCGTTCTCCGGCTCGGTCTACCTACTGGGCACGCTGGCCACCGCCGTGGTCACAGTGCTTGCGTTGCCGGTGCTGCTCGCGCCGCCGGCGGCGCGGGGCTGGGCGGACTGGCACCGTCAGCGGGCCGGCCGGCTGCTCGGCGTTCCGGTCGATGGGCGGCCGGGCGGGCGGCGGGATCTCGCCTGGGCGCTCGCGCACGTCGCCGTCGGGTTCCCGCTCGGGCTGGCCGCCCTGATGTGCCTGGGCAACATCCTGGTCGCCGCGGTGGCGTTGCCATTGTGGTGGGCGTTTCCCACCGACGCGCGTCCCACCCTGTTCTCGTTCTTCGATGTCCATGTGGGCGATTGGGAGACCGCGCTGGTCGGGGGCTCTGTTCAGATCGCCGTCCTCGGTGCGGCGGCCTGGTGGGTGCTCCCGGCGCTGGCGCGACTCCACGCGCGGCTGTGCCTGGCGGTGCTCGCGCCGTCGGCCCGCGAACGGCTCACCGAGCGGGTCGACGTGCTGACCAGGAGCCGGGTCGGCGTGGTCGACGCCCATGGCGCGGAGCTCCAGCGGATCGAACGCGATCTGCACGACGGGACGCAGGCGCGCCTGGTGACCATTGCCATGCAACTGGGCATGGCCCGGGAGTCGCTCGCCGACGATCCGGACACGGTCGCGGCGCTGCTCGCGCAGGCGCACGAGACGGCGGAGGAGGCGATGGTCGAGCTCCGCGCGGTGCTCCAGACGATCTACCCGCCGATCCTCGCCGACCGTGGGCTCGACGGGGCGCTGACGGCGCTGGCCGCCCGGTCGAGTGTGCCGGTCCACATCGAGCTCGCCGATCTGGGCGCGCTCCCGGCGACCGTGGAGGCGGTGGCCTACTACGTGATCGCCGAGGCGCTGACGAACGTGACCAAGCACGCCGCCGCCACGCGAGTGGCCCTCCGGATCGAGCGCGCCGACGACGTGTTGTCCATCGAGGTAACCGACGACGGAAGGGGCGGCGCCGACGAGGCGCGCGGCACCGGGATCCCCGGGATACGCCGGCGGGTCGCCGCCCTGGACGGCGCGGTCCGCCTCGACAGCCCGCCGGGCGGCCCCACCACGCTCGCCGTCCAGATGCCGTGCGCATAGTGATCGTTCAGGAGGTCCCGTGCGGGTCGTGATCGCCGAGGACAACGTCCTGCTGTCCAGCGGCCTGGAGCTGCTGCTGGCGGCGAAGGGCTGCGAAGTCGTGGCGGTCGTCTGCGACGGCGAGGCGTTCCTCCTCGCCGTCGCCGAGCACCGCCCCGACATCGCGATCGTCGACGTGCGGCTGCCACCGTCGTTCCGCGACGAGGGAATCCACGCCGCGCTGCGGGCCCGCCGGGAGCACGGCGCGCTGCCGATCCTGGTGCTCTCGCAGTACGTCGAGCGCGAGTACGCCGGCGAGCTCCTCTCCGACGGCCGCGGCGGCATCGGCTACCTCCTCAAGGACCGCATCGGCCGGGTGGCCGAATTCGTTGACGCCCTGCGCCGCGTCGCGGCCGGCGGCACCGCCATGGACCCCGAAGTGGTCGCCCAACTCCTCGCCCGCCGCGCCGGCGACCCCCTGGACACCCTCACCTCCCGCGAGCGAGAGTCGCTCGCCCTCATGGCGCAGGGCCACGACAACGCCACCATCGCCGAGCGGATGCGCATCTCCGACAACGCCGTCCACAAGCACATCGGCAACATCTTCGCCAAGCTCGGCCTGGCACCGGACGACTCCGGCCACCGCCGCGTACGCGCAGTACTCACCTACCTGGACAGCACACCCCGGCCGGCCGAGCCAGACCCCGGCCGCGGGAACCCGCGCTGATCCGCGGTCATGCTCGTCACAGCCGCACTGCTGCTGTTTCTGCGAAAGACGGTCGGACGCTTGCTGATCGCAACAGGTAGCGCCGGAGTGGCCATGGAAGCGGTGATCGTGATCGTGCACAGCAATACCTCATTGAGCAACGCGCGGGGAGTGGACGATCAGGGGAAGTGGCCAAGTTGCGCGCGCACGTGAAGGACTTCGCCCAGGACGGCCCGGAAGGCTTGATCTTCGCCGGACCGGACAACGGGGCGCTGCGCAACACCAACTTCAACCGCCGTGTCTGGGCCAAGGCACTCCAGGACGCGGGCGTACCGAAGATCCATTTCCACGATCTCCGACACACCGGCAACACCCTGGCCGCCAGCACGGGCGCATCCACCCGAGAGCTGATGACCCGCATGGGCCACTCCAGCACTCGGGCGGCGCTCATCTACCAGCACTCCACCGACGAGCGTAAGCGCGAGGTCGCACGCAGGCTTGACGCCCTCGCCCGCGGTGCGCTCACCAAGAAGCCATCGGGCACGTAACGGGCACGACCCCAAAACCGGACCCCAGAAAGATCGAAAGCCCAGGCCGTTGACCTGGGCTTTCGTATGTGTGGAGCCTAGGAGATTCGAACTCCTGACTTCCTGCTTGCAAAGCAGGCGCTCTGCCAACTGAGCTAAGGCCCCTTCGACGAAGATAGCTTACCGGGCAGACGAGGCTACCTGCGTCGTACCAAGGTCACCGCTCAACACCAAACTCGGGAAGTCCACGATCGAGTCGAGGATGTGGGTGGCGCCGCCCTTGAGAAGGCGTTCGCGGCTGTGGACGCCGGTCATCACCCCAGCCACGATCGACGCGCCCGCGCGCTTGCCGCACAGCATGTCGCTTTCCGAGTCGCCGATGACCGCCACGTGGCGTACGTCCTCCACCCCCAGGCGCAGCACCGCGTACAGGATCATGTCCGGCCAGGGGCGGCCGCGGCCGCCGGCGTCTTCGGGGGAGATGGCAAGGTCGATCTTGTCGTGCCAGCCGAGCACGCTCAGGACGCGGCTCAGGGTGGTGCGGCTGAAGCCGGTGATCAGGGCGAGCTTGATGCCGGTGCCGCGGAGTTTGTCGAGGACCTCCAGGGCTCCGGGCATGGGTGAGAGACCTGCCCGCTCGAGGGCGCCCTCATAGGAGCGCTCGAACGTCAGGTTCGCCGCTTGCGCCTGGGCCTCGTTTCCGGGGAAGATCCCGCGGAAGACATCGATCTTGGGGCAGCCCCGGGACCGGTGCACGTGAACCATGGCACGCGCGTACGCTCCGGTCCCGGGCACTATGCCCTGGGTCGCGATCGCCTCTGCGAAGGCGCGCTCGACCATGGCGATGTCACCGACTGTGGTGCCTGCCAGGTCCAGGCACACCAGCTTTACGGGGACGACGTCACTCATCGCCTCGCCGGTCGGTTAGTTCTCGGTGCCGGTCGCCTCGGTCCAGAGATCGAGCTCTGCACGGTCGGCCTGCACCTTACGCCAGATCAGCAACCCCCCAAGGGCGATCAGCGCCAGAACAAGCAGCTTCTTCACGGTGTGACCCCACTTCTTCGACGGCCTCACCTGCCGGGGTGAGACCCAACGGTTGACAAGCAGCCTAGCAAGGGATGGCTGCGCTCCCGGTGTTGCGCACGGGCCAGATGTGCGGAATGTGCGGAGAACGAGTGGTCAACCCCCAGGTTGGGGGCCGATACGCCCGCCCATCGACGGCCCTCTGGAACCCCTTTCCGTCCGTCATGGGCGCCCGCCTGGGTCCGCCTCTGGTATCCGCTATCTCGGACAACAGCTCGATCATGCCAAATATCGCGCCCGGGCGCGTGGCTCGGCACGGCCTCGACTTCCGCGTGTGTCGCATTCCACTGGTGTCCGCCTCGGGGCCGGCCGAACCTCAGGCGGGAACCCGCCGTACGACATAGAGAGCCCGTGGTTCCGACCGCATACCGCCTCGGGGTATAGAGTCGCGGGGCATACGAAGGATCAATGCAAGAGCACAAACACGCGCACGCGCACGCACACTGAGGAGATCGTCATGAGCACCGCCGCCTACACCGTGAAGGGCATGACCTGCGGCCACTGCGTGAGCTCGGTGAAGGAGGAGGTCGGCGAGGTGGCAGGGGTCACCTCCGTCAACGTGGATCTGGCCAGCGGCCTGTTGACGGTCGACAGCGATGGCCCCGTTGACTCGGCCAAGATCACCGCGGCGGTCGAAGAGGCGGGATACGAGGTGGCGGGGCGAGCATGAATGCGCCGGGCAGGATCGGTGCCTACGCCCTGGGGCTGGTCGTCGTCTTCGGCGGTGCTCTGGGAGTGGGTCGGTTGGTCGGCCCCGATCCCACGGTTGCTCAGCCCCCGATGCCAGCCGGGCCCAGCGATCACACCGCCCAGGAAGCCGACGGCCACGCCGCTCAGGAAGCCCACGGGCACGCCGCCCAGGAAGCCGACGGCCACGCCGCTCAGGAAGCCCACGGGCACGCCGCCCAGCAAGCCCACGGGCAAGCCGTGCGGCCAGTGAGCGGCGACGCCCCTGGAGGGCTCCAAGTGTCGCAGAACGGCTACACCCTCGACCCGGTCGCCACGATGATCATGCCCGGCCAGCCCACGGACTTCCGGTTCACCGTGAAAGGTCCCGACGGCGAGCCGGTGACCCGCTACCGGACGGAGCACGACAAGAAGCTCCACCTCATCGTCGCCTCCCGCGACCTCGTGAGCTTCCAGCACGTACATCCGGCCCTGGCCCCCGACGGCACCTGGTCGGTCAGGCTGACGCTCCCCAAGGCGGGCCCGTACCGCGCCTTCGCCGACTTCACCCCCGAGGGCGGCGAGAACCTGACGCTCGGCGTGGACCTGCAGGCCGAGGGCGACTACCGGCACGAGCCGCTGCCCCACGTCAGCCGTACGGCCGCGGTCGACGCCTACACCGTGAACCTCGCGGGAGACCTGGTCCCGGGCCGCGCGGGCAAGCTGACGCTCACGGTGAACAAGGACGGCGAGCCGGTGACCGACCTGCAGCCTTACCTCGGCGCGTACGGTCACCTGGTCGCTCTGCGGGCAGGTGACCTGGCCTACCTGCACGTGCATCCGGAAGAGAGCGGCAAGGCCGGACCGGAGATCACCTTCTACGCGGAGGCGCCCAGCGGCGGCGACTACCGGCTGTTCCTGGACTTCCAGCACGACGACAAGGTCCGTACGGCGAGCTTCACCGCCACGGCCACGCTGGCGGACGGCCACGCGCCGTCCGCCACCCACGACCACAAGCACTGAGTCAGGCAGCCGCCCCGGCAAGCGAGCGCTGCCCCCATCTGACGGCCGGTGCCATCGAGGCGCCGGCCGCCACGAACACCGCGCCGAGCAGCAGCCACCCGAGCGTGCCGCCGCCCAGCACCAGCGTGGTGAGCACGACGGGCCCGAGCATCCTCGCCACGGCCACGCCGGTGCCGAAGAACGCCTGGTACTGGCCCTGCTTGTCGTCAGGGGCGAGGGCGAAGCCGATCTCCCAGCCCCCGGAGGCCAGCAGCATCTCGCTGAAGACCTGCAGCCCGGCCGCCACCAGCAGGAACAGCCACCCGTACGGGCTCAACGCGAACACCGCGCAGGCGGCGAACATCACCAACCCGGCGTTCCGCACCGACAGAGAGGCAGAGCGCAGTCCCTTCACGCGCCTTGCCACCCGCACCTGGAAGAGCAGCACCGTGCCGGTGTTGATCAGCAGCAGCACCGAGACCATCCAGGTGGGCGCGCTCGTCCGGGAGGTGATCCAGAGCGGCACGATCAGGCTGAGCAGCGGCATGTAGAAGAGCAGCACGGCGTTGATCAGCGTGACGAGCGCGTAGGGACGATCCCTGAGCACCGCGAGCCGCGGGCCGGAGGCGACCTGAGCGACCCGTACGGCAGGCAGCCTGAGCAGGAGGAAGGCGGCGACCAGGAAGCTCAGGGCGTCGAGTGCGAACACCGCCGCGTAAGCGGCGTGCGTGCCGAGGTGGAGGGCGAGCCCGCCCAGGGCGGCGCCGACGGCCAGGCCGCCGTTGAGCGTGGACTGCAGGACGGCCCGTACGGCCGTGCGCTCGGCGGGGGCGATCAGCCCGGCGAGCAGGGCCTGGCGGGCGGCCGACAAGCCGGTCTGCGCCGTGCCGTACAGGCAGGCCACGAGCACGAACAGCGCGAACGAGCGGACGAGCAAGAAGGAGGCGACCGCCGTGGCGGTGGTGAGCGCGAGCAGCACGGCGACTCCGCGGGGCCCGCGCCGGTCGGCCAGATGGCCGAGCGGCACGCCGGCCACCGCGCCGACGGCCCAGCCCAGCGTGAGGCCGAGGCCGATCTCGGTGGCCGACAGGCCGACGATCCTGGCGAAGTAGAACGCGGAGGTGACGAGGTAGACACCGTCGCCAATGGAGTTCGCGAGCTGGGCATAGACCAGGATTCGTCGATTTTTCATGGCTTGTACGAAGGCGGGGTCATCCGGGTGGAGACAGCCAGGCGGTTCCAGAAGTTGATGGTGGCCACGGCCACGATCAGCGCCGCCAGCTCCTTCTCAGCGAAGTGGGCAGCCGCCTGATCCCAGATCTCGTCCGTGACGTCATCGGTGGAGAGCCTGGTGGCGGCCTCGGTGTAGGCCAGGGCGGCGCGTTCCTGCTCGGTGAAGAACGGCGACTCGCGCCAAACGGCGACCGAGTGCAGCCGGGCGTCACTCTCCCCCGCCTGCCTGGCGTCGGCGCTGTGCGCGTCCACGCAGTAGACGCAGCCGTTGATCTGACTGGCGCGCAGCAACACCAGGTACAGCAGGGGCTTGGGGAGCGCGCTCTCCTCGACGAAGCTGTCCAGCGCGCCCGCGTGCCGGTAAACGTCGCCAACCAGCGGTCCGAGATTCATTCGTTGTGTCATGCGTCCATCTTGGGTCCCATTTTGTCCCGAGATAAGCTCCAATTTCCGGCAAACTGATTGGGCCAAGATGGACGTCCACATCACCCTGAAAGGCCGAGGTGACCTGGCCGCACAGGTCTACCGGCAGCTCCTCGACGCCATACTCGACGGCCGGCTCAGGTCGGGCGAGCGGCTCCCCCCGACCAGGGAGCTGGCGCGGAGGCTGGAGATCTCCAGGAACACGGTCGCGGTGGCCTACGACCGGCTGGTCGCCGACGGGTTCCTGGTGGGGCGGGCGGGAGCGGGCACGTTCGTGTCGGCGGAGCCGGTCCGCGGCAGGGCGGCGCCGAAGGGAGTCGTGCGGCCGCGGGCGTTCTGGCGGGAGGTGGACGCTCCGAAGGCCATGCAGGGCGCCCGGTACGACTTCCGCGTCGGCGTACCGGACCCCCGGCTCTTCCCGATGGAGACGTGGCGCCGGCTGGTGGCCCGCGAGCTGCGAGTGAGCGCCGCCACGTACAACCGCCCTTCCGGATATGAGCCGCTGAGAGAGGCCATCTCCCGGCATATCGGCATCAGCCGCTCGGTCCACGCCGGCCCCGACGACGTGCTGATCACGAACGGCGCCCAGCAGGCGCTCGACCTCATCGGCCGCGTCCTGATCGAGCCGGGCACCTGCGTGGCCGTCGAGGAGCCCGGCTACCCGCCGGCCCGCCTGCTGTTCCGCTCGCTCGGCGCCCGGGTGGCCGGAGTGCCGGTGGACGCGGAGGGCATCGAGGTGCGGGCCATCCCCCGCGCCGCCCGCATCGTGTACGTCACGCCTTCGCACCAGTTCCCCCTGGGCACGCCCATGTCGCTGGCCCGCCGCGCCGCCCTCCTGGCCTGGGCGGAGCGCCGCAGGGCGGTCGTGATCGAGGACGACTACGACAGCGAGTTCCGCTTCGGGGAGCGCCCGCTGGAGCCCCTCCAGAGCCTCGACCGCGCGGGCCGGGTCATCTACGTGGGCTCGTTCTCCAAGACCCTGCTGCCCATGCTCAGGCTCGGCTTCCTCGTCGCCCCGGCCTCGCTCGCGCCCGCGCTGCACGCGGCCAAGCAGCTCTCCGACTGGCACAGCGACGTGCCCACGCAGGCGGCGCTGGCCCGCTTCATCGACGAGGGCCTCCTGGCCAGGCACATCAGGAAGGCGACCCGCGAGTACGCCGCCAGGCACGCCTTGATCGCCGAAGCATTGGCCGGTGACGAGCGCCTGCTCCTGATCCCGTCCACGGCAGGTCTGCACCTGTGTGCCCGCCTTGCCCCGGGAGTGTCTGTACGGCCCGTGCCGGGCCTGGCCGTGGAGTCGTTGGAGGCGTACTGCAGCGAGAGCCCGGCACAGCCCGGCGTCGTCCTGGGCTACGGCGAGATCACCAAGTACGACATCCCCGAGGGGCTGCGACGCCTAAGGATGGCGGCGGCTCCAGAAGCGGCGGGCCCGCTCCCCTGACAGCTGGGGATCGTCGGGCGGCGACGGCTGCTGCACGATGACGACCGTGGTCCTCGCGTGGCGGGCGCAGTACATGCTGGTCGAGGGCAGGAAGATGCGGCTGAGCAGCCCGCGCCGGCTCCGCCCGAGCACCAGCAGGTCGCCCTCGCGGGCCAGGTCGACGAGATGGTAGCCGGGATCGCCGACACGGCCGACCACGACTGTCTTGATGTCGTCGGGCACGCCGCCTGCGACGTCATCGAACACGCCGGCGACCACTTCGGTGCAACGTGCTTCCTCACCGGCTCTGAGCGCGTGCTGAACGGGCAGTGCCTCGGGGAAGGGATGGACGGGCGCGCGGCTGACGTGCACGGCGACCAGGGCCATCCGGTGCAGCCTGGCCGCCCCGATGGCCCAGGCCAGCGCCCAACGCGAGGCCGGGGACTCGTCCACCCCCACTATCAGCCTCGCACCGCCGGGCAGATCCTGTTCCACGGTGCCTCCTGTTAAGAAGTACGACCATAGTGCGCCCGCCGGTCTGTTACCGGGAGGTGGCACTTTTCGAACTATGGAGTCCCTCGCGACCCCCCGGCGTAGCATGCGGGAGTGGACCGAGGGTGGGTGCGACCCCGTCCCGCCCTCGACCGGCGGCTCGACGGGGCGCTGACGTACAGGCTCACCTCGCTCGTAGCAACTACAGGCTACGGGAAGTCGACCGCCCTGGCGGGTTGGAGCCTGGCCGTCGGTGCGGTGCTGCACCGGCTCGGGCCCGCCGACCGCGATCTCCCCACGCTGGCGGGAGCGGTGGCGTCGGCCATGTCGGAGAAGGTGCCCGGTCTGCCCGCCGACCTGGTGACCGCCGCAGGGGCCCCGCTCGGCCCCGACGCCGACGAGCTGTCCAGGGCGTCCGCGCTGGCGGGCGCGCTGGCCGAGGCGCTGGCCAGGCAGTTGCGGCGCGGGCTGGCCCTGGTCTTCGACGACATCGACGTCATCGCGGGCGCGCCGGGCTCCGTCCGGTACGTGGAGACGCTGGTCCGCGCCGCCCCCAGGCATCTGCACCTGGTCACCGCGTCGCGGGCGCCGCTGCCGTTCCCGACCGCCCGGCTGCGCCAGGACCACGAGGTGCTCGACTTCGACGCGACGGATCTCGCGCTCACCCCGGACGAGACCGCCGCCTGGGCGCGCGACCGGCTGGGCGAGCAGGGCGCGGCCATCGCCGCCACGCTGCACGACGCCTGCGGCGGCTGGCCGGCCGCCGTGCAGGCCGCGCTCGACACGCTGGCCCGCGAGGACCTCGCCGACTGGCCCCGCACGGCCGCCGGGCTGGCCGCGAACTCCGCCACGCTCGAACGCCTCACGCTCGCCGCGTTCAAGGACCTGCCGCCGGCCATGCGCGAGCTGCTGCGTGCCGCCACCGTCCTGCCCGTGCTGACCGCGGAGCTGGCGGCCACGCTCGGCGCGCCGCCAGACACGCTCGACTCGCTGACCAGCCGCGGACTCTTCCTCGAGGCCGGCCAGGACGGCCACCGCCTGACCTCGACCAGCAGGCACGTGCTCACCAAGCACGCCCCGCTGGACCGGAACGAGGCCCACGACGTGGCGGCGGTCGCCTCCCGCTGGTACGTCGAGCACGACCAGCCCGAGCTGGCCCTTCGCGCGGCCGTCGCGACGGAGCATCCGGGTCTGGCGGCCTCGCTCCTCGACTCGTACGGCCTGCGCCTGGCCGAGCGCGGCGACGTGCTCGGCGCGCTGGAGCTGTTGCCCGAGGCCGCCAGGCACTCGCCCCCCATGGTCAAGCTGGCCGGCATCGCCGAGCAGAACCGCGGCCACTGGACCCGCGCCCGCGAACTGCTCGCCCGGGCCGCCGAGGGCCCGGCCTTCGACGCGTGCGTGGCCAGGCGACTCGGCTTCATCGACCACCGGCGCGGCGAGTACGACGCGGCGCTCGCCATGTACTACAGAGGCCATGAGTACGGCTTCCCGCCCGCCGACGCCGCCATGTGCGCCGCCTCCGCCGCCTCCGTGCTGTGGATGAAAGGCGATCGGGCAGGCTGCGCCGAGCTCGCCGACAAGGCGATGGAGCAGGCCGCCGGCCTGGGAGACCCGGGCGCCCTGGCGGAGGCGAACACGGTGCTGGCCATGCTCGCCTCCCTCGACGGCGACCGCCGCGCCAACGACGCCCACTACCTGCGCGCCCTGGAGTACGCCGAACGCGCGGGCGACATCGTCCAGCTCATCCGCATCCACGCCAACCGCGCCTCCCGCTACCTTGACGAGGGCTCGTACGCTGAGGCCCTGACCGAGACGGACCAGGCGGGCAGACTGTCGGGCCTGGTGTCCTTCGCCCCTTTTGCCGCGCTCAGTGCCGCCAACCGGGCCAAGGCGCTGATCGGGCTGGGCCGTCTGGAGGAGGCCGCCACCGAAGCCGCCACAGCGGTGGCCGGGTGGGAAGGGATCGGCTCCAGGCTGGTCACATATGGGCTGCTCCGGCTGGCCGAGGTCCACGCGCTGCGCGGCGACCGCGGGGCGGCGACCGCGATCTACCGCCGGATCATCGCCGAGGCGCCGCCCGGCGACGTGCAGGTGGTGTCCAACGCGCTCAACGGCCTCGCCGAACTGCTCGCCGGCGACGACCTGGAGGAGGCCGCCCGGGTCGCCGAGCAGGCGCTCGAGCACACCGAGGGCATCGCGGGGGTGGCCGCCAGGGTCGTGGCCGCCCGCGTGGCGCTCACGGGCCGGCGGCCCGGCGACGCCAGGGCGCTGCTCGACGAGGCCGAGCCCGTCGCGTTGAGCCGCAGGGACCACGCGGCGCAGGCCGCCGTCGCCGAGGTGCGGGCCGAACTCGACGGCGACGCCCGGCTGGCCGACGAGGCGGTGCGCAGGTGGACCATGCTGGGCGACCCGATCGGGCAGGCCAGGGCCGAGCTGGTCAGGGCGGCCCTGGCCGACCCGGCGACCGGCGGCGGCGTGGCCGCACGGGTGCGCGAACGTATGCACGCGATCGGCTGCCGGGCGCTCGACGACCGGATCGACGCGCTGGTCGCACGCGCCGCTCCCGCGCCGGGCGCAAGAGTGGCCGTCGAGACCATGGGAACGTTCCGCGTGCTGCGCGGCGGCGTGCCGGTCCCCCGTACGGCCTGGCAGTCGCGCAAGGCCCGCGACCTGCTGAAGATCCTGGTCAGCCGGAGAGGCAGCGGGATCGGCAGGGAGCGGCTGGTCGAGATCCTCTGGCCCGACCAGGAGGGCGAGGCGGTCGGGTTGCGGCGGCTGAACGTCATGGTGTCCACGCTGCGTGCGGTGCTGGACCCGGCGCACGAACGGCCGGCGGACGAGATCGTGGTCTCGGATGAGGGCGCGTTGCGGCTGGACCTGTCGAACGTCGACGTCGATGTCGAGAAATTTCTGGATCTGGTGGCTGAGGCCGTACGGCTCGATCAGGCAGGGCGTACGGCCGAGGCACTGGAGCGGTGGGCGGCGGCCGAGAGCGCGTACGGCGGGGAGTTCTGCGAGGAGGACCCCTACGCGGACTGGGCCGTGGGGCTGCGCGAGCAGGCCCGCCTGGCGTACACGCAGGCGGCGGCGAGGCTCGCCACGGCGCGGGCGGAGGAGCGGCGCTACGACGAGGCCGCCCGCTACTGGCTGCGGCTGCTGGAGCGCGACCACTACGACGAGCGTGCCCACCTCGGCCTGGTGCGGGTGCTCGACCGGGCAGGCCGCCGCGGCGACGCGCGCAGGCGCTACCACCTCTACGCGGAACGCATGCGCGAGCTGGACGTCGAGCCCGCCCCGTACCCCGCCTGAACCAGACCTGAACCGGCCGGCGAGATGGTTTCCAGATGAGAACGGTCATCGTCCGGCTGGTCGAGCCCGAGCAATCCGGCGGCCAGCTCCGCGGGCTGCTCGAAGAGGTCGGGGGCGAGGCGGTGCCGTTCGTCGGCGCGGACGCGCTCATGGAGCTGCTGCGTGCCGCCGCCGGTTTGACACGCTCTACGACCTGAACCAAGCGCAAACCCTCGTCACCACGATGGGTGTCGAGAGGAGGCGCGATGAGCGAGCAGGGGAGCGGTTGGCCGTTCGTCGGGCGAGGGGGGCCGCTCGCGGCCGTACGTGCGGCGCTGCGGTCTGGAGCAGGCATGGTGATCGCCGGCGAGGCCGGGGTCGGCAAGAGCAGGCTGGCGGCGGAGGCGCTGGCCGGGTTGCCGGGGTACGAGGTGGTGCGGGCGCTGGGCACGGAGACCGCGTCGATGATCCCGTTCGGCGCGTTCGCACATGTGCTCACAGGGCCGCCGCGGGGCGGCGAGAACCTGCTGCACTGGGCCGCCCGCCACCTGCGCGACCGCGCGCGGCGGGGCGAGCTGCTGGTGAGCGTGGACGACGCGCAACGGCTGGACCCGGCCTCGGCGGCGCTGGTGCACTACCTGGTGGAGAGCGGCACGGCACGCGTGGTGGTCACCGTGCGCTCCGGCGAGCCGCAGCCGGCCCCCGTGGCCGCGCTGTGGAAGGACGAGCTGCTCGACAGGATCGAGCTGCCGCCGCTGACCAGGGACGAGGTCGGGCAGGTGCTCGCGGGCGCGCTCGGCGGCGAGGTGGCCGCGGAGACCATACGTCACCTCGCTCGGGTCAGCGAGGGGAACGTGCTCTACCTGCGCGAGGTCGTGCAGGCCGGGCACAACAGCGGCTGCCTGGCCGAGCGGGACGGCCAGTGGCGCTGGCGGGGCGAACTGTCCATGTCGACCCGGCTGCGCGAGCTGGTCGGCGAGCGGATCGGCCACCTCGACGAGGACGAGCGCGAGGTGCTTGAGCTGGTGGCGTTCGGGGAGCCGCTGGGCACGGAGCTGCTGGCGTCGCTGACGTCGGCTCGGGCGATCGAGCGGGTCGAGGACCGCGGCCTGGTCGTGGCCGCGAGCGAGGGCAGGCGCGAGCAACTGCGGCTGGGCCACCCCCTCTACGGCGAGGTGGTACGCGGCGGCTGCGGCACGTTGCGCACCCGGCGGCGGCTGCGGATGCTGGCCGACGCGCTGGAGGCCAGCGGGTTGCGGCGGCGCGAGGACGAGCTGCGGGCGGCCGTGTGGCGGCTGGACAGCGGCTCGGCCGCCGCCCCGGAGACGCTGGTGTCGGCCGCCCGGCTGGCCTGGGGCAGGCAGGATCCCCGGCTGGCCGAGCGCCTGGCGAGGGCCGCGATCGAGGCGGGGGCGGGCGTGGCCGCGGTCGCGCTGCTCGGCGAGGTGCTCATGGTGCTGGGTGCCGCGGACTCGGCGCTGGCGACGCTGCGGCGGGCGGCACGCGACGCGGTCACCGAGGCCGATCGCGCCCAGTACGCCTTAAGCCTGGGCATCAACCTGGCTTGGGCGGGCGCGGACGCCGAGGCGTGCGAGGTGCTCGACGTGGCCGCGCGAACGCTGACCGAACCCGCCTGGCTCCAGGAGGCCCACATCTACCGGGCCGTGGCCGACTGCTTCGCCGGTCGGCTGACCGGGGCGGCGCGGTCGCTGGCGCGATCCCGTACGTTCGGGCCGATGTCGATGCGCGCCGAGGCGCACGCGGCGTCCATGGAGGCGTGGGTGGCGGCCTACTCCGGGCGTGCCGAGGCCGGCCTGGCCATCGCCGAACGGACGCTGGGCGGCGTGGCGGGCTGGCGGGACGAGGCGCCGCACGCGCTGCCGAGCTTCCTGGACGCGCTCTGCGCCGCGCAGACGTTCTCCGGACGGCTGGACGCGGCGGCCGGTACCGCGGAGCAGGGGATGGAGTTGCCGGCGGCCGAGCTGTCGGTGTCGGGGTTCGCGGCCTGGCGGGCGACGGTCAGCCGGCTGCGCGGGGACGTCGCGGGCGCGCTGCGCTGGTGCGGGGACGACCTGGCCAGGATGCCCGCCCGGGAGCCGTACCTGGGGCGGGTGCTGGCCGAGCAGGCGCACGCGCTGGCGCTGCTGGGCCGCACGGCGCAGGCTCGGGAGGTGCTGGCGGAGGCATCCGTGCCGGCGTCCAGGTGGGCGTTCACCCGGCAGCACGCGATGCAGGCCGCGGTGTGGGTGGCCGCGGCGGACGGCGACCTGGACGGGGCGGTACGGCTGTGCCTGGAGGCCGCGGACCACGCGGAGCGGCACGAGCTGTACGGCAACCTGATGTTCGCGCTGCACGACCTGGTGCGGCTGGGAGCCCCGGCGGCGGACCGGCTCTGCGCGCTGGTGGGCCGGGTGGACGGGCCAATGGCCGGGCTGCTGTCCAGGCACGCGCGGGCCATGGGCGATCCGGCTTCCCTGGGGACGGTGGCCGAGGAGTTCGAGCGGTCGGGGATGCTGCTGTACGCGGCCGAGGCCACGGCGCAGGAGGCGGCGGCCTACCGGGACGCGGGCCGCGGCACCCTGGCCAGGGGCGCGCAGACCCGGGCATGGGCGCTGGCCAGGCGCTGCCCGGGCGTGTCGACTCCGGCGCTGGTGGAGCTGGCCACGCCCGAGCTCACGCCGCGCCAGCGGGAGATCGTCAAGCTCGCGGCGGCCGGCCTGACGAACCGGCAGATCGCCGACCGGCTGACGCTGTCCACGCGTACGGCCGCCAATCATCTGCAGGCGGCGTACGACAAGCTGGGCGTGAACGACCGCACGCAGGTGGGCCGGCTGCTGGCGTCGCTCTGAATGAGCTTCAGCAGACTAGATGAGCTTCAGCAGGCCGTCGTACAGGGTCCGCCGCTCGTCCTCGGAGAGGATCGCGTACGGCGCGGCGGCCCGCAGGTTGGTGTCCGCCTCGATCCGGGCACGGACGGGCCCGTCCCGCAGGCCGACGATCTCGGCCGCGGACAGGCCCTCCGCCTGCCAGGCCGCGACATGCGCGTCGGCACGGTGATACCGGAGTACGGCGAGCCGGTTGAACAGCAGCACCCCGGTGGCGGTCCCGTCCGGCTCGTAGGGGGGCGCCACCAGGGCCAGCGCGCCTCCCGGCACGCGTTCGGCGTGATCGAGCACCCTGCCTGCCAGCCGGGCCAGCCCGGGCAGATCGTGTCCGGTCCAGATCCGCTCGACCACGGCGCCGTGCACGTCGTACAGGCGCCGGATGAACTCCAGCCCCGCTGTCGTCACCCGCAGCGCCCCCTCACCGTCCTCGGCCAGGGCGCCCTCGCGGAGGTGCTCCTGGATGCCGGACTCGCGCCCCTCGGCGTCGCCGTACCGGTAGATCGTGCCGAGGTCGGTCCGGGTGAGTGACCGGAGCGGCAACATGAAACGCAGGTCGGACAGGAATCCCGGGCTCACACTGGCCGCCTCGGACAATTCGGCGACCGCCCTGCGAGCCGAGGCATGCACGTTGACGTGGGCCGCGTCGATGACGGGCGCAATCGCCGCCGCATATCCCGACAATTCCCGAAGTTTCGGCATCGGCCGCCATTATGCCCCTCCTCGGCCTTCGCGTAGGTAGGGCTTCGCTTCGCTCAGACGCCCTTATTCAGGCGCAGGCTCCGCCTGCGCAACCCTGCCAGGACCTCGATACGATGCCGGCAGGTGGATCTAGCCGTCGTTGGTGAGGTAGTTCGCCAGACCGTGCAGGACGCTTTCGAGCCCGGTGTCGAAGTCGTCGTCGCGAGTGCTGTTGAGGCCCTGGGTTCGCTGCACGGCGTACAGCTTGCGCAGTCGTGGGTAGCCCTGGACGGCTTGTTCGGCGGCCGGCCACAGGCGGTCGGCCCATTCCTGTTCGCTTTGGCCGCTGCGGGCGAGGGTGGTCAGCCAGGCGGCCTCGCTGGTCGAGATGCCGATGACGTAGGCCACGAGGGTGTTCATGGCCTGGTCGGCCGCTTGCAGGGAGAAGCCGCCCGCTTCGAACATGGCGAGCATGGCCTCCTGCAGCCGCAGCACGTTTGGTCCCAGGTAGGCCAAGCCGGCTTCGCCGAGCACGGAGACGATCCAGGGGTGGCGCAGTAGCGTGGCGCGCATGCTGTGAGCGCAGCAGGTGACGGCCGCTCGCCAGCCCGCCGGATCTCCGGTGGCCGGTGTCTCGATCTCGCCGTAGACCTCGTCCACGACCAGTTCGAGCAGTTCGTCCTTGTTGGCCACGTGCGTATACATCGAGGTGGCGCCGGCGTTCAGGCGAGTGCCGAGCTTGCGCATGCTCAAGGCGTCGATGCCCTCGGCGTCCAGCAGTTCGAGTGCTGCGGACACAATCTGCTGTCGGCTCAGAGCCGGCTGCTCGCGCCGCTGCGGCTGCGGACGAGTCCACACCGAGGGGAGCGGCTGCTCGTCAGCTGGCATGCGGCCTCCTCGTCGCCTCACGACTATGCCAACGGCACAGTGTACGACTTGCGAACATCGTGCGCTCTTCGTACAGTGTGCGCAAGGCCGCACACTGTACGGCACCTCGTGATTGCGAAAGGAAACCCTCGTGTCATCACCCGTATTCGACGCCGCCCACTGGCAGGCCCGGCTTGACGAGCTACGCGCCGCCTACCACGTGCCCGGGGCGTCGCTGGCCGTCCTGACCGGCGGCACCGTCCACGAATTGGCCAGCGGCGTGCTGCACCGGGGCACCGGAGTGGAAGTGACCGCCGACTCGGTGTTCCTGGCCGGCTCGCTGGCCAAGGTCTACACCGCCACACTGGTGATGCAGCTCATCGACGCCGGCGACCTGGATCTGGACGCGACAGTGGTGAGCGTGCTGCCGGAGTTCGCCACCCCCGACCCGGAAGCCACCAAGACGATCACGATCCGGCAGTTGTTGTCCCACACCGGCGGGATGACCACCGACTTCAACTACGACTCAGGTCGCGGAGATGACTGCCTGGCCAAGTACGTTGAAGCCGCCAGGAACGTGGCGCTGGACGTTCCACCCGGGACGGGGTTCTCCTACGGCGGCGTCGGCTACGTCGTGCTCGGCCGCATCATCGAGGTGCTGACCGGCCAGACCTGGGATCAAGCGCTGAAAGACCGGCTGTTCACCCCGCTCGGACTCGAGCACTCGATGACGCTGCCGGAAGAGGCGCTGCGATTCCGCGTGGCCATGGGCCACATGGGCGCGCCCGGCCAGGACCCCGATCCGGCACCGGCCTGGGATCTGATGCCACGCGGGGTCGCGCCGGGCGCCAGGGTCATCGTCTCCGCCGGCGACGTCGCCCGCTTCGCCAAGATGCACCTCGACGGTGGCGTCGCCCCCGACGGCACCCGCGTCCTGTCCGCCGACGCGGTCGCCGCCATGCAGCGCCGTGAGATCGACACCCCGGACAAGTGGACCGTCTCCTCCGACGCCTGGGGCCTGGGCTGGACTTTGCTCGACTGGAACGGGGCCTTCGGCTTCGGCCACGTCGGCAGCGCCGTCACCCAGCACTCCTACCTGCGCGTCATCCCGGACGCAGGCTTCGCCGTCGTCCTGCTCGCCAACGGCGGCGGCTTCACACGACTGTATGACGACCTGGTCAGGGAACTGGCGGCCGAGCTGGCCGGGGTGCGCATGCCGGACGCCTTCGCCCCGCCGGCGATCCTGCCCACGGTGGACATGACGCACCTGGTGGGCACCTACAAGCGCGAGGGCGTCATCACGACCATCTTCCAGGCCGACGACGGCGGTGCGCGCATCCGCTACGAGTTCGTGGACGACATGAAGGATCTCTCCCCGCCCCTGGAGTCGGACCTGGTGCCGGTGTCGCAAACCAGCGACCGTACAGTGTTCGCCGCTTCCGGCGGCCCCTACGACGAGGACCACATCCCCGTCGTCTTCGCCACCCTGTCCAACGGCACCCCCTGCGTGTACGTCAGCATGCGCGCCACCCCCAAGACCGCCTGAAGCCCCACCGCCAGGCGACGAACTGGGCAGAGTTGCCGCCGGCCGCACCCAGTTCGCGGTGCGGCCGGTAACCGCGATGTCCGCGGGACTGGCCGGCCGTGGTGCGGCCATGTCCGCCGGCCCGGCGCGGCTCAGTGGCGGCCGATCCTCAACGGCCGTCCCCGCCAGACGGATCACTCCTCAAGCCACCGGAGAGCAGCCCTATGACCACTTTCGACACCCCCGAGGCGATCACCGCCACCATCGATATCGAGGCCGGCCACGTCACGATTCGTGCCGACGACCGCGCCACCACGCTCGTCCAGGTACGTCCGAGCGACACAACCAGCGACGCCGACGTCCAGGCCGCGGTGCTGACCACGGTCGAGTACGCTCACGGGCGCCTCAAAGTGCAGGCACCCAAACACAAGCTCCGCTCGCTCTTCCGCCACACTCCGTCGATTGAGGTGACGATCGAGCTGCCGAACGACTCACACGTAAACGCCACGACCGCGGCAGGTTTCCACAGCCACGGCCGTCTCGGCACGGCCACCGTCGAGACCACCATCGGCTCCATCCACCTGGACCACGCCGCCGGGCTCAAGCTGCGCACGGGCGCGGGCGACATCGCGGTCACACGCGCCGACGGGCTCATCGACGCGACCACCTCATCGGGAAACATCCAGATCGGCGCCGCCGACGGCACGGCCATCGCCACCACCGCGAGCGGCGACATCACCATCGGCGAGGCGAGCGGCGACCTCCGGCTGACAGCCTTCAAAGGCGACATCGTCGTCAACCGCGCGCTGACCGCCGTCACCGCCAAAACCTCCACCGGCGACATCCGGATCGGCCAGGCGACGCGTGGCACGATCGTGTTGGAGACCAGGCACGGGCAACTGGAACTCGGGGTCAAGGAAGGCACCGCGACCAAGCTGGACCTGAACACCGATCACGGCGAGGTACACAACGAACTGAGCGAGACCGCAGAGTCCAGCGAGATCATCGACATCCGCGCTCGCACCGGGATCGGCGACATCGTGCTGCGCCATGCCTGAGAGGTTCGGGTAACCACGGAGGTCGGACCCCTTGGCACAGCCCAGCGAGCCGGGGTCCCAGAGCGGCGTCTCCGTACCGGTTGAGATCGTGCCGAGGTCGGTCCGGGTCAGTGACCGGAGCGGCAAGCCGGACGCCGGCGGGCGTGGCGGCGAGGGACGTGCCCACCCCGCCCCGCTCGCCTTGCCAGCGGGGAGGCGGCCCGCGGCCATCGGACCGTCAACCATCGACGGCCGTCGCGTGCTCGCCTAGACTGCGACGATCATGATCTCGGAGGTGACAGTGGATGAACTGGTGAGAGCTGGGATAGGCGAAGACGGGCTGGAAGTCCAGGCGGCCCGGGACTTCGATCACGTGACTGCCATGCTCGACGACACTTTCAGGAGGATCACGGAATGACCGAGATCACGACCGGCATCACGATCGATGCCGGCGGGCGAGACTCCTCGGGCCGGGCGTTCGGTGCGCTGGCAGGCGAGTACTCGGAGTATGTCAACGGGTTGGGCTGGGGCGATGAGGCGCCATTACCGTACGAGGAGTTCGCCGTCGGCTATCACGAGCTCACGGCCAATCTTCGTGCCGCGTGCGAACGGCTCGCCGGCTCGCTCGACCGCGCCGGAGCCGGACAGGTCGCCATGGCTGCCATCAATACGAGCACCGAGCTTGCCAACTCCGGGCTCACCTACACCGGGCCATCCGACATCCCGCACACCCGCGGCGGGCACGCATGACAGAGCAGGCGTTGACGGGCGGCTTGGCGCTGCTCGGTGTCCCGCCACTGCCGGACTTGGATGGCATCGACCGGAAGATCGCCGAGTTGGAGGCGGCCGCCGCCCACCACCGGGTGCTCGCGTCCGAAACTGGGCACGCCCACCGGTTCGCGCAGGCGAACAGCGGACCGGCCGCCGACGCGGTGGACAACCACGTGACCGGCCGCCACGGAACCACTGCCACCGCCACAGACCTCGCCGACCGCCTCTCGAACACCGCCGGCACCCTGCGGTTCAGCAGGGATGCGCTGGTTTGGGTTGGCAATCTGCTGGCCGGGCTAGGGATACTGGCCGTGGCAGCCGCCGTTTACGCGCCCCAGCTCTTGCCCCGGCTGAGGACCCTCGCCGCCAAGCTCTGGACCAGGCTGCGCGAGATCACGGCTCGCATCGGTGCGCTGATGCGCAGCATGTCCACAACCCTTACCAACCGCAGGGTCGACAAGATCGCCAACCGTTTCCACGATGCTTGGCGCGCTCCCCGTAAGCTGCCGGACGGCACATACAAGCCCAGGCCGAAGCCCACCACGGACCCGGTCTGGATCAAGAAGCATGGCACCGACCAGGTCGACATCGCCAACACCCGATACCGCAACCTTCCCACCGACTGGCAGCGCGAGAATCGAGAGTCGGCACGCATCGGGCTGCAGCTCGTCGACGAGGCACGCGCGAGCGGCGTGGACGTCAGAACCGAGCGGTTCATGGAAGAGGCGAGCTCTGTAGTGCACGACAAGTGGCTCGTCCGCAACCGGAACTGGGCCAGTGAAGAGCAGCGCCGCCCCTACGAGCTGCTCTCGGAAGCTGAGAAAGAGAAGGATCGCGACGTCATCCGCATGGTCCTCGGAATCTGACGGGAAAGGCGTGTCCCATTTGAAAACAACTCCCGTCTCATCGGAGCCGACATGCACGCTCATCGGCATGATCTCGGCCAGGATCTCCCTGACCACCGCCGGCGGCTCCGGGCCGCGAGATGTCAGCGCACTGCTTTCAGGAACCCGTCCGGGTGGACCACAGTGAAATCAATCTCCTTCCAGCCGAGTGGATTCTCGTCGAGGCGTACTGAGTAGAGAGCCGTCGGGTCGTCGTTCTCTTCACCGGGCAGCCGGCGCGTTTCCAAGGGAGTTCCGGTGATCTCCTTGAGGCGTTCGAGTTCGACGCCATCGATGCTGTCCTCGATGGCCTTCGCCGCTGTGGGGCAGTCGGCCGCCTGGTAACGCTCGGCCAGGCGGCGCTGCTCCTCCTCCGGCATGGAACGGCATGGTGCGGCGTTTCCTTTCGCCAGATCCACCAGCAGCTCGCGGGCGTAGAGGATTTCCGGAGCCGGACGGTTGTCCTCTTCTGCCTGGAGGTTGAAACCCCAGACCGCGCCCAGCCCCATCACCACGCACACCGCTGCCCAGACGAGGCGGTACCCGCCGGCCGCGACCACGAAGGCGACCGCCGCCGCCATGCAGGCGATCATCAGGAGCCAGCGCATGCTCTGCACCCACTCTGAGACGATCATGATGACGATGGCCACCAGGCCGACCGCGCCAAGGCAACCGGCGCTTCCTGAAGGTGGTTTTGGTTTCGGGTCCGGCTGATCTGGCCGCCGGTTGGGCGGCAGGGGTGGACGGTCGCCCGGGCTCAGGCCGTAGGGACCGGCACCGGCGTCCTTCTAGTCCCACTTGTAACCGTCCCAGTGGTAGCGGTTTCCCCGCCCGTCCCGGTACCAGCCGGGTTCTTACCCCATCGGTCAGCCGACCCAGACCGTGGCGTACACACCGTCCTCGACATTCACCTGGACCGGGCGCAGGCCGCGCGCCACCAGGCTGTCAAACCTGCGCTGGTAGGCGGGGCCGGATGTGTCGATGTAGTGGTACCACGGTCGGGTACCCTCCTTGCGGTAGATCGCGGCGAATCGCGCCCCACCCGGGCTCACCGCGACCGCCGTCGGGCGGAACCCCTCGGCGGTGCGCTGGTCGAAGAACTCCTTGTGCGGGGCGAACGGCTTGCCGTACGAGAAGTACCATCCGCCTCCCGGGTTCTGCCGCCAGACCGCGACGTACCGGGGATCCGACGACGTCCCATATACGTCAATGGAGATCGGCACGTAGCCTTCGGCGTACGCCTTCCGATTGGCGGCGGCGAACTGCGCCCCGGTGAGCCCCATGCGGGAGAAGAACCGTTCTGAGCGTTTCTCCCACAGCGCGGCGAACGTCGCACGGCCGGCTGGACCCGTCGCCGACACCGATATCGGCTGGTACCCCTGCGCGAGGTAGTCGTCGAACCGTGCCCTGAAGCCCGCATCGGACATCCCGCTCCGCGAGACCCAGGCTCCGCCCCCACCCTTGACCCACACGGCCGCATAGCTCGGTCCTTGCGACACGCTCACCGTGATCGGCCGGTAGCCCTGGCGGCGCAGGCTCTCGAAGTGGGCCTGGTGCCGGCTCTCGCTCGCGCCGGAATAGGCGCGGAAGGCAGCCCCTGTGGTGGCGTGCGCCGGTGCCGCGACACCGCACGTCCCCACGAGCACCGCTGCCATCGCCGCAGACATCCTCTTCATTTGTGCTCTCTCCCAGATCAGCGATCTCTAGATGAACGACTTGCCTGGCCCATCCTCGTCACGCTTTGATTGATCGCTACCCGATCAGACCACCGGATCAACGGGCAGGGCGAATGGGCAGGCCAGAACGCGAACTCGATCCCGACGCGGGATTGATCGAACGCTTCGCGCACGACCTACGCCACTTACGCGTCGCGGCGGGGAAACCGACCTATCGGGTCATGGGCTCACGAGTCGGGTGCTCGCCGAGCAGGCTCTCCGAGGCCGCCAAGGGGCTAAGGCTGCCCAGCCTGTCGGCGACCCTTGATTACGTACGCGCCTGCGGCGTGACGGACACGGCGGAGTGGGAACAGCGCTGGCACGAGATCAACGACCAAAACCCGCAAAGTGCCCAGGCCGCCCGCGAACCCGCGCCCCTGAAACCGGAGGGCCGTGACGAGTCACCCTTGGTGGACGAAGCCCATGGGCTGACGCAGAGGCCACTCGCTCTCTGGAAGGTGGTGGCGGTCATCGGTGCGGCGCTGGCACTCGTTGCGGCCGCCGCATTGTTCATCTGGGACCCGGGCGATGCCGTACCGGACATGCCCACGCGGTGCCGCTCGGCCCATGTCGCGGCGCGCGTCCCGATCTCGCTCGAACCGTGTATCGCGGTTACCGGCGGCGCTGTCGTCGCCTCCCTCGACGTGCGCGCGGTCCAGGCGGTCGACGGCGCGGTCGCGTACGTCTGGCTGTACGACATCGGATCCCGCGCACCACTGGCGAAAACCCTGAATACATGCGAGCTCGGCGCCTTGTCAGCAGGTCAGACGAGTGCGTGCGGACCGTTCTCCCACGAAGTGCCGCCCGGAAGCTACACCACCGCGGTCACGGTCGAGCCGGGCCCGCCTCGGAGCGCGCCGCCGCACTGGCGCAGCGGCGCCACGGGAACCCAGAGCCCGCAGGTCAACACAGAGCCATGAACCACCGCCGCCACGCAGAGGAGCCGGCGGATGAGGAGCGGGTGCGGCGGCGGCGGGAGAAGGCGGAACTGGTCAAGCAGCACGCCAATGAGAAGTCGAACGTGGCAACGATTCGCCGATAAGGTCGGCCACATGTACTCGACGCGGATCTCTCAGCACGTGAACGCGCCGCGTTCGGCCATTTACCAGGCGCTCGTGAATGCGGACGCGATCGCAAAATGGCGGGTGCCTGAGGGTATGAGCTGCCATGTCCACGAGTTCGACGCTCGCGAAGGCGGCTCGTTCCGGATCTCGCTCACCTACGACGCGCCGGGACCAACCGGCAAGTCGGCATCGCACACCGACACGTACCACGGGCACTTCGCGAAGCTCGTTCCGGATGAGCGGGTGGTCGAGGTGCTCGAGTTCGAGACAGCAGATCCCGCGCTGCGCGGGACCATGACGATGACGACGACGCTCACCGACGCCGGTGATGGCACCGAGGTCGTCATCGTGCACGAGGGGATCCCCGACGCCGTGCCCGCCGCGGACAACGAGACGGGCACCCGAATGGCACTGGCGAACCTGGCGGCACTCGTAGAAGCGGGCGATAGCTAAGACGTCCGGTGAATGGTCACTCGCGGCTTTGAGACAGGCCCAGCGTTCTTGCCCGCGCACGGGAGCGCAAATAGACGTGGTACAGCGCGGTGGCGCTGTAGCCCTCCTGCGAATCGGTGACATTCAAATCGAAAAGATCGAAGAACCTGGTTCTCGACATCGACTCGCGCTCTGCCTGGCTCTCCCCTAGCAGCGATGCCTGGTGGGCCAGCGGGTACTCCTCGCTCCACCCGCTTTGCGTCATGACGATCACACCCCCACGAAGTGGTCAGCCCCGCGGTCGGTGCCGTCGTCAACCATGCGACCCCAGCGCTGATCACTCGCGGCAGGCGGCGCGTCGAGGGCAGCCCATACGACCTTCCCGCCCACGACTGGCCATCGATATCCCAGTGATTCCCCGCCCTTTACGGGCCGCAAAGCCTTGAAGAGGAAAACCCACGAGGTGACCATGAAGCAAACGGTGGGAACCATCAGGCCGAGGCGACGTACCCGGCCTACGCAGTGCTGATCGAGGTGACCACCAGCACCGCGGTCACTGCCGCCACCACCGTCACCACCGCGGCGGCGCCGTACAGGGACCTTCGTCTCAGACGCCTGCGGTGCTCCTGCAGCAAGGCCTCCTCGCGCCGCAGTGCGGCGCGCCTGCGCTTCACCTGTCGCTGTGACATGGCAACTCCCGGAATCTCCTCGGGCGTCACCATAAGAGGAAGGGCATAACACGGATCTAAGGTCCGTGGACCGGCTCCCGAGCCAGGATCAGGCGGCCGTGGCCGTCGGCTCGCGGCGCGGGGTGAGGTGGTTGCGCACCCAGCTCACGGCGGCAGCGGCGGGCCAGAAGCGGGAGGCCAGGTTCCGGGCGTCGATGCCGATCCGGGTGGCCGGGACCATCAGCGCGGCGGCCGCGGCGACGTTGTCCTGCCTGGGGTCGACCAGGGTGCGGTGCTCGGTCTCGTAGCGGGCGAAGGCCGCCTGTGGGTCTTCGGGCGTGGCCGCCAGCTCCTTGGCCAGGGTGTAGGCGCCGGCCATGGCCAGCGTGGAACCGTCGCCGAACAGCGACACCGAGGAGGCGGCGTCGCCCAGCAGCGCCACGCGGCCGTCGTGCCAGCGGTCGATGCGCACCTGGCTGACCGAGTCGAACCACAGGTCCTCGGCGACCCGGGCCCGCTCCAGCAGCTCCGGCACCCGCCAGCCGGCGCCGGCGTACGCGTCGGTGAGGATGCGCTTGTGCTGCTCGGTGTCGCGGTGGTTGAAGCCGTCGACCGCCGGGCTGCGGAAGATGAACGCGGCCAGGGCAGTGCCGCGGACCGGGTGGATGGCGACCATGCGGCCGGGAGAGTTGTGGATGACCACCTCGCTCTGCTGCTCGGCCGGGCCGTCCAGCGGCATCGTGGCGACGTAGAGGCCCATGTGGTGGACGAAGCCGCTCTCGGGGCCGAAGGCGAGCCTGCGCGTCATCGAGTGCAGCCCGTCGGCGCCGATCACCAGGTCGAACCGGCGCGGCGCGGCCTTGTCGAACGTGACCTCGACGCCGGCGGCGTCCTGGCTGATCGCGGTCATGGTGTCGCCGAACAGGTATTCGGCCGAGTCGCGGCCGGCCTCGTACAGGATGGCCGCCAGGTCGGTGCGCGTCACCTCGACCTCGCGGCTGCCGCCGGCCCGCTGCATGGCCCGGGTGTTGACGCCGCCCACCCGGCGGCCCGCGTCGTTGACGAACGCCATGCCGGTCGCGGTGGTGGCGGCGGCCCGCAACGCGTCCATCACCCCCATGCCCTCGGCCACCTCGACCGCCGGGCCGCGCACGTCGACCGGGCTGCCGCTGGAGCGCAGCCCGGCCGCGCGCTCGACGACGGTGGGGCGGAAGCCGTGCTCGGCCAGCCAGTACGCCAGCGTGCTGCCGGCGACGCCGGCTCCGGAGATCAGAACGGTAAGGGACATCTCGTGCTCCTCTCGGCTCGTGGACGACTCCTAACTTATGACCAGTTTCGAAAAATCGTCAACTATTAGGCTCCAGTTGACTAAAAATGACATCGGGTCATAATGCTGGTGTGAGCGAACGACTTCGGGACCCGCAGCAGCGGGCCGCGCGCGCGACGCGCATCCTCGATACGGCCGCCGACCTGCTCCTGCTCCACGGCTACAGAAGGGTGACCATCGACGACGTGGCCGCCCGGGCCGGCATCGGGAAGGGCACCGTCTACCTGCACTGGAAGACCCGCGATCAGCTCTTCGGCGCCGTTCTCACGCGCGAGGTCGGCTCAGCGATCAGCCAGGTGCGGCAGGCCCTGGTGGAGGATCCGCAGGCGTGCAGGCTGCACCGCTTCGCCCGCGACTACTTCCTGGCCGTCGCCTCCAGGCCACTGCTGCTGGGCTTTCTCCTGGCCGACCCCGAGCTGCTCGGCAAGCTGACCGGCTCGCCCGAGCGCGAGGAGCGGCACGCCAAGATGGGGCGCGGCTTCCTGGAACTGCTCGCCGAGCACGGCCTGCTCCGTGACGACCTGGACGTGGACCAGCTCCGCTACGCCTACCAGGCGACCTTCGAGGGTTTCCTGCGAGCGGAGGGCGGCACCTCGGCGGACGGCCGGGAGCAGCGGGCCGACCTGCTCGCCGGCACGGTCCGGCGGGCGTTCGAGAGCGAGGCGGCTCCCGCCGACGCCGCGCTGCGCGACCTCGCGGCCGCCGTCGCCGCCCTGCTCGGTGACGTGGTCGACGCCGACCGCGCCGAAGCCGGCATCCCGAGCGCCTGACCTGACCCGGCGAGGTCACGTAACGGCCCGCCAGCGTACGGGCCACCGCGCGAGCCGGCGTACGGCGAGCAAGCCGGAGCCAGCCGCGCGAGCCGGGCGTACGGCGTGAAAGCGGGTTTCCAGCGCGTGAGAAGGCTAGCCGTACGGGCCGCCGCGCGAAGCCGGGCGCGCGGCGCCGGCGAGGTCGTCGGCGAGCAGCTCTACCTCGTCGGCGCGCAGGGGCGAGACGGTGATGCGCAGGGCGGGCGGCGTGCCGATGCGGTTGCGCGCGCCCGGCGCGGCGGCCCACCCGCGGGCCAGCAGGCGGGTGATCGCGGTGGCCTCGTCCGCGACGGGGACCCACACGTTGAGCCCGCTGCGCCCGTGCGCGTGGACGCCGCGTGCGGCCAGCGCCGCCACCAGGCCGTCCCGACGCCGCCCGTACGAGGCCGCCACCTCCGCAGTGTCCATCGCGTCCGTCCGCCAGAGGTACGCGACGGCGCGCTGCAGCAGATGGCTGACCCAGCCCGCGGCGAGCCGCTGGCGACCGCGCAGCCGGCCGAGCGTGACCGGGTCTCCGGTGATCAGGGCGACACGGAGGTCGGGGCCGAAGGCCTTGGCCGTCGAGCGCATGAACACCCAGCGCTGCGTGACGCCCGCCAGCGGGTGCAAGGGGAGGTCCACGAAGCCGGAGCCGTGGTCGTCCTCCATGAGCAGCACCTGCGGGTAAGCCGCCAGCACCTCGCGCAGAACATGGGAGCGTTCGCCTGAGACGGCGGCGCCGGTCGGGTTCTGGGCGCGGGCCGTGATCACCACGGCGCGGACGCCCGCACGCAGAGCCCGGCCGAGCTCCGCGGGCAGGGGGCCTTCGTCGTCGAGCCGCATCGGCACGGGCCGCAACCCCATGACGGCGACCAGGTCGAGCAGGGCCGTCCAGCCGGGATCCTCCACGGCCACCGCGTCGCCGGGGCGCAGGTAGGTGGCCAGTACGCGTTCGACCGCGTCGAGGGTGCCGGAAGTGACCGCCACCGGCGCAGCCGGGACGCCGTCCGCGCGCATACGCTCGCCGGCCAGGGCGAGCAGCTCCTCGTCGTCACCCGTGCCGTACATCGCGGGCCGCTCCTCGTGCGCGCGGGCCGCGGCGGCGAGGGCGTCCCCCAGTGGCGGCAGGAGGGCCGGATCGGGGTTGCCCTTGGACAGGTCGCGTACGCCCGGGGGCACCTCGATGCGGATCTCCTCGCGGAACGTGCTGGCCGGGCGCGACCTGACCCGGGTGCCCCGCCGCCCCGCGGTCTCGATGACGCCCCGCTCGCGCAGCAGCCGGTACGCGGCCGCCGCCGTGCCGGGGCTGACCCCTGCGCCGGCGGCCACCTCGCGCACCGGGGGAAGCATCGCGCCTGGTGGCAGCCGCCCATCGGACACGGCGAGCTCCACCCCGGCCGCTATCTCGCTGGCAGTCCCACCGCTGATCAGGTATTTTTCTGGCACAAAATACATTATGTACTAATACAAAGAGGTACGGATGCTCATTAATCCTTGGGACGCGGCGCATGACACCGACGAATGGCGGACCTGGCTGCGTACGCGCGACTTCGGCCAGCTCGCCGCCAACGGCGTGGACGGCGGCCCGCCGATCGTGGTGCCGACGCATTTCCTGTTCGACGGCGACAAGGCGGTCCTGCTCCACCTGGCCAGGCCGAACCCGATCTGGGCGGCGCTGGAGGCCAACCCGGTGACGGTGGTGAGCGTGCACGACGACTACGCCTACATCCCCTCCGTCTGGCGCTCCGACTCCCCCGAGAACGGCGTGCCGACCAGCTACTACGCATCCGTGCAGCTCACGTGCCGGGCGCGCATCGTGGACGACAAGGAGGGCAAGGCCGACATCCTCCGCCGCCAGCTGGCCCATCACCAGCCCGACGGCGGGTACGGCGAGGTGGCCGTGGACGCGGGGCCGTACCGCAAGATGTTCTCGGCGATCCGGGGGCTGCGGCTGGAAGTGGTCGACGTGCGGGCCAAGTTCAAGTACGACGACCATCGGCCGGTCGAGTTCCGCGAGCGGATCCGGGAGGGGCTCGACGAGCGGGACCTGCCGGGGGACGCGGGCGCGAAGGCGCAACTGGTCAGGCGAATGAATGGGGCAAGTCGCTAGTATCCACTTGCGATGCCAGCAATTTCAGTTTAGCCTGAAATTACTGGCCAGAAGCTGCAACGTTAGGATGACTGCATGAGTGCGCAGAACGGCCCGGACCGCGAGCAGGTGCTCGCGTGGGTCGAGCAGGTGGCGGGGTTCGTCTCCCAGGAGTGGGGGCTCGCCCCGATCACCGGCCGCGTTTTGGGCTGGCTCATGGCCTGCGACCCGCCGGAGCAGACCGCGAGCGACATCGCCGAGGCCATCGGCGCGAGCCGCGCGTCGCTGACGACGAACATGCACTTGCTGACGTCCATCAAATTGATCCGGCGCTTCCGCAAGCCCGGGGAGCGGAACGTCTACTACCAGATAGAGGACGACGCCTGGTCCAGGGTCATCCGGCAGAAGCTCGCCGCGTTCACCGCGTTCGACGAGCTGGCGGCGGAGGGTCTGCGGCTCGGCTGGACCGACGAGGCGCAGACCAGGCGCATCGAGTCCGCCAGGACCGCCATCGCCGCCGTCGCCAAGGTCCTCGACCAGGCCTCCGACTGAACCCCTGAGCGGACACGGCGGGCTGCTGCGCCACGCCGCGATCTCGCCATGCCTTCTCACAAGGAACCCCATGGACGACTTGATCTCGGTCGCCGCACTGGCGAAGTCATACGGGACGACCCGCGCACTCGACGGGCTCGACCTGTCCGTACGCGCCGGCGAGGTGCACGGCTTCCTCGGCCCGAACGGCGCGGGGAAGTCCACGACCCTCCGCATCCTCCTCGGCCTCATCCGGGCCACCTCCGGCACGGTCAGGCTGCTCGGCGGCGACCCGTGGCGGCAGGCCACGGAGCTGCACCGGCGGCTGGCGTACGTGCCGGGCGACGTGACCCTGTGGCCCACGCTCACCGGGGGCGAGGTGATCGACCTGCTCGGCCGCGCAAGAGGCGGGCTCGACCAGCGGCGCCGCGCCGAGCTGATGGACAGGTTCGAGCTCGATCCGCGCAAGAAGAGCCGCACCTACTCCAAGGGCAACCGCCAGAAGGTCGCGCTGGTCGCCGCGCTCTCCTCCCGGGCCGAGCTGCTGATCCTCGACGAGCCGAGCTCGGGCCTCGACCCGCTGATGGAGAAGGCCTTCCGCACGAGCGTGGCGGAGGAGAAGCGGGCGGGCCGCACGGTCCTGCTGTCCAGCCACATACTCTCCGAGGTCGAGGCCCTGTGCGACCGGGTGACCATCATCCGCGCGGGGCGCGCCGTGGAGTCGGGCACCCTCTCCGGCCTGCGCCACCTCACCCGAACCTCGATCAGCGCCGATCTGGTGGGCTCCCCCGGCTCGGTTCGCGACCTCCCCGGCGTGCACAACGTGCTGGTCGAGAACGGCCGCCTCACCTGCCAGGCCGACTCCGACGCGCTCGACGGGCTGCTCGCCCGCCTGTCCGCCATCGGCGTACGCGGCCTGACCTGCAGCCCGCCGAGCCTGGAAGAGTTGTTCCTGCGGCACTACCAGGGGGCTGCGCGATGACTCTGCTGCTCAAGCTGGCGGTCCGCGGGGAACGCGTGCGCTCGGCCGTCTGGATCCTCGCCGTCGTCCTGCTCGGCGCCGGCCTGGTCTCCTACATCCAGGGCTATTTCACCACCCCGGAGGCGCTGCGCACGTACGCGCGGGTGATCTCCGCCAACCCGATCTTCCTCGGCCTCGGCGGCCCCGTGACCGAGCCCTCGGTCGGCGCGATGGCGGCCTGGCGGAGCGGCGGGCTGCTCTTCCTGCTGACCGCCTGGATGGCCTTGACCATCGTCATCAGGCACACGAGGGCGGAGGAGGAGTCCGGGCGGCAGGAGCTGATGTTGTCCGGCATGATCGGCCGGGCCGCGCCGCTCACCGCGGCCCTCGTCACCGCCGCCGGCGCCGCGTTGCTCGCCGGGGCGCTCACCTCGGCCGTGCTCATCGCGATCGGCATGGAGGCGGCCGGCTCGCTCGCGTACGGGGCCGCGATCACGGTCGCGGGCTGGGTCTTCGCCGCGGTGGGCGCGGTGACCTCGCAGCTGGCGCAGGCCGCGCGTACCGCGACCACGCTCGGGCTGCTCGTGCTCGGCGTGTCCTACGTGCTGCGCTACCTCGGGGACGCCTCCGGCGTGAGCTTGCTGACGCGGCTGTCGCCGCTCGGCTGGAGCCACCTGGTCCGGCCCTACGGGACCGACCGGTGGTGGGTCCTGATCGTGTCGCTGGTGGCGACCGCGGTGCTGCTGGTGCTCGCGTACGGGCTGTCCGCGCGTCGCGACCTCGACTCGGGCCTGCTCCCCGTACGCCCCGGGCCCGCCACGGGGCCGTACCTGACGGGGCCGTTCAGCCTGGCCTGGCGGCTGCAGCGCGGCATGCTGGCGAAGTGGGCCGTGGGCGTGACGGCGGCCGCGGCGCTCTTCTCGAGCCTCAGCAGCGTCGCGCCCCGCCTGGCGAAACAGCCGGGGTGGGTGCTGGACGCGTTCCTCCAGCGGTACGGAGGGCCGTCGGGGGATCCGGTGGACGCGTACCTGTGGATCATCGTGCTCCTGCTGGCGTACACGGTCGCGCTCTACCCCGTGCTCGCCACGCTCAGGCTGCATCAGGAGGAGCACTCCGGCCACGCCGAGGCACTGCTGTCCACCGCCGTGAGCCGGCTCCGGTGGGCGGTGGCGCACCTGGTCGTGGGCGCGCTCGGCACGCTGGTGCTGCTGGCTCTCGGCGGGTTCGTCACGGGGCTGGTCTACACGCTGATCATGGGCGAACCGGCGGTGGGCAGGATGTTGCAGGCGGCCCTCGAGCACGTGCCGGCGGCCTGGCTCGTGGGGGCGGTCGCTGCCTTCGCCGTGGGGGTGCTGCCGCGGGTGTCGGTGGCGCTCTCGTGGACGGTCTGGGGCGTGGTGATCGTGGTCGGTGACCTGATGGGGCCGCTGATCGGGCTGTGGGGGTGGAGCCGGATCGAGCCGTTCCACTACACGCCCAACACGGTCTCGGGGGAGCCGTTCAGCGCGGCGCCGATGACCGTGATCCTGGCGCTGGCCGCACTGCTCACCGCCGCGGCGCTGATCCGCCTGCGCAGCCGCGACCTGGGCTGACACGACGCACGGGCCCCTGGGCTTGCTGGGCGCCTGACCGTTGATGTCCGATCGTCACTAGTGGGCACGGCCCGGCGGCCGGAAGAGTGGACCGCATGCTCACAGACGAGGACGCGTACTCCGTGCTCAGAAGCCGGGACGGCCGCTTCGACGGCCGGTTCTTCGTCGCCGTCGTGACCACCGGCATCTACTGCCGCCCCAGCTGCCCCGCCGCGCTCCCCAAACGCCGGAACGTGCGCTTCTACCCGTCCTCCGCCGCCGCCCTGGAGGCAGGCTTCCGCGCCTGCAAACGTTGCCGGCCCGACACCACACCCGGCTCCCCCGAATGGAACGTGCGGGCGGACGTGGTGGGCCGTGCGATGCAGCTGATCGCCGACGGCCTCGTGGACCGCGAAGGGGTCGCGGGCCTGGCCGCCCGGCTCGGCTACAGCGAACGCCAGCTGCACCGCCAGCTCACGGCCGACCTGGGCGCCGGCCCGCAAGCGCTGGCCCGGGCCCAGCGGGCGGCCAATGCCAGGACGCTCCTGGAAACCACGGACCTGCCCGCGAGCGAGATAGCGTTCGTGGCCGGTTTCTCCACGATCCGCCAGTTCAACGACACCATGCGGAAGGTCTACGGCACAACGCCCACCGCCCTGCGGGGCGCCCGCTCCACCGGCCGTCCCCCGGGCGCGCTCCGCCTGCGCCTCGCCTACCGCCCGCCTCTGGACCTGACGGCCCTGTTCGCCTTTCTCGCCGCCCGAGCGATCCCCGGGCTGGAGGACGCCACGGCCGACTGCTACCGCCGTCCCCTGAACCTCCCTCACGGCCTGGGCCTGGTCACCCTGCGCCCCGCGGACTCGTACGTCTCCTGCGAGCTGCACCTGGAGGACCTGAAGGATCTCTCGGCGGCAGTGCGCCGCTGCCGCCGTCTCCTGGACCTGGACGCCGACCCGCGCGACATCACCGACCACCTCACCCGCGACCCTCTCCTGGCGCCCGCGGTGGCAGCGGGTCAGGGCCGGCGGGTGCCCGGCCACGTGGACGCGGCGGAGATGGCGGTACGCGCGATCCTGAACGAGGAAACGATCAACGGCAGAGCCCTCCTCACGCAGCTGGTCCGCAGCTGCGGCACGCCGCTGTCCCAGCCATTGCCACCGGTGGATCCGGCCGCCCTCGGCAGCGTCACCCACGCCTTCCCCCGCATGGAGGCGCTGGCGAACGCGGACGCGCCGGCGCCGCTGATCGTTCTGGCCCGGGCGTTGCTCACCGGCGTCCTCCACCTTGGCCCCGGAGCCGACCGCGACCGGTCCGAACGCGAACTCCTCGCCCTACCGGGCGTGAGCGCGGAAGCCGTCTCCCGGATCCGGATGCGGGCACTCGGCGACCCCGACGTCTTCCTCCCCTCAGACCCAGCCGTGCGGGAGGGGCTGCGTCGCCTCGGGCTGACGGCGAAGCACGCGCGGCGCTGGCGCCCGTGGCGCTCGTACGCGATGCAGCACCTGAGCACGACATTCACCAAACCTTGAGCTCGTTAGGAACCCCCCTCCGTGTCGGCCTACTTGTCCCTCCTCAAACGCAGGCGCGACTTCCGCAACCTGTGGCTGGGCGCGTCCGTCTCCGTGATGGGCGACAGCATGACGTTCGTCGCCCTCTCCTGGCTCGTCCTGGCCCAGCCGAACGGGACGGCGAACATGGGCATCCTGGCTGTCTGCTACACCGCCCCGGTCCTGGTCGGCGGCCTGGTGGCGGGCCCGCCGCTCGACCGGTTCGACAAGCGGACGGCCCTGATCGCCGACAGCGTCCTGCGCGGCGTCGCGGTCGGGTCCATCCCGTTCACCGCGGCGGTCGCCACCGTGCCGGCCTGGCTGCCCTTCCTCGTCGCCACCCTCCACGGCCTGCTGAAAATGCTCCCCATGGCCGCCGTTCCCGCCGCCATCCCCGAGTTGGTCGCCCCGAAGGAACGCGACGCCGCCAACGCGCTGGAATCCGTCAGCTACTCGTTGTCGGGAATCCTGGGCTTCACCCTGGCCGCGCCTCTCCTGGACACCCTCGGCCCGGCGAACATCCTGGCCCTGGACGCCGCCACCTACGCCTGCTTCGCCACGGCCGTGGCCCTGATCCGTCGCCCCCTTCGCCCTCATGAAAAGCCAGAAACCGGAACGGCCCCCAAGACGGTCTTCCGCGACAAGGTGCTCGTCAGCACCACGCTGGCCTTCATGGCGTTCAACATCGCCGAAGGCGCGATGACCATGGTCGTCGCCCCCTGGCTGGCCAAGGAGCGCCTCCCTGGCGACGGCGCCGCTCTCTCCCTCCTCATGGTCGCCTTGTCAGCGGGCGAACTTCTGGGCGGTCTCGCAGCCGGCGCCTGGCGCCCCAGGGTCGGCAGGCTCGTCGCGATCGCGCTGGTCGAGCTGGTGGCGGCGGCAGGCTTCCTGGCAGCCCTGGGATCCCCTGACTGGATCCCGGTGGCCACGGGCTTCCTCGTCATCGGCGCGTTCAGCGCACCCATGACCGTCTGGGCGCAGTCGCTGCGCATGGAGCGCATCCCGCCGTCCCACCGCGGCCGCGTCTTCAGCGTCTTCCGCACGATGATGCAGGCCACCCCGCCCATCGGCGCCGCCCTGGTCACCCCGCTGCTGGTAACCGGCAACCTGACGGGAGCCGTGATCCTGATGACCGCGCTGGCCGCCCTCCCGGCCTTCGCCCTGCTACTCGTACGCGAAAGCCACGAGCCCGCTCAGACGGGCGCCCGAGAAGACGACGTTGAACCCTCGGACGGACGCGGACTCCACAACTGTGGATAACCGACTCCTCCTGTGGATAACTCCATCCGGCCGCGGCCCTCACCAGCGCCACCGACGCCCGACCGCCGACCACCCAGCGAGGCGCCAACCCCGGCAGATACCGCAAAAGCAGGGCCTGACGGACCCCGGTGCCACCCGGGAACCCTCCGCGCTCCGATCCACAAACCGGCGCACACAGCCTGTGGATGAAGACGCCCCATGTCATCACCCTTGCGGATCACCGGCCGGGCGAAGCAGGAACGCGACATCGTCGTGCTGCGGGATCTCCACCACGAGTCCGGTGTCGGCCAGGACGTCCGCGATCAGGTCCCGGTCGCCGGCCCATTGCAGCGCCAGCTCGTCCACCAGATCGCCGTAGGCGTCGAAGCAGGACGTGTGCGACTGGGTGGTCCAGAAGACGGCCTTGGGCGCTTCCCCGGCCGGGGTCGCCTCGTGGACCTGTTGCCAGGCTCCGGAGGCGGTCGGCCAGAGATCCGGCTCGGCGACGTAGCCGCGCGCGGCGAGCCGGTCGAACGCCCGTACGATCCGGCACAGGTCGGAGGAACGGTCGGCGGACAGGCAGGTCACGACCCCTTCCTCCGGTTTGTTCAGGCCGTGGACGGCGGCGAAGAGCGCGTCCATCGCGGCGTCGGCCTGCTTGCCCAGCTCTTCGGCGTCCATGTCCAGCAGCGCGTCGAAATCCTCGCGGTCCGCCTGCCCGGGAACGGAGACCACCAGGCCCTCCCGGGCGAACGCCGCCTGGATGTTGGAGGGCAGCCCGCCCCGCCAGGCGATGGGCACATCCCTGACCAGTGCGCCGTCCGGGGCGAAGTGGCCGTCGAGGTCGTCGGCCGGGCTCAGCAGGCCGCTGGTCTCGGTGTCGGAGGCGAAAAGCCCGGCGTCGACGATCTGCCAGCCCTCGTTCTCCAACCGGCTGAGAGCCTGGTCGAAACCGTCGCGCTGCGACCGGGGCGGAGTGGCGGCCTCCTCGATCGCGTCGGCCAGCGTGTCGGCGATCTCCGCGCGGCGCTGTTCGAGGAACGCGCGTGCCTCGGCGATGTAGTTCCGGTTCATCAGGGTGTCCATCACCATGGACCACCAGGCCTCGGCATCGCGGAAAGCATCCGGATCGCGCTCTTTCAGCGAAAGCCACAACTCCTGCGTGTAGCTCTGGCCCGCCTCCGGGGACTCCCCGTTCAATGCCTGCTGGCGCAGTCTGAGCCGGTAAAGGAATTCGACGAAGCTCTCCAGGGAGCTGTTGACCTTTTCCGCCTGCGGCTTCTCGTCCATCGAGAGCAGGCCGACGACGCCGTTCTGGATGTCGAGGAAGTAGCGCATGCCCGTATCCCCCGACGTCCCGCCGAGCGTGAGGACGTTGACCTCGCCGTTGCCCGTCCTGAACACGACCAGAGAGCCCACCCGCGGTTCGGCGGCGATGAAGGTGGTGAAGGCCAGATCCGCGCGTACCGGCAGCCCGACCTCGGACAGGATCCGCGTGTCCGCTTCCGACAGGCCCTTCTCGCGGCACCGCTCGGCGTCCATCAGCAGCAGGCCTTCGTCACCGAACGCTTCGACCATTTCTTCGTGCGTGACCACGATTCAGCACCTTGTCGTCGAGGACATCAGCTCAAGAGCCCCTAAGCGTAGGGGATCTTGAGCTCCCAGCGGACCTCTCCGTCGTGCCATTGGTCGGTGGGGCGCAGGCCGGCTGAGGTGGCGACGGCGGCCGAGGCCGCATGGTCAGGGTGGATGTGCGCGATGACCGTACCGATCCCCTCCTTCGCGAGGTGGCCGACCAGGGCCTTGGCGGCCGCGGTGGCCAGCCCGCGGCCCTGCCAGGGCGTCCCGATCACCCAGGCGATCTCGGCGGACCTGCCGTCGATCGTCGCCTGCACGTACCCGACGAGGCGCTCTTCCGCACGCCACCAGACCACCCAGTTGCGCCAGCCGGGTGGCCCGGCGGCCAGTCGTTCGTAGCGAACGCGCAGCTCCTGCGCGGTGAGCGGGGCCCCGCCGGTGAACGTGTGCAGGCCCGGGTCGGAGAGCACGGCGGCCATCTCGCCGGCGTGCTCAGGGCGCAACGGGAGGAGTACGAGTACGGGGGTGTCGATCCTGTCCACGCGGCCACGATATTCGTGACGCACTACCCCGAGGCGAGGTCGCGGCGGCGCAGGCCGTACAGACCGAGAATCGTCAGCACCGCGGCGATCGTGGTCAGCACCACCGTGGCCACCGGGGCGAAGGCCCCCAACGGGTGCCAGGGAAGGTGGGACAGCACCGACGTGTTCACCACCCATTCCGGCATCTTCATGTAGGACCCCAGGACCTGCACGAACCCGCTGTACACGAGCACGGCCCAGGACGCGGCCATGGCCCTTGGGGCGAGCCCGAGCAGCGCGGCGGGGATGGCGAGCAGCACCAGCACCTCCGGGGCGCGGATCAGGCTCGCCCGGAAGACCTCTCCCACGAGGCCGGTATCGCCGGTCGACAGGGCGGCGCCGATGCCGAGCGCGGCGCCGTACACCGCCGGCAGGACGACCACTGCGAGCGCGGTGACCAGCAGGGACGACCAGTACCACGCCGATCTCCCGGTCGGCCCGGCCAGCACGGGGCCGATACGGCCGCGCACCTCCTCCGCCCGGAGCCGGATGACCGACAGGACCGCGAAGACGCCGGTGTAGAGGGACCCGGTGAACACCATGAGGCTGATCCAGGCTCGCCCGAAGTCGGCGTCGGCGGAGAAGATGGGGAGATTCGTCTGCTCCATCCCCCCGGTCATGGCGCCCAGGACGAGGCCGATGGCGAGGAACGCGGCCCCCCACCCGACGATGGCCGCCTGCTGCAGGCGCAGGGCGAGCGTGAACGGCGTGCGCAGCCAGGAAGGCGCCGAGGCCCGGCCGGGACGCGGGGCCACCAAGGAGGCGCCGAGATCCCTGCGGCTCGACAGGGAGTAGGCGCCCACGACCAGGAACCCGGCGAGGAGCAGCGAAAGGCCGAGCGGCCACCAGCGCTCGTCGGCCAGCACCCGCGTCTGCTGTGACCAGCCGATCGGGGACAACCAGAACAGCGGACCGCCCTCCTGGCTCTGCAGCGCCCCCGCGCCGCGCAAGAGCCAGACGGTGAAGAGCACGATGCCCGCGAGCCCGTTGGCGCCTCTTGGGTGCTCGGTGACCTGGACGGCGACCGCGGTGACCGCGGCGAACACCAGCCCGACCGCGGCGAGGGAGGCGCCGAACAGCAGCGCGCTGCCGACGGGGAACCCGATGCTGACCGTCGCGGCAGCGGTGAGGACCGCCAGCGCGGCATTGCCGATCAAGGCGGTGATCAGCGCCCCGGTGAGCTGCGCGTGCCGGCCCACGACGGCCGCCCGGATGAGTTCGGCCCGGCCGGTCTGCTCTTCTGCCCGGGTGTGCCGGGTGATGAGCATCATGTTCATGATCGCGGCGGCCAGCAGGAACTCGACCCAGTAGGCGGCCAGGAAGTAGCTTCGCGTGGTGACGTCGCCGAAGATGGGTCCGCCGAGCACCCTCATGAAGGAGACGCGGATCATCTGCGAGGCCTCGGCCAGGGCCTCAGGCGTCGGGACGACCGCGCTCACGGCGGCGTTGTAGAAGCGCGGGACCATGACCGTGATGGCGACCAGCCAGATGGTGAGCTTGATCCGGTCGCGGCGCAGCGCCAGCCGTACCATGGCGCCGGTGCCGGTCAGGTGGCTGCCCGCCGGTCTGGATCCGGCACGGCTGCGCGCCTCGGAGAGCGTGGTGGTCATGCCGCCTCCTTGTGCGCGTAGTGGCGAAGCATGAGCTCCTCGAGCGTCGGCGGGTGGCTGACCAGCGAGTTGAGGCCGAATGTGGTGAGGTGCCGGATGGCGGCGTCGAGGTGTTCGGCGTCCACGCTGAACCGCACGCTTCCGCCCTCGACGGTCGCGTGGTGGATGCCGGGCATCTGGTTGAGGCCGGTGACCGGGGTGGCGGTGTCGGCCACGATCGCCGTCCGGGTCAGGTGCCGCAGCTGCGCCAGGGTCCCCGACTCCACGACCTTTCCGTCCCGGATGATGGTGATCCGGTCGGCGAGGGTTTCGACCTGGGCGAGGATGTGGCTGGACAGCAGGATGGTCCGGCCGGCGGCTTTGGCCTCGCCGACGACCTGCTGGAACACCGCCTCCATCAGCGGGTCCAGCCCGCTGGTGGGCTCGTCGAGGATCAGCAGCTCCACGTCTGCGGACAGGGCGGCGACGAGGGCGACCTTCTGCCGGTTGCCCTTGGAGTACGTCCGCGCCTTCTTCTTCGGGTCGAGCTCGAACCGCTCGATCAGCTCGTTCTTGCGCTTGTCGTTGAGTCCGCCGCGCAATCGGCCGAGCACGTCGATGGCCTCGCCGCCGGTGAGGTTGGGCCACAGCTCCACATCGCCCGGCACGTACGCCAGCCGCCGGTGCAACGCGACGGCGTCGGCCCAGGGGTCGCCGCCCAGCAACCTGGCCGTGCCGGAGGAGGCCCGGATCAGGCCCAGCAGGATGCGGATGGTGGTGCTCTTGCCTGCCCCGTTCGGGCCAAGGTAGCCGTGCACCTCTCCGGCGTTCACGGTGAGGTCGAGCCCGTCGAGGGCGCGCGCCGGCCCGTACGCCTTGACCAGCCCGGAAATGGAGATAGCAGGGGTCATGGGTTTCTCCCAATTGCGGGTCTCGTCGGCACGGCGAGGAGGTGACCCTTGAACTCCTCGACGGGGAAGGTGAAGGCCGCCTCACAAGGGCGGTCGGCTCAGGCGAAGCCGGTGACGCGCGCGTCGAACTCGCGGTCGGAAAGGGACCTGTTGAGGTTGAGTAGGGCCTCGGCCTGCCAGCCCACGACGTAACGGGTCTCCGGCTGGTCCGACTCGACGGCCCGCAGGATCGCTGTCGCGACGACACCGGGATCTGAGGCCTGGTCGCTCTGGTGGCCCACCGGCGCCTCGACAACAGCTGCCATGGCCTCGGCCATCTTCCGGTAGGCCCCGTTCCCGGAGATCTCCCGCAGTTGCCGCGCGGTCCCGGCCTCGAACTCGGTCTTGATGATGCCCGGCTGGATGACGACGACGTCGATGCCGAACTGCCGGGTCTCCATGCGGAGCGTGTCGGAGAAGGCCTCCAGGGCATGCTTGGAGGCGTAGTACCAGGCGCCGAGCGGAAGGGCGATCTCGCCGCCGATCGAGGACACGTTCACGATCGTGCCCGACCGCTGCTCCCGCATCTGCGGCAGGACCAGCTGGGTCAGCCGGGCCGGTGCGAACACGTTGATCTCGAACTCGCCTCGCGCCAGCTCCAGCGGCGTGTCCTCGACGGCGCCGTGCACCACGGCTCCCGCGTTGTTCACCAGGACGTCGATCCGCTGGTGCTCGTCCAGGATGGTACGGACGACCCGCTGGAGGTCTTCCTCCTTGGTCACGTCCATCTGCAGGGGGTGACCGCCCGCTTCGCGGATCGCCCCCATCATGTGCAACCGGCGCGCCGCGCCGTACACGATGTGTCCCGCGCGCAGGAGCTCGAGTGCGGTGGCGTGGCCGATGCCGGATGAGGCGCCGGTCACGAGGCATATCTTGGCAGCCATGTCAGGGTCTCCTAGGAAGCTACGCGTCCCAGGCGACCGGGAGCTGGTGGACGCCGTAGACGGTCATGTCGGTGTGCAGCGCCAGGTCCGCCGGCGAGACGGCCAGGCGGAGGGCCGGAAATCGGCCGGACGAGCGGAGCAAGTCGAGGGTGTCCGGGTCGGCGAAGCGCTTCGGGTCGCGGTTGGCCGCCGCGATTGAGACGGGGCGCTCCGTGGTGCGCTCTGTCGGCAGCGCGGGCGCGGGATGTGGCTGGGTCATTTCGGGTTTCCCTCCGCGAGAACGGCGATCGTTCACGCACCAGGAAAAGCTAAGGATGCGTTTGCGAATTCGGCAAGTTGTAAATGGCGTTTGCGCAGCTCAGGACGGAATGATTGGCGCAACAACAGTGTGTGCAAATGCAACAAGCTCAGCGTCATGACGCAACGAACCATGCCTGGATGCATACTTGTGCGTGCCCGACGAGGAGTGCCGGGAGGGCGCATGCCGGGAGGCCACCTGACGTACGAGGACCGCCGCAAGATCGCCGAAGGGCTGGCGGAAGGGCTCACCTATGCGGAGATCGCCCGTCGCCTGGGGCGGCCGAGGTCGACCGTCGGCCGCGAGATCGCACGCAACGGCGGCCCGCACGGCTACCGTGCGACCCGGGCACAGCAGGCGGCCGGATGGCGCGCCCGCCGTCGGCCGAGCCCGCCACTGAGTACGCCGGCGACCGCGGACGGCGACGGGCGCGATCCCCAGGCCGTACGGGAACTCGAGGAGAAACTCGTTGCGACGTTCGGGGGGATACCGACGATGGCGGCCAGGGTGATGGCCTGCCTGTTCACGAGTGATACCGGCAATATGACCGTCGCCGACCTGACCGAGCGGCTGCGGGTCAGCCCCGCGTCGATCTCCAAGGGCGTCGGCTGGCTCGAGCAGGTGGGGCTCGTCAGGCGCGAGCGCGACAACCGGCGCGAGCGATACAGCATAGACGTCGACGTCTGGTACCGGGCGTGGCTGGTGGGCGTGCGGGGGATGATGCTGTGGGCCGACACCGTCCGGGAAGGCGTCGACGTCCTGGGCGCCCACACCCCGGCAGGCACCCGGCTCCAGACGGCAAGCCGGTTCTTCGAGCTCATCAGCTCCGACATGGCCCAGGCGGCCGAGCATTACCGGCGAACCTTCGCCAGCTCCGGGGACGTGAACACCGATACCTGATGCTCGAGCTGCGTCGCGCCCTCGGCGCCGCCGTCACCGCCACCGTCACCTCCCTCGCGGACGAAATGGCGCGGAGCGTCCCTGAACTCGCAGGTCGGCTTCGGCCCATGCCCACGGAGCACGCCGGAGGGAGGTGAGGGGTCACAAGCGCCTCTACGGCGCCGGCGAGGCGACGGCGATGTGCGGGCGGCCGGTTATGGGATGCGGGCCGACGTGGGCGCGTACGCCGAAGACCTCCTCGATGAAGGCAGGTGTCAGCACCTCCAGGGGCGGGCCGTGCCCGGCGACCCGGCCGTCGCGCAGGACGACGACCTGGTCGGCGTAGGCCGCGGCCTGGTCGAGGTCGTGCAGGGCGGCCAGCAGGGTGAGGCCGAGGGAGCGGATCAGGTCCAGCAGGAGGAGCTGCGAGCCGACGTCCAGGTGGTTGGTGGGTTCGTCGAGCACCAGCAGCGGCGCCCCCTGCGCCAGGGCGCGGGCGAGCAGGGCGCGTTGCCGTTCCCCTCCCGACAGGGTGGTCATCAGCCGGTCGGCGGCCCAGTCCATGCCGACCCGCTTGAGCGCCGTGATGACCGCCACGCGATCGGCCGTGGTGTCCCGGTCGAGCAGCCGTTTGTGGCTGTGGCGGCCGATGGCGACGACCTCCGCGACGGACAGTCCGTCGGCGACCTGGTTGTGCTGGGGGAGCACGGCCCGGTGGCGGGCGGCCTGGCGGGGCCGCATCCGCCACAGGTCGTGGCCGTCCAGCCGGACCGCGCCCCCGGACGGGCGCAGCGACCGGTAGACGGTACGCAGCAGCGTGGACTTGCCGCTGCCGTTGGGACCGACGAGCGCGACGAACTCGCCGGGCCCGGCGGTCAGGTGGACGTCGTTGACGATGGGACGGGCGTCGATGTGGGCGCTGACGCCAGCCAGGTCAAGCCGCATGGGCGCCTCCGCTCGATCGGCGGCGCAGCAGCCAGAGGAAGAACGGCACGCCGAGTGCGGTGGTGAAGATGCCCACGGGCAGCTCGTTGGGCCGGTCCGCGATGCGTGCGGCCAGGTCAACCAGCACCAGGAACAGCGCTCCGGCCAGCAGGGACACGGGCAGCACGCGGCGGTGGTCGGCGCCGACGACGAACCGGATCGCGTGCGGGATCATCAGCCCGATGAAGCCGATGCCGCCGACGACGCTCACCACGGTGGCCGTGAGCAGCGACCCGGCCACCAGCAGCCCGACCCGCAGCGTCGGCACCGGCACGCCGATGGCGATGGCGGCTTCCTCGCCGGCCAGCAGCGCGTTGAGCGCGCGGGCCTGCAGCGACAGCCAGACCAGGCAGGCGACGATGAGCAGGGCGGGCACGCCCAGGTCGGTCCAGGACGCGCCGGCGACGCTGCCCATGAGCCAGAACATCATGCCCTGCAGCTCTGTCGGGTTGAGCTGGAGCTGGACGAACGTGGTGGCCGCCGTGCACAGGTAGCCGACGGCGACCCCGGTCAGCACCAGCCAGGAGTCCAGCAGCCGCCCGGCGCGCTGGGCCAGGACGTACACCAGCAGTGCCGACAGCATGGCGGCGGCGAAGGCGGCGCCGGTGACGCCGAGCGAGCCGGCCAGGACCGTGCTGCCCAGCGCGGGGACCAGCACGGCTCCGAGTGAGGCCGCCGAGGAGACGCCCAGCACGTACGGGTCGGCGAGCGGGTTTCGCACCAGGGACTGCAGCGCGACCCCGGCCACCGACAGGCCGGCTCCGGCGAGCGCGGCCAGCAGCGCACGCGGGGTGCGGATCTCCCAGACGACCTGGCTGAGCAGCGGGTCCGCCTGCGCGCCCCGCCCGGACATGTGCGCCCAGACCACGCCCCAGACCTGGCCGAGCGGGAGGTTGACCGAGCCGACGGAGATGCCGACCACCAGGGCCGCGACCAGCCCGGCGGTCAGTGCGGCCAGCAGCAGCCCGGTCGCCGGCCCCGAGACGAGATGCGGGCGCCGGGAGGTCAGGTTGTCACTCACCGGGATGGACCACCTTGGAGATCTTCTCCACGGCCCAGGCGTTGAGTGGGCCGAGATACACGCCGTCGGAGACCACCGTGTACGTCCTGGACTTCGAAGCGGCCCAGTGCGGGTAGGCGGTGAACAGCTTGGCCGCCGCCTCGTCCCCGTTCTCCTCCGGGGTGAACAGCCCGACCACCAGCACGTCGACCTGAGCGGTCGCGAGCTGCTCGGCGTTGAGCGTACGGGTCACGTCCGAGGTCTGGCCGGCGAAGGCGTTGACGCCGCCGGCGGCCTTGATCACGTCGTCGTAGATGCCGCCGGTCATCACGGCGGGCAGCCCGTTGGCGTTCATCATCGACATGCCGGGGTAGGCGATCAGCACCTTCTTGGGAGGCAGTTCGCCGACGCGGGTCCGTACGGCCGCCACGCGGGCGCGCACCCTGCCGATCAGGTCGAGCGCGCGCTCCTGAACGTCGAACACCCGCCCCAGCAGGCTGATGAACTCCAGCGAGGAGTTGATCGACTGGTTGCGGAAGGCGCGCTGCTCCTCCGCGGTCGCCTCGGGCTTGCCCATGGCGCAGTTGACCGGATTGACCAGCGAGGTGATCCCGGCCGCGGCGAGCTGCTCGCGGGTGGCGAACCCCTTCTTGGCGTCGAACCCGCCGGACCAGGTGGACACCACCAGGTCGGGCTTGAGCTTGAGCACCTGCTCGGCGGGGACGTCGAAGTTCTTGTTCATGGTCAGCCCGCCGGTCGGCAGCGCCTTGATCTTCGCGATCATCGACGGATCGTCGGAGACGCCGTAGCTCTGGGCGTTGGCCAGGATGGATCTGTCGAGGCCGAGCAGGATGAAGCTCTCCACCTCGCCCACGCTGGTGCCGTTGAGGATCAGTACGCGCTGCGGCGGCCGCTGGAAGGTGACCCTCGTGCCGCAGTTGTCGAAGGTCAGAGGGTAGCTGGTCCGGCCGGCGGGTGCCGTGACGGCGGCGGCCGGCGCTCCGGCCGCGCCCTCGGGGGCGCCGCAAGCGGCCGCGGTCAGGGCAACGAGTGCGACCGCCGGCAGTCGGAGCAGACGACAAAGGTTCATCGGTGTGTGTGCTCTCTACGGGGTTGGAGGTACTGGCTTGTCACCGGTGGAACCCGCAGTCGGCAACGACGATGATCGGCCGGTCCCGGGCATGCCGCCATGGCGCGACGTCCAGGAAGGAAGAGCCGGCTCAGACAGCCGGCACACGATCACCGATTCACCCGAACACTGCGGGTCCGGCCTGTCCTCCAGGGGGTCCCCGCTGCACAAGGGCGTATCTCAGGAAGAGCCGGATACGCGCGGCCTCGTCCTCGCCCGCGTACCGAATCGCTCGTGGCCGGGGAGAAGTCCACCCGGCCACCATGAAAAGCAGGACCAGCAGCGGGCGCAGCACCCAGCCGGCCAGCTGCCGGACCAGCGCGCACAGTCCCGCCTCGACCCACCGCAGCCACACGGAGGTCACCAGCACGCCCGCCGCGTGCATGAGCAGCATCCCCAAGGTCGAGGGGCTTGCGTGGTGCATCTGCTCCATGCCCGGAACGGGGGCCATCGCGTGGTGCGGGGAAGCCTGGCCGAGCAGGATGTGCAAGATGACCTGCGACAGAGCCGTCGCGGGCAGAATGCCGCCCAGGGTGCGCTCGCGCCCGGTCAGGGCCAGCGCGGGCAGCAGGACGAGCAGGAAACCGCTCAGCGCCGCCACCGGGTCGAAGCAGCCCCCGCCGGCCAGGTGTCCGAGCGTGGCCAGGGCGGCGCACGTACCGGCGAAGCTCGCCGCGCGCACCCACCGCACCACCGACAACGGACCCATCGCGGACAGATCCTCCCACACGGCTACCGCCGTCTGGAGATCAGATGGCTGCCGCGTCAGGAGACCACCTGATAGCCCGCCTCGACGATCGCCGCGCGCACCTGCGCCTCCTGAAGCAACGGTCCTCCGCTCACCGTGACGCGGCCCGCGGGCACGTCCACCTCCACCCGCTCGACGCCCCGCAGTGGCAGGACCTGCTGCCGGATCGACGAGGCACAGTGCCCGCAACTCATTCCCGATACCGCGACGGACAGAGTCATTGCCGTGAACCTTTCCAGTGGAACGGCCAAGCGCCGCCTGTGGATGGAGATACGCGGCCGGCGGTTTCCGGGTTCAACCTGCTGCAGGCGCGTTTGCCGCGTTCGGCGTTCTCTGCACAATTTCACGACCACATGGCACTATGACCGGGTGCATGCCGGTCAGCCCTTCTTGCGCGCGACTTCTACGCCGGCATCCTCATCGCGCCCTTCCTGCTCGTCGCCGCATGCACCGGCCTGCTGTACGCCACGTCCTTCCAGCTCGAGCAGATCGTCTACCAGCACGAACTCACCGCGCCCGCCGGCCGGACCAGCCTGCCCCTCAGCGAGCAGGTCGCGACCGCCCACGCGGCACACCCCCAAGGCGCCGTCACGGCGGTGCGAACCGCCGCAGAGACGGGCCAGACCACCCGAGTGCTGATGAACCAGCCGGGGCTTGCCGAAAGCACACAACTGGCGGTCTTCATCGATCCCCACACCGGTCAGGTACGCGGCACGCTGGAGAGCTACGGCAGCTCCGGAGCCCTGCCCGCGGCCTCATCCTGTGGATCATCCGGCGCCGCCGCAGCCGGCGCCACCTCCTCGTCCCCGACCGCGCCGCGTCCGGGCCGCGCCGCACACTGTCTGGCACGGCTCGCTCGGCCTGTGGGCGGTGCTCGGCCTGCTGTTCCTCTCCGCCACCGGCTTGACCTGGTCCAAGTACGCCGGAGAGAACGTCGACGAACTGCGCGCGGCGCTCAACTGGACCACGCCGTCGCTCAACCTCTCGGGCGGCGACCACGCGGGGCACACAGCATCAGGCGGGCACCATGCCGGTGTGGCCGACGTCGGGGTGGATCGCGTCGCTCAGGCGGCCGCCGGCAAAGGGCTGTCCGGCCCGCTGAAGATCGTCTGGCCCGCCGGACCCGGCGAGCCCTACCTCGTAAGGAGATCGACAAGACCGCGCCCACCCGCCTGGACCAGGTCGCGGTCGATCCCGCCACCGGCCAGGTGACGGCCGAGCTGCGCTTCGCCGACTACCCGCCGGCGGCCAAGCTCGCCCGGTGGGGCATCGACGGGCACATGGGCCTGCTGTTCGGCCTGGCCAACCAGATCCTACTGGCCGTGCTGGCCATCGGCCTGATCACCCTGATCGTGCTCGCTACCGCATGTGGTGGCGCAGGCGGCCCACGCGCGGCTTCGGCAAGCCGTATCCCCGCACGGCCGACAGACAGGTGCACTGGGCTCTGCTGGCGCCGCTCGGCCTGCTCGCCGTCGTCGTCGGGATCTTCCTGCCGTTGATGGGCATCTCGCTGGCCGCGTTCTTGGTGATCGACGCCGTACTCGGGCTCCGCTCCCGGATGGGTTAGTGCTGGTCGCGCGCTTGGACCGAGCCCCGCCCTCGCCTGATATCAGATTCCCTGGCCAGGAGGAACCTCACGGCCAGGTCGCCGGCCGACTCGGCGACGTCTTGAGAGCCATCGACATCCAGGACCGGCACGTCATGCTTGACAGCTTGACGTCGGATCTCGGCGTCCCAGAGCTCGTCACGGCCCAGGCGATTCGCCAACGCCTGGGCGTGGTCGCTGTCTCCCCAGTTGGCTCGTGCCCGGTCCGGGTCAGCGAATCGGGTGCCCAGTGCATGGCGACGGAACCCGGGGGTCGGCAGCAGAAATACGGCCTGCTCACGCCACGTCAGCAATGGCGCGACGTACGCGGGCAGCGTACGGAAGTCGTCGACCAGCACGGGCCGGTCGGCCGGCAGGGCGAGCAGGTCTTCGATGACGAATCCGAACGTCTCGCCGTACAGACTGGGCATGCTCTGGAAGATCTCTTCCGGCGTGCGGCCCGTCCATCTGCGCTCCACGGGTGTTCGCAGCAGTTCGGACATGTAGGGCTGTTGTTGGGGCGTACACCGCTGCACGTGGCTACGTTCGGCGAGGTCGCCGTCATACACGAACACGTCATGGCGTTCGGCCAGGACCCTGCTGAGAGTGCTCTTGCCCGAGCCGGTGCCTCCGGCGATCCAGCGGACATGCGCGAGCCGGCGGACGAGATCGGCAGGGTCATGTCGGTTCAGGATGGTCATGCCCAGCAGTCTGCCCCGCCGGCGGGGACGTCACGGATTGAAGCGGTAGCCCATGCCCGGTTCGGTGATCAGGTATACGGGGTGGGCGGGGTCGCGTTCGAACTTCTTGCGGAGCTGGGCCATGTACTGACGCAGGTAGTGGGTCTCCTTGACGTGCTTGCTGCCCCACACCTCGGTCAGCAGGTGGCGCTGGGGGATGAGCTTGCCGGGGTTGCGGAGCAGGATCTCCAGGATGTGCCATTCGGTGGGCGTGAGCCGCAGCCCGCCCGAGACCGTCTTGCCGACGAGGTCGACTGTGTGGTCGCCGATCTGCATGCTGGCGAGGTCGGCCTCGTGGATGGCGGCGCGGCGTGAGACGGCGCGGATGCGGGCGAGGAACTCCTCGATGCCGAAGGGCTTGGTGACGTAGTCGTCGGCGCCCGCGTCCAGGGCCTCGATCTTGTCCTGGTTGCCGGCCCGGCCGGACAGGACGACGATGGGGATCCGGGTCCAGCCGCGCAGGCCGTGGATGACGTCGACGCCGTCGATGTCGGGCAGGCCGAGGTCGAGCACCACCAGGTCCGGGTGCCATTCGGCGGCACCACGCAGGGCGGAGGAGCCGTCGGAGGCGACCGCGACCTCGTAGTGGCGGGCGGCCAGGTTGATGCGCAGCGCGCGCAGGATCTGCGGTTCGTCGTCGACGACGAGGATCTTGGTCATGCGGTCACCGCCTGGGATGAGGTGGGCATCTGGACGGTCATAGTGAGACCTCCCCCTGGCGTCTCCTCGGGTACGAGGGTGCCGCCCATGGCTTCGGTCAGGCCGCGGGAGAGCGCGAGCCCGAGGCCCACGCCGGTGCCGTTGTCGCGGTCGCCGAGCCGCTGGAACGGCTGGAAGACCCGGTCGCGGGCCTCGGGCGGGATGCCGGGGCCGCGGTCGATGACGCGGATCTCGACCTGGTCTTCGTGCCAGCTGCCGGTGATCAGCACCTTCTGGTCGGCGGGGCTGTAGCGGACGGCGTTGGTCATGAGGTTGACCAGGACGCGTTCCAGCAGCGCGGGGTCGGCGACGATCTCGGGGAGGTCGATGGAGATGTCACCCTCGATGCGGTCGCGCAGCGGGCCGAGGTCGTCGATGGCGCGGGGAACGACCTCTTCCAGGGCGAGGGGCTGGAGGGAGAGGCCCAGCACACCGGCTTGCAGGCGGCTCATGTCGAGCAGGTTCTCCACCAGCCGGTCCAGCCGGGCGAGCGACTCCTGGGCGGTGTCGAGCAGTTCGTCGCGATCCTCCGGCGACCAATCGATCTCCTTGCTGCGCAGGCTCTCGACGGAGGCCTTGGCCGCTGACAGGGGGGTGCGCAGGTCGTGACTGACGGCGGCGAGCAGGGCGGTGCGCATCCGGTCGGCCTCCGCCAGGGGTTTGGCCTGCTCGGCTTCCTCCTGCAGGCGTTCCTGGCGCAGCGCGACGGCGGCTTCGGCGGCGAAGGCCTCCAGCACCCGTCGGTCGCTGGCGTCCAGCAGCCGGCCGCGGGCGGCGAGCACCAGCCGGTCGCTGATCTGCACGTCGGTGTCGGCGGTCGCGGGGGCAATGCACGGCGTGGCTCCGGTGGTGGCGACGATGCGCCAGGCTCCGGGCTCTGACTGGTCGTCCGGGGTGGGCTCGCCGGCGCGTTCGAGCAGGGTGACCGAGTCCAGGGAGAACGTCTCGCGCAGGCGGCCGAGCAGTGACGGCAGCGCGGCCTCGCCGCGCAGCACGTGCCCGGCCAGCGTGGACAGCGCCTCGGCGTCGGCGCGGGCGCGGGCCGCTTCTCTGGTACGGCGGGCCGCCAGGTCGACGATCGTGCTGACCGCGGCGGCGACCAGCACGAAGACGATCAGCGCGAGGAGGTTCTCCGGGTCGGAGATCGTGAGTTGCCCGACCGGCGGCGTGAAGTACCAGTTGAGCAGCAAGGACCCGCCGACGGCGGCGGTGAAGGCGGGCCAGGTGCCGCCGATGAGGGCGACGCCGACGACCAGGCAGAGAAACAGCAGGATCTCGCTGGGCAACGAGAGCACGTCGCGGAAGGGCAACAGGGCTGCGGTCAGCAGCGGCAGGCCGATGATCGCGACGGCCCAGCCGATGATGCGGCGCTTACGGTCCAGCGCTGCGCGCGAGCGATCCGGTTGGCGGCGGCCCTTCTTCGCCTCCTCGTGGGTGACGAGGTGGACGTCAATGGAGCCGGACAGGGCCGTGGTCTCCACTCCCACGCCACGGGAGAAGATCTGCGCGAAGCGCCCGCGGCGGGAGGCACCCAGGACGAGCTGGGTGGCGTTGACGCCGCGGGCGAAGTCGAGCAGCGCACGGGGGATGTCGTCGCCGACGACCTGGTGGTAGGTGCCGCCCATGCTCTCGACCAGGGTGCGCTGGCGGGCCAGGTTGGCCGGGTCGCCGCCGGCCAGCCCGTCGGAGCTGGTGACGTGGACGGCCAGCAGATCGGCGCCCTTGGTACGGGCGGCGATGCGAGCCGCCCGCCGTACCAGAGTGTCACCCTCGGGGCCGCCGGTGAGTGCCACCACCACGCGCTCGCGGGTCTCCCAGGTGGCGGCGATGCCGTGGTCGGCGCGATAGCTGTCGAGCTGGTCGTCGACCTTGCCGGCGACCCACAGCAGGGCCAGCTCTCGTAGGGCGGTGAGGTTGCCGACGCGGAAGTAGTTCGACAGCGCCGCGTCCACCTTCTCGGGTGCGTACACGTTGCCGTGGGCCATCCGCCGGCGCAGCGCCTCGGGCGACATGTCGACCAGTTCGACCTGGTCGGCCCGCCGGACCACCTCGTCCGGCACTGTCTCGCGTTGGGGGATGCCGGTGATCTGCTGGACGACGTCGTTGACCGACTCGAGGTGCTGGATGTTGACCGTCGAGATGACATCGATGCCGGCGTCGAGGATCTCGTCGATGTCCTGCCAGCGCTTGACGTTGCGCGAGCCGGGCACGTTGGTGTGGGCCAGCTCGTCGATCAGCGCCACCTTCGGCTTGCGCGCGATGACGGCGTCCACGTCCAGCTCCGTGAACGTGGCCCCGCGGTGGACCAGCGTCCGGCGCGGGATCACCTCCATGTCCTCCAGCAGCGCCGCGGTGCGGGGGCGACCGTGGGTCTCGACGAAGCCCACCACCACGTCACGGCCGCGCTGCAGGCCCCGGCACCCCTCGCCGAGCATCGCGTACGTCTTGCCCACTCCGGGCGCGGCGCCCAGGTAGACCCTCAGCCGCCCTCTCACGTCATCTCCCGTCGAGTGCCAGGTTGAGTTCGAGCACGTTGACGGCGGGTTCGCCCATGAAGCCGAGGACCCGCCCGGTGGTGTGCTCGCCGATCAGCGTCTTCACCTGGTCGAGGGGCAGCCCGCGTTCCTTGGCCACACGAGGTGCCTGGAGCTCGGCGTAGGCCACGGAGATGTGCGGGTCGAGGCCGGAGCCGCTGGCCGTGACGGCGTCCGCGGGTACGGCGGGTGTGCCCGCGCTCCCCCTGACGGGTACGGTCCGGCCCGCGGCGTAGTCCTCGCCTGGCTTGGCGCACTCCACCTTCAGCCCTTGGTAGGCGGTGACGAAGGGGGTGGCGGGGCAGGCCTGGTTGACGCTGACCGCGTGGCCGGGGAAGACCTTGAGCACCGCGCCGGCCCCGTCCGGGGTGCAGAACGGGCGGGCGCCGCTGACGCCTTCCAGCTCGCCGACCGCCTTCGAGCGGGCGCAGACCTGGGTGAGCAGCGACTGCCTGCCCTCGATGCCGGGCAGCGGCAGCACGTCGATGACGTCCTCGGGACCGAGGTTGGTGGCGCTGGTCGAGGTCGGGTCGTAGCCGTCACCGGCGGCCGACGGGCGGGACTGGAAGTACTTCCTGACCGGGTTACCGTCCTTGTCGGTGAAGGACTGGCCGATGGTTGCGCTGCCCGCGTCCTTGCCGCCGGCCTGCACGATCGAGCCGTTGGCCTTGTCGTGGAACAGTGCCTGGGCGACGCCGGTGGTGACCAGCGGGTAGAGCAGGCCGAGCAGCACGGTGAGCACGGCGACGGCCCTGATCGCGGCGAGATGCTGGCGCAGCCAGCTAGGTAGACGTTCCATGTCAGGACATCCCCGGAAGGAATTGGATGAGCAGGTCGATGAGCTTGATGCCGATGAACGGGGCGACGATGCCGCCAAGTCCGTAGACGTACAGGTTGCGGGAGAGCAGCTTGGAGGCACTGGAGGGCCGATACCGGACGCCGCGCAGCGCCAGCGGGATCAGCGCGATGATGATCAGCGCGTTGAACACGACCGCGGCCAGGATCGCCGACTGCGGGCTGGCCAGGCGCATGATGTTCAGGGCGTCCAGGCCCGGATAGACCGCCGCGAACATCGCGGGGATGATCGCGAAGTACTTGGCGATGTCGTTGGCGATCGAGAACGTGGTCAGCGCTCCGCGCGTGATGAGCAGCTGCTTGCCGATCTCGACGATCTCGATGAGCTTGGTCGGGTTGGAGTCGAGGTCGACCATGTTCCCGGCCTCTTTGGCGGCGCTGGTGCCGGTGTTCATGGCGACGCCGACGTCGGATTGGGCCAGGGCGGGGGCGTCGTTGGTGCCGTCGCCGGTCATCGCGACCAGCCGTCCGCCCTCCTGCTCCTTCTTGATCAGCGCCAGCTTGTCCTCAGGCGTCGCCTCCGCGAGGAAGTCGTCCACCCCGGCCTCGTCCGCGATGGCCTTGGCCGTCAGCGGGTTGTCGCCGGTGATCATGACCGTGCGGATGCCCATCCGGCGCATCTCGTCGAAGCGTTCGCGCATGCCCTGCTTGACCACGTCCTTGAGGTGGATGACGCCGAGCACGCGGCCCTTCTCCGCGACCACCAGCGGGGTGCCGCCGGAGCCGGAGATGCCGTCCACGAGGTGGCCGACCTCGTCGGTGGGGTGGCCGCCATGGTCGCGTACCCACTTCATGACCGCCGTGGCCGCGCCCTTGCGGACCTCCCGCCCGTCCAGGTTCACCCCTGACATGCGGGTCTGAGCGGTGAACGGCACCCACTCGGCATGGGCCAGCTCGCCCGGTTGGCGCTCCCGCAACCCATACGCCTGTTTCGCGAACACCACGATCGAGCGACCCTCCGGCGTCTCGTCCGCCAGGCTGGACAGCTGCGCCGCCTGCGCCAGCTCCGCCTCGCTCACCCCCGCCACCGGGACGAACTCCGACGCCTGCCGGTTGCCCAGTGTGATCGTGCCGGTCTTGTCCAGCAGCAGCGTGGAGACATCCCCCGCCGCCTCCACCGCCCGGCCGGACATGGCCAGGACGTTGCGCTGGACGAGGCGGTCCATGCCCGCGATGCCGATGGCCGACAGCAGTGCGCCGATCGTGGTCGGGATCAGGCAGACGAGCAGGGAGACCAGCACGATGCCGCTGACGCCGTCGGTGGTCAGCGCCAGGGAGTCGGGCACGCCCGGGTTGATGGACTTGGCGTAGATGGCCAGCGGCTGCATGGTCGCGGTGGCGACCAGGAAGATGATCGTGAGCGCGGCGAGCAGGATGTTGAGGGCGATCTCGTTCGGCGTCTTCTGCCGGTCGGCGCCCTCGACGAGAGCGATCATGCGGTCGATGAAGCTCTCGCCGGGCTTCTGGGTGATCTGGACGATGATCTTGTCGGACAGCACCTTCGTGCCGCCGGTGACCGCGGAACGGTCGCCGCCCGATTCGCGGATGACGGGCGCGGACTCGCCGGTGATGGCCGACTCGTCCACCGACGCGATGCCCTCGATCACGTCGCCGTCGCCGGGGATGGTCTCGCCGGCCTCGACGATGACGATGTCACCTTGCTGGAGCTCCGGGGCTCTGACGACGTCCCACTCGGCCGAGGTGCGGCTCTTGAGCCGGCGGGCCTGGGTGTCGGTCTTGGCCTTGCGCAACGTGGCGGCCTGGGCCTTGCCGCGGCCCTCGGCCACGGCCTCGGCCATGTTGGCGAAGACGACCGTCAGCCAGAGCCAGGACACGATGGCCCAGGCGAAGAACGACGAGTTGAGGACCGCAAGCACGGTGGTGAACACGGCGCCGATCTCGACGATGAACATCACCGGGTTGCGGTACAGCGTGGCCGGATTGAGCTTCTTCAACGCGTCCGGCAGCGACCTGAGCAGCTGTTTCGGATCGAGCAGACCGCCGCCCACGCGGCCGGTTCGCTTCGGCGCTTCGAGCACGGGGGTTGACATGTCAGGACAGTCCTTCTGCGATGGGGCCGAGCGCGAGCGCCGGGAGGAAGGTGAGGGCGACCAGGATGATCGTCACGCCGACGACCATGCCCACGAACTGCGGCCGGTGCGTCGGCAGCGTGCCCGCGCTCTCGGGCACCGGTGCCTGCTGGGCCAGCGAGCCGGCCAGCGCCAGTGCCAGGATGATCGGCAGGAACCGGCCGAACGCCATGCACAGGCCGAGCGCCACGTCGTACCAGGGCGTGTTGACGGTGATCCCGGCGAAGGCGGAGCCGTTGTTGTTGGCGGCGCTGGTGAACGCGTACAGCACCTCGGACAGGCCGTGCGGGCCGGTGTTGAGCATGCTCGCCCGCTGCTCCGCCGAGCCCATCGCGAACGCGGTGCCGATCAGCACCAGCGCCGGGGTGACCAGGAAGTACAGCGAGGCTAGCTTGATCTCGCGGGGGCCGATCTTCTTGCCCAGGTACTCGGGGGTGCGGCCGACCATCAGCCCGGCCACGAAGACGGTGATCACGGCCAGGATCAGCATGCCGTAGAGCCCTGACCCGACGCCGCCGGGGGCGACCTCGCCCAGCATCATGTTGAACAGCGTCATCATGCCGCCGAACGGCGTGTAGGAGTCGTGGAAGGAGTTCACCGCACCGGTCGAGGTCAACGTCGTTGACGCGGCGAAGGTGGCGGAGTTGGCGATGCCGAAGCGGACTTCCTTGCCCTCCATGGCCGCGCCGACGGCCTGCGGCACGGTCGCGTTCCCGGACAGCTCGAACACGTTGGTGAGCACGATGCTCGCGAGGGCGATGACGCCCATCACGGCGAGGATCGCGTACCCCTGCCGGACCTGCCCGATCAGCTTGCCGAAGGTGCGCGTCAGCGAGAACGGGATCGCCAGGATCAGGAAGATCTCGAACCAGTTCGTCCAGCTCGTGGCGTTCTCGAAGGGGTGGGACGAGTTGGCGTTGTAGAAGCCGCCGCCGTTGGTGCCCAGCTCCTTGATGACCTCCTGCGAGGCCACCGGGCCTCCGGTGATCGACTGGGTGCCGCCGGTCAGCGTGCTCACCTCGTGCAGGCCGGAGAAGTTCTGGATCAGCCCGCCGGCCACCAGGACCAGAGCACCGATGAACGCTATCGGCAGCAGGATGCGGATGATGCCGCGGACCAGGTCCACCCAGAAGTTGCCGATCGTGTCCGACCTGCGCCGGGCGAAGCCGCGCACCAGGGCGACGGCCACTGCCATGCCCACCGCCGCCGAGACGAAGTTCTGCACGGCCAGTGCGGCCATCTGGGTCAGGTGGCCCATCGTGGACTCGCCCGAGTACGCCTGCCAGTTGGTGTTGGTGACGAAGCTAACCGCCGTGTTCCAGGCGATGTGGTCGGTGACCGGCTTCATGCCCAGGCTCAGCGGCAGCTTGTCCTGCAGGCGCTGGATGCCGTACACGACCAGGATCGAGACCAGCGAGAACGCCAGCAGGCTGCGCGCGTACACGCCCCAGCTCTGCTCGGCATCCGCACGCACCCCGAGCAACCGGTAGATCCCGCGCTCGGCGACGCTGTGCCTGGTGGTCGAGTAGACCCGGTACATGTAGTCGCCGAACGGCCTGTACACCAGGCCCAGGGCGACGATCAGGGAGACGATGAAGATCATCCCTGCCACGGTCGTGCTCATCAGAAACGCTCCGGGAACAGCAGGGCCACGACCATGAAGACCACCAGCCCCACCACTACGACGAGACCAGTGGCGTTGACGGCGCTCACAGCCGCTCCACCGCCTTGACCACCAGCCCGAAGACCACGAAGATCGCGATCGTCAGGGCGACGAAGACGACGTCAGCCATCCCCACTCCTCAATCTGGACATGTTGGTTCGGCCACGCCCGTTCAGGGCGGCTCAAAGGCAAGCAAATCCCGAGATTTAGGCGGTTCTGGCGTTCTTGACGGCTTTCATACGGCCCGAGCCTGATTTTTAACGGCGTCCCTACGCGCCGCTTCGCGCGGCCGACTCGCCGATTTATACGTTTTCTTGACGCCTTGTCCTCCTCAACCGCTCTTTCGCCCCAGGTAGTGTCCGATGAGTCTTTACGGGGCCTTGACGAGGAGTGACCGTTATGGTGCTGGCGAAGCGGCCGGCCGCTACGGAAGGGACTGTGCGGTCCTGGCTGTTGGAGGGCTTGCAGACCGACCGTAAGCAGATCGAACACGGTCCCCACGTCAAGCACCCATGGTGGCGGGTGATGTGCCTGACCGGCGTGGACTACTTCTCCACACTGGGCTACCAGCCGGGCATCGCCGCGCTGGCGGCGGGCCTGCTGTCGCCGCTGGCCACGCTGTTCCTGGTGGCGCTCACGCTGCTGGGCGCGCTGCCGGTCTACCGGCGGGTGGCGGCCGAGAGCCCGTACGGGCAGGGCTCGATCGCGATGCTGGAGAAGCTCGCGCCGCAGTGGTGGGGCAAGATCTTCGTACTGGCGTTGCTCGGCTTCGCCGCCACCGACTTCGTGATCACGATGACGTTGTCGGCGGCGGACGCGACCGCGCACATCCTGGAGAACCCGTTCGTGCCGGACTTCCTGGCCGGCCAGCAGGTGATCGTGACCCTGGTGCTCCTGGCGGCACTGGGTGGCGTCTTCCTGATGGGGTTCACCGAGGCGATCGGCATCGCCGTGCTGCTGGTCTTCGTCTACCTGGCGCTGAACGCCGTCGTCGTCACCGTCGCGATCGCGCACGTGCTCGAGGCTCCGCAGGTGGTGGTGGACTGGCAGCGCGCGCTGAGCCTGGACTTCAGCAGTCCGCTGGCCATGGTCGGGCTGTCGCTGCTGGTCATGCCGAAGCTGGCCCTGGGCATGTCCGGGTTCGAGACCGGCGTCGCGGTGATGCCGGTGGTCAAGGGCGACATCCCGCAGCGGGTCAAAGGCACCAAGCGGCTGCTGACCGTCGCCGCGCTGATCATGAGCGTGTTCCTGGTCTTCTCCAGCTTCGTCACCACGGTGCTGATCCCGCATCAGGAGTTCGAGGAGGGCGGCAAGGCGAACGGCCGGGCGCTGGCCTACCTCGCGCACAGCTTCCTGGGCGACTGGTTCGGCACCGCCTACGACATCTCCACGATCGCCATCCTGTGGTTCGCCGGGGCCTCGGCGATGGCCGGGCTGATCAACCTGGTCCCGCGGTATCTGCCCCGGTACGGCATGGCCCCGGAGTGGACGGGCGCGGTACGGCCCCTCGTGCTGGTGTTCTCGGCGATCGGGTTCGGCATCACGATCATCTTCGACGCCGATGTGGACGCCCAGGGCGGCGCGTACGCCACCGGCGTGCTGGTGCTCATGTTGTCGGCGGCGGTGGCCGTGACGCTGTCGGCGTGGAAGAAGCGTCAGCAGCTGGCAACCGCCGCCTTCGCGCTGATTACGGCGGTGCTCGGCTACACACTGGTGGACAACGTGATCGAGCGCCCGGACGGCGTCAAGATCGCCTCGTTCTTCATCGCGGCGATCATCGTCACCTCCCTGATCTCCCGTGCCACCCGCTCGACCGAGCTGCGGGTCACGGAGGTCCACCTGGATCCGCTCGCCGAGGAGTTCGTCAACGACGCCTGCGGCGAGATAAACGTGATCGCCAACGAGCCGAACGCCCGGGACCAGGCCGAGTACAACGACAAGCTCCGCGAGACCTGGCAGACCCACCGGCTGCGCAGCTCGGAGCCGGTGCTGTTCGTGGAGGTGTCGGTGCCGGACGCCTCGGAGTTCGAGACCGAGCTGCACGTCAAGGGCGAGGAGCGGTACGGCCACAAGATCCTCACCATCGAGAGCTCGGCCGTCCCCAACTCGCTGGCCGCGCTGCTGCTGTACCTACGGGACCGGACCGGGGGCGTGCCGCACATCTACTTCCACTGGACCGAGGGCAACCCGGTCGTGGCCATGCTGCGGTACCTGGTCTTCGGAGGCGGCGACGTACCGCCGCTGACCAGGGAGGTGCTGCGCCAGGCCGAACCGGACCAGGAACGCCGTCCACACGTCCACGTCGGCTGACCGGCCCTCAGGCCGGCATGGAACCAGCGCGGCGCGGTGCTGGCCAGGGCTCTGCGGCGGCGCACCGACGCGGTGGTGTGCCGGATGCGCTTCCGCGTCTCATGAGGCCCACCGGCGAGTGGATGAGTACGCTCGGCTACCTGCCGACCCACAAGAGGGTGACACTACAGCTCGACCTGTAGCGGCAGGTCTGCCGGCCGAGGGCTTCACCGCCATCGGTTGTGTCCGGCCGCGTCAGCCTGGTCAAGCGGCCTCGTGGATGCCGTCGCGAACGGCCATGCCCGCTCCCCCTCAGGCGCCGAGCGCGTGCCCTGTCGTTGCGTCGATGTGGTCAGGGATCTCGGCATGGCGGTCGCCGACCGTCGGTGTCCCGGTGGGCTCGAACATGAGGATCGCGGCTCCAGTGGGAGCGGACGGCTTGTGCTCCGTGCCGCGGGGGACGGTGAACACCGCGCCCCGGGGGAGCACGACAGTGCGCTCCTCGCCGGGCTCGCGCAACGAGATGTGCAGCTCCCCGTCGAGTACCAGGAAGAACTCGTCGGTGTCGTCGTGGACGTGCCAGATGTGCTCGCCCTCGACCTTGGCAACGCGTACGTCGTAGTCGTTGACGCGCGTGACGATGCGAGGGCTCCACAGGGCGTCGAAGGAGGCCAGGGCCTTGTCGAGGGCGATGGGTTCATTGCTCACGAGTGAATCGTGGCCCATCGGACATGATTGGCGTGAGTGCTAGGAATAGCACATGGCGCAAGAATCCTCGCACGTCACCCATATGGCGGCTCCGCACCGGGTCGTCGTGATCGTGGACGAGAACTCCAACCCCTTCGAGCTGGGCTGCGCGACCGAGATCTTCGGCCTGCGCAGGCCCGAGCTCGGGCGCGACCTCTACGACTTCCGCCTGTGTTCTCCTGAGCCGCGCGCGCTGATGCGGGACGGCTTCTTCACGCTCTCGGGCGTCGCCGACCTGGAGGCCGCCGAATCGGCGAACACGTTGATCGTCCCCAACCGTCCCGACGTCGAGGTGCCCCGCCGCCCCGCTGTACTCGATGCCATCCGGCGGGCGCATGCGCGCGGCGCCCGCCTCGTCGGCTTCTGCAGCGGCGCTTTCACCCTGGCCGAGGCCGGGGTGCTCGACGGGCGCCGGGCCACCGCGCACTGGCAGTGGGCGGATTCCTTCCGGGTGCGATTCCCTTCCGTCCGGCTCGAAACAGATGTGTTGTTCGTGGACGACGGTGACATCCTCACGGCCGCGGGGAGCGCCGCCGCGCTTGACCTCGGCCTGTACATCGTCGGCCGAGACCACGGCGCGGAGGTCGCCAACTCCGTGAGCCGACGGCTCGTCTTCGCCGCCCACCGCGACGGCGGGCAGCGGCAGTTCGTGGAGCGGCCCGTGCCCGATGTTCCAGATGAGTCCTTGGCGCCTGTCCTGGCCTGGGCTCAGGAGCGGCTGGAGGCCCCGCTCACGGTGTCCGACCTCGCAGCGCGCGCCTCGGTCAGTCCGGCGACACTGCATCGCCGCTTCCGCGCGCAGCTGGGCACCACACCGCTGGCGTGGCTCACTGGGGAACGGCTTGCGTTGGCGTGCCGGCTGATTGAGCGGGGCGAGTCGCGCTTCGAGACGGTCGCGCGGCACAGCGGGCTGGGCACCGCTGCCAATATGCGTGCGCTGATGCGCCGCAGGATCGGGCTCACTCCATTGGAGTACCGGCACCGATTCGGTCCGGGGACAGGCCAGGGACCGGTCTCGTCCTCCTAGCAAGGTCATCGCGCGCCCGCATCCGTCCGAGTCGAAGGCGTCATCGGGGTCATCATCGTTGAAGCAGCCGAGATCCCATTCCCTGCTGAGCAGCCCGCCGTCCCTGCGGACGCTGAGCGACATCACCTCGTCCGGTCCGAGACCCGGCCGCTGAAGCTGGATCCTGTACGGGTCCGGTCCGTCGACGAAGCCGACCTCCTCGGTAGAGGCCAGTGCAACGGCGACCAACCCCCGAACGGCGCGACACTCGCGCCCGGCCCGGCAGAGACGATGATCAGTGATCCGTCGAGCTCAGGTCGCCTGGCTCTATGACCGCTCGTAGCGGAGAAGATCGCCCGGTTGGCAGTCGAGGACATCACACAGGCGCATGAGGGTGGAGAAGCGGATCGCCTTGGCGTGGCCGTTCTTCAGGATGGACAGGTTGACGACGGAGATCTGGACCCCGTTGGACAGCTCGGTGAGCGTCATGCCGCGCTGTTTGAGCAGCTCGTCCAGCCGTACGCTGATGGCCGGCTCGACCATCAGATCGTGGCCTCGACCTCTTCGAGCAGCACCACGCCACGCCGTACGATCTCCGACACGGCCAGCACCGCGACTCCCGTCACGACCCCGGCCACCACCTCGCCCGACGGCGGGTAGAACGAATTGCTCCTGTCCAGCAGCATCGAGGCCAGGATCGGCTCGGCCACCATGCCGAGCACGCCTGTGGCGAGCGAGCCGACAATCAGGATCCAGCCGAGGCGGCGCAGGTGAGCGGCGGTGACGGCGGAGAACAGTGCCCTGTCTCCTGATGTGGCCCTGCTCAGCGAACGGACGACGGTGAACAGCGCGAGCAGGGTGGTCGCGACGCCCGGCACCCACAGGAGCAGGTAGAGCAGGCCGACCAGCGGCGCGGGACCCTGGTGGGCAACCGTCACGTCGGCGGTCGCGCCGACGATCGCGGCTTCCGGTGCCGCCATGCCCTCGACCGGCACGTCGAACACCCGCAGCGGGACGCCGATGCCATTGGAGGTGCCGACGAAAGCGATCAGGACGGTATAGAGCAGCATGCCCAAGGCGCCGAGGCAGGCCAGGACCAGGAAGAGGGTGAGGAGGATTTGCAGCCGGTTGAGCCATCTCGCAGACATAACGATAATCGTAAATAACGACAATCGATATGTCCAGTCGGTGACCGCGATCCTCCGCAAGCCGCCCGTCGAAGAACGGATCGCAGCCAAGGTCGGCGCCTCGATCCACATGGCCGGCGTCGGTTTCGCTCCGGACGTGGTGGACATCGTGAGGGTGCCTCACGCAGGTTCCGGCAGGTGCATCGACGCGAGCCGTGCGGGATCGGCCAAGATTGCGATGGCGGCGATCCGGTTGTGGGTGACCGTGAACGAGATGATGGAGAGCGGGGTTCCGTCCTCGCGCCAGGAGATGAACCCGGGAAGGCCGTTGACGAGCACCGCGCGATGTCGGGCGACTGCGCCGGAGATCATCTGGGCGCCGGAGGCGACTTCGGTAGCGCCCAGGATGACGACCACGCCGTCGGGGGTGTCGACCGTCAGCTTCACATCCGGGTCGAGCACCCGCAGCAGCGCTTCGAAATCGCCATCGCCCGCTGCCGCGCGGAAGGCGTTGATGACCTCTCGTTGTTCTCGTGCGGCCGCCATCGGCCGCTCGGTGGCCTGCACCTTCCTGCGGGCGCGGCTGGCGATCATCTTGGTGGCGTCGGCGGATTTGCCGAGGATCTGGCCGATCTCGGCGAACGGCACCCCGAACAGGTCGTGCAGCACGAACGCCAGCCGCTCGCTCGGCCCGAGCGAGTCCAGGACGACGAGCAGCGCGAGCCCCACTGAGTCGGCCAGTGCCACGTACTCGGCTGGTTCAGCGCTGTCGTCGGCCGTCACCACCAGCTCAGGCAGCAGCTCGTCGTAGGCGGCCTCGGGGCGGATCTGGCGGGACCGTAGGGCATCCAGGCTGATCCGGCCGACCACCGTGGTCAGCCAGCCCGCCAGGTTCTCGATGGTCGTCGCGTCCTGGCGGGCCAGGCGCATCCATGCCTCCTGGACCACGTCCTCGGCGTCGGCGTGCGATCCGAGGACGCGGTAGGCGACTGCGCGCAGCCGGTCGCGGTGGGCCTCGAACGCCTCGGCCACCAGGTTCGTCCCACTGCTGTCAGTCATGTTCCCGCCTCCTCGGATCTGCTCGCCCATGGGTTATGACGCGCCCGGATCGTCGCGTAGCCTACGGTCAGCCATCGGCGCGGTTTGGGCGGCGCTGCTGGCGGAGCGAGATCCGGTTGCCGTCCGGATCCACGGCCTCGATGCCGACGCCGAACGGGTAGTCCTCCGGTTCGGGCCGATCGAATGTCACGCCTCGCCTGCGAAGCACCTCGAAATCCTTCCTCAGGTCGTCCGACTCAAGGATGAGTGGACCGGGGTCGACACCCAGCCGCTGCTCGACCGGCTGCCCTGCGGCCGGCGCATGCGACCAAAGGACGATCTCGACCGGACTACCGGCAACGCCCACGGTGAGCCAGCGTGATTCCCGCCCCGCAAAGTCGACGCGCTTCTCCAGGCCGAGCCCTTCGGTGTAGAACTTCAGCGCGCGGTCCTGATCGGTGACATAGACCGTCACATACATGATGTTCGTCAGCACCTTGATCTCCCATCTCGTGGTTGGTCGGCGGCCGTGGGGATACGCGGCCGTCGCCTGTATGACGGGAGCCGGCGCCAGAAGGTAACAAAGGGACTGGCGGGTGCGTCATGCACCGCCTCCTGGCTCCTCGCTGGTGGCGCTGGCCTCCAGGGCACCGAGCGATATCGCTTGACCCCTCTGGCGATGCTCGCCCGAGCGTGCTTGAACAGGATCGTCGCCTGACCCTCTAATGAGCCTCTGTCAAGCCAAAGGCGACCCAGCCCATGTCGCTGAAGCCCGCCGCCTCTGCGACGGCGGCGGAGGCGAGATTTTCTGGGCTGTGCATGTAGGTGGGGATCGCGCCTTCGTCCAGCACCCGCCTGGACGCCTGGGCAACCAGCTTGCGCGCCAAGCCGCGACCGCGGGCCTCGGGCGCCGTCACAACCGCGAGCTCGTGCCCATGGGCGTCGTGCCGTTTGACGCCTACCCCCGCCAGATACGCTCCACTCACGGGATCCCAGGCGACCAGCACGTCCCCGCCGAAAGGCCGTAGCCAGTCGGGCACCTCGGGCTCGTCTGCGGGCACCCAGACGCCGGCGTCGGGGAGTGGTGCGGGTCGGGTGGTCCAGCGGTAGACGGCGGTGAACCACGCGCGTTCGGGAAAGCCGACCAGGGCGGGGACCTGTGGTCCGAGTACGGCCACATCCTTGTCTTCGGCGTACTGCTCCGCCACCGTCCTGGCGTGCTCGGGCGGAACCGAAAGGACTCCCTGCTCGGGGCTCGCGATACCAATGACCGGATGTGTCTTGCCGTCCCAACCCGGGCGGATGCGTGCCGGGTTGCCAATGATGTCCAGTCCAGTAGTGGCCGGCCAGCCGCCCAGCCAGTGAGTGAGGTGTGCCACGAGCCTGGGCTCCGCGTTCATGCCAATCTCCTATACCCTAGGACCGTATAGTATATCGAAGATCACCAAGGAGGACACATGCGACGCCTGGCCCCGCTTGATCCCGCCAATGCGGCGGAAAAGTCCAGGGAACAGGAATACCATAGGGGGGTATAGTGTTGTTGAGGGCAGCGACCCAAGGGGAGGCTGGACATGAACGGATACAGCGAGAGCAAACACGACCACGCGATGCGGCTGCGCCGTATCGAGGGGCAGATCCGTGGCCTGCAGCGAATGTTGGAAGACGACAAGTACTGCATCGACATCCTCACGCAGGTGTCCGCGGCCACCAGCGCGCTGAGGTCGTTCTCCCTGTCGCTGCTTGAGGAGCACCTGGCCCACTGTGTGGCCGAGGCCACCCTCAAGGGCGGCCCCGAGGCTGAGGCGAAGGTCAAGGAAGCCTCGGACGCCATCGCCAGACTTGTTCGTTCCTGATCGGGCTGAAGGAGAGATCGATATGAGCACCGCCACCTACACCGTCAAGGGCATGACCTGCGGCCACTGCGTCAGCTCGGTCAAGGAGGAGGTCAGCGAGGTGACCGGCGTGACGAACGTCGAGGTCGATCTGGCCACCGGGCTGCTGACAGTGGAAAGCGACGACCCCATCGACACGGCGAAGATCGTCGCCGCGGTCGAGGAGGCCGGATACGAAGTGACGAACCCGTGAACACCGCAGCGAAGCTTGGCTCGTACGTCCTGGGCCTCGCCGTCGTCTTCGGCGGCGCCCTGGGCGCGGGCAAGGCGGTGGGGCCGGTCGGAGCACCTCCGGCCGAGGACCACAGCGCCATGGCGGCGCCCACCGCGAGCGCGGGACACGGGGAGCACGTCACGCAACAGACGAAGAGCGATACCCCCGGGGGGCTGCAAGTGTCCCAAAACGGCTACACCCTCAACCCGCTCACCACGACGATCAAGCCTGGCGAGCCGACCGACTACCGTTTCACCGTGACGGGTCCCGATGGCAAGCCGGTCACCGACTACCAGGTCGAGCACGACAAGAAGCTGCACTTCATCGTGGTCTCCCGTGACCTGGGCAGTTTCCAGCACCTGCACCCCACGGAGGCGGGCGACGGTGTGTGGTCGGTCAAGCTCACTCTCTCAAGTGCGGGAACGTATCGCGCGTTCGCCGACTTCTCGCCCACCGGCGGCAGCGCGCTGACGCTCGGCACCGACGTGCTCGTCGCCGGGGATTACGAGCCCAAGGCGCTTCCGCAGGTCAGCCGAACGGCGACCGTGGACGGCTACACGGTCACCCTGGACGGCGACCTGACGCCCGGACAGGCGAGCAAGCTCACCCTCAAGGTCACCAAGGACGGCAAGCCGGTCACCGACCTGCAGCCCTACCTCGGTGCGTACGGCCACCTGGTGGCTCTGCGTGCCAAGGACCTGGCCTACCTGCACGTCCACCCTGACGGCGAGCCCGGCGACGGGAAGACCAAGGCCGGACCCGAGATCGTCTTCTACGCAGAGGTGCCCAGCACCGGCGACTACCGTCTGTTCCTGGACTTCCAGCACGAGGGGGAGGTCCGCACCGCCGACTTCACTCTCAGCGCGGGCCGGCGTCCCGAGCTACCGACGCCCACGCCCACGCCCAGCGAGCACGGCGACGACCACAGCCACTGAGAAAGGAGAACGGTGATGACCTCTGTCACCGATGACCGGCAGAACGCGGTCGAGCTCTCGATCGGCGGCATGACCTGCGCATCCTGCGCCAACCGGATCGAACGCAAACTCAACAAGCTGGACGGCGTGACCGCGACGGTCAACTACGCCACGGAGAAGGCCAAGGTCACCTTCCCCGAAGGCGTCGACCCGCAGCAGCTCATCGCCGAGGTGGAGAACGCCGGCTACACGGCCGCGCTTCCTGCCCCGCCCAAGGCGGAAACGGCGGAGGAGGAGCCGGAGGACGAGCTCCAGCCGCTGCGCAACCGGCTGATCACGTCGGTGGTGCTGGCGGTGCCGGTGATCGCGATGGCGATGATCCCGCCGTTGCAGTTCACGAACTGGCAGTGGTTGTCGCTCGTGCTGGCGGCACCGGTGGTGGTGTACGCGGGCTGGCCGTTCCACAAGGCGGCCTGGACCAACCTGCGGCACGGCGCCGCCACCATGGACACGCTGATCTCGATCGGCACGCTGGCCGCGCTCGGCTGGTCGCTGTGGGCGCTGTTCTTCGGTACGGCCGGTACGCCAGGTATGACGCACCCGTTCGCGTTCACCATCGAGCGCACCGACGGCTCCGGCAACATCTACCTGGAGGCCGCGGCGGGAGTGACCGCGTTCATCCTCGCCGGACGCTACTTCGAGGCCCGCTCCAAGCGACGGGCGGGCGCCGCGCTCCGGGCCCTTCTGGAGCTGGGCGCCAAGGACGTGGAACTCGCCGACGGCCGCCGCGTCCCGGTCGAACAGCTCAAGACTGGCGACCGCTTCATCGTCCGGCCCGGCGAGAAGATCGCCACCGACGGCGTGATCGAGGAAGGCACCTCGGCGGTCGATGCCTCGATGCTGACCGGCGAGTCCGTTCCGGTCGAGGTCGCGCCGGGCGACGCCGTCACGGGCGCCACGGTGAACGCGGGTGGCCGTCTGATCGTCAAGGCGACCCGGGTGGGCGCCGACACCCAGCTGGCGCAGATGGCCAGGCTGGTGGAGGAGGCGCAGACCGGCAAGGCGCAGGTGCAGCGGCTGGCCGACCGGATCTCCGGCATCTTCGTCCCCATTGTGATCGCGCTGGCCATAGGCACGCTCGGGTTCTGGCTCGGCACCGGCGACGGCGTGGGAGCGGCGTTCACGGCGGCGGTCGCGGTGCTGATCATCGCCTGCCCGTGCGCGCTGGGCCTGGCCACACCGACGGCGCTGCTGGTCGGCACGGGGCGGGGCGCGCAGCTCGGCATCCTGATCAAGGGTCCCGAGGTGCTGGAGTCCACCCGCAGGATCGACACGATCGTGCTGGACAAGACGGGCACGGTCACCGAGGGCAAGATGACCCTCACCGATGTGCACCTGGCAGAGGGCGAGAGCGAGTCTGAGGTGCTGCGGCTGGCGGGCGCGCTCGAGCACGCCTCCGAGCACCCGATCGCCCAGGCCATCGCCAAGGGCGCCGCCGGCCGCGTCGGCGAGCTGCCCGCTCCCGAGGACTTCGCCAATGTCGAGGGGCTCGGCGTGCAGGGCATCGTGGACGGGCACGCGGTGCTGGTCGGTCGGCCCAGGTTGCTGGAGGAGTGGTCGCAGCACCTCTCGCCGGAGCTGGAGCGGGCCTTGCACGCCGCCCAGGCGGCCGGCCGTACCGCGGTCGCCGTGGGCTGGGACGGTCAGGCGCGTGCGGTGCTCGTGGTGGCCGACGTGGTCAAGCCGACCAGCAAGGAGGCCATCGAACGCTTCCGCGCGCTCGGCCTCACCCCGGTGCTGCTGACCGGCGACAACGAGTCCGTGGCCAGGACCGTGGCGGCCGAGGTGGGCATCGACGAGGTGATCGCCGAGGTGCTGCCCGCCGACAAGGTCGACGTCGTCAAGGAACTGCAGAGCGAGGGCAAGGTCGTGGCCATGGTGGGCGACGGGGTCAACGACGCCGCCGCACTCGCCCAGGCCGACCTCGGCCTGGCCATGGGCACCGGCACCGACGCCGCCATCGAGGCCTCCGACCTCACCCTGGTCCGCGGCGACCTGCGGGTGGCGGCCGACGCCATCCGGCTGTCCCGCCGCACGCTGGCGACGATCAAGGGCAACCTGTTCTGGGCGTTCGCCTACAACGTGGCCGCCCTGCCGCTGGCCGCGCTCGGCCTGCTCAACCCGATGATCGCCGGAGCCGCGATGGCGTTCTCCAGCGTCTTCGTGGTCAGCAACAGCCTGCGGCTACGCCGCTTCAAGTAATCATGAATGCGATGCCTCCGAGCCGGCACCGGCTCGGAGGCATCGGCGTGAAGAGGGGACGCGCTTCGCACATGCCGCAGCCCGGTCACAGCACCAGGCGGAAGGCGCCGGCGGCGACCATGGGGGGCGGCCTCAGTGGCAGTCAGGCCGAGCAGCAGGGGTCCACCCGCGCCACGCGCTGGTGCGCGGCAATGGTGGGGCCGACGTACAGGTGGCGCACCAGCGTGTCATTACTCCATGCCCGGGTCGGTATATGGCGAGAGGGTGGGGGCCGCCCAGCTCGGGGAGGCCATCGTCGGGATTCATCGATACGCGGTAACGGCAGCCGTTCCAGGGAACATATGGCCAGGTCGGCCTGGGGCCGACTCGCAAGTCGATGTGCTGAAATCGGGGGGTTCAGCGGTCATGAGCAGCAACACAAGGGCTGTACACAGCGTCTTTCTGACCACTTCCCTGGCGGCGGGAACGCTGGTCCTCGCCGCCTGTGGCGGCAACACAGCGGTCCAGGACATGGCGGCCGGGTCCAGAGCCGCACCGGTCGCCACCACGGCGACCGCTCAACCGAGCGCCGAGTTCAACAACGCGGACGTGCGGTTCACGCAGATGATGATCGCGCACCACCAGCAGGCCATCCAGATGGCCGAGCTGGCCTCGACGCGAGCATCGAACACGGAGGTCAAGGACCTGGCAGAGAAGATCAAGGCATCCCAGCAGCCGGAGATCGAGACAATGCAGGGCTGGCTGGAGGCTTGGGGGAAGCCGATGCCGACCGGCGACATGGGGCATGAGATGCCGGGCGGGATGTCCGACGCGGACATGCAGAAGCTGGAGAAGGCCCAGGGGGCCGCCTTCGACAAGCAGTTTCTCAAGCTGATGATCGTTCACCACAGGGGAGCGATCACCATGGCCCGCGCCGAGCGGAAGCGTGGAGAGAATCCGCAGGCGAAGCAACTGGCGGAGAAAATCATCAGCGACCAGCAGGCCGAGGTGGAGCAGATGCGGAAGATGCTGGACCGGCTCCAATAAGGAATGGCTCTGTTCGACTAGATCGGTCGCTGAGCGACTATGCGGTGGTGCGGCTCGCACGGGTCCCGTGCGAGCCGCACCGAAGATCAGCGGACGTAAGCGACCAGGATGCCCATGGCAAGGTGCGGGGCCGTGGAAGCGGCAGGTTGCCACCTCGTGGAAGCGTGACCTGCCGCGTGGCGGACCCGGATTGTCACACGCGGACGTGCGGCGGGGAATCAGGAGAGTCTTGTTTAAGACATGCTGTCAGGTATGCGACAGTTCGTAGACTAGCCGGATGCCGAAGCTGTGGAACGAGACGATCGAGGCCCACCGGCGTACCGTGCATGACGCGATCCTTGACGCCACCGTCGAGCTGGTGCGGGAACGTGGGCTGCTGGGGGTGACGATGTCGCAGATCGCCGAGAAGACCGGCATCGGCCGTGCGACGCTCTACAAGTACTTCCCCGACGTCGAGGCGATCCTGCTGGCCTGGCATGGTCGCATGGTTGCCGCACATCTGGAGCACCTCGCCCAGACCGCCCAGCGCGAGAGCGACGTCGGACGGCGGCTCGTGGCCATGCTCGAGACGTACGCTCTGATGCACCAGCGAATGGCACGGCACGGGTTTGCCCCCGATCTCGTCGCGCTCCTGCACCGGTCCGAGGACGTCGGCCAGGCCCAGCAGCGGTTGCACGCCATGCTGCGCGACGCGCTCGCCGACGCCGCCCGGGCCGGGCAGATCCGTGCGGACGTGCCGGCGGACGAACTGGTCATGTTCTGCCTGCATGCTCTGCAGGCGGCCACCGCCCTGCCCGCCGAGGACGCCGTCCAGCGGCTGGTCGCGCTCACCTTGGCAGCGCTTAGAGAGAGCTGAGCCGAGACAGGCGGTCCGCGACGGCTTCCATCTGGCGGTCGCGGCTCTTCAGCGGGCCCTGGAGGAGGTGCGGCGGCGCCGGAGGTGGATGGCGACGAGAGCGCCCTTCGCCAGGACCATCGCCAGGATCATCGCCAGCACGGCGTCCGCGCCCAAGCCCGCCCAGTGCGGAACCGTCAGCACACCGGCGCCCAGCCCCATATGCACGGCAACGGCCAGGACGGCGGCCGATGTGAGGGCGACCGCGGTGTGACGCCTCCTGCGTAGGGGGACAGAGGAGGCGCTGGTGGTTCCGTCGGGATGGCGCCACTCCACAGTCAGGTTGTCGCGGCGGCCTATTCTGGTGATGTTCCTGGTGAGAAGGGCTTGGATGCGCTGCAGGCCGTCCTCGTCCACGGCCTCGACGTGCAGCGTTAACTCCTTGGGAGTGGCCCGCAGGGTGCAGGTGCCCCAGTCCAGGCTGATGGTGCCATCCGTCTCGGACCACTTGGCCTCGACGTTCTTCGGGCGTTCGCCGCCAATGTGCGGGCCGCGGTTGGCGTGGCTGGGGAAGCCGTGCCCCATCTGGCTGGCATGGCGGCACAGCTGGACGAGGTAGCGGCTGGCCCGATCGGTTGTGATGTGCGCTTCGGCGGTCGGCATCGCGGTCCTTTCGCGTGGTCAGATTCTGGTGATGGCGGCGAGCCAGGCCAGGACGCCGTCGGGGATGGCGGTGTTGTCGATGGTCCTGGCCTCGATCGAGTCGAGCTTCCAGCCGTCGGCGAACGCGTCCACGATCTCCTCCCGCGTTACGCGTCGCGGCCCGTACTGGCCTTCGCCGGGCTGCTGATCGCTGAAGCACAGCAGGAAGAGACGGCCGCCCGGCCTGACGACCGAGCGCAGGCTCTCCACATAGAGGGGCCGTTCGTCGTCGCCGAAGATGTGGAACACCAGGGAGTCCAGCACGGTGTCGAAGAACTCGCCGAACTCGGCCAGCCTCAGCACGTCGTGCTGGAGGAAGCGCGCTGTGAGTCCCCGTTCGCGCGCCTTGTCTCGGGCGCGGTCGATCGCTCTGGGGGCGAGATCGATCCCGGTGGCGTCCAGGCCACGAGCGGCGCACATGAGGGCGTGCTCCCCGGTGCCGCAGCCGACGTCCAGCACCCGGCCCCGGATGGCGCCGGCGTGGGCGAGGTCGAGGAACGCCGGTTGCGGGCGGCCGGTGTCCCAGGGAAGCGGAGTGCTGTAGAGCTCCTCCTGCGGCCCGTGTGGCGTATCAGTCATGGAAGTGTCGTTCGGTCTCTCCGATGAGCATTATGTATCTGATATATACACCATGTCTCGCAAAATCGTAGAGCCGACAAGGCATCCATACCGCATGAGCTCTCTTGAAGTCCCGGACGCCCGCCTCTACTACGAGATCCACGGCATCGGCCCTCTGATGGTCCTGATCACTGGGGCGCCCGGCGTGGCCGACATCTACCGAGCGGTCATCCCGTACGAGCCGCCCGCCCTGCGGCTGCTCCCCGACGGCGACACGTGGGCGGACTTCTTCTCCGAGGTCTACGACCTATACCTGCGAGAAGGGATCGAACGTGAGGAGCGAATGACAGTGGTGGGCCAGGAAAGAGCTGACGCCGGGCACCAGGGCGACCGCTGTCGGTCCGCTCAGCAGCAGTCCCACGCTGAGCACCCCGGCCAGGCGTTCTACCCGCTTGAGCGGAGATGCGGGATGGAGCATACGACGTACGCGAACCAGCGCGGTCTCCCCACCGGTGCCGAGCGCGAAGGCGGACGTCCGGCCGGTGGCCAGGCCGACCAGTGCGGCGGCGATCTGCTCGGGCGAGAGGCTCCGCAGCGCACCGGTAGTGATCACGGTTTGGGCGTTCCTGCCCGGCAGGCAGTAGGCCAGCCGCTCGTCATGGTCGAGCACTACCGCATCCAGGTCGCCGTCGCGCCGGCCGAGCAGAGCGAGCAGCTCCGCGTGCTCGCGTCGTTCCATGCCGGTCCTGGTCAGGACGACGGCGCCGCACGAGAGCACACGGACGACTGTGGCGCCCGCGACCAGGAGCGCACCGGCCGCCGTCAAGCCCTCGCCGTCGGAGAGCATGGCGGCACACGCTTCGAACAGCCCGGCCAGGCTACTCGCATGAGTCTCGGCAACCAGATCGCGGCGGCCACTATATAGAGCGCCAGGACGACGGCCGCGATCACGCCGGCCCGCCTTTGTAAGGGAACACCTGCAGGGCAGCCTGGAGCGCGGTCGCCTCCTCCGGGGTGAGCCGTTCGAGGAAGTGCACGAGTGTGGCGGCCTGGTTGCCGCTACCTGCCAGCACGGCCCGCATCAGATCGGCTGTGTAAGCCTCTTTCGACGAGATGGGCTCGTAAATATAGGCACGGCCGACGGGCTTGCGCTTGAGCAAACCCTTGGCGTGCAACTTGTCCATCACGGTCATCACGGTCGTGTAGGCGATGGTGCGCTGCTGTTGCAGTTCCTCCAGCACTTCACGAACGGAGGCAGGCCGTCGCCGGGCCCACATCACCTCCATGATGGTGGACTCGAGCTCCCCTAGACCGCGCATCATGCCGTTGATGCTACCGGCCATCGTAGTGATTCTTATTGGTCGACTTCCCTGGTCTGGGCCACTTGCCGGGTCGGACTGGTCGACTCAGGAGAAGGCATGTACGGACGGCCGTAGTGGTCAGCAGTCATGTCGCTGCACCGGAAAGGTAAAAAATCGCGCTCAAAACCCCTGCCCGGCAAGGGATTCTGCCACATCTGGTCAAACCGGATTTGCACCGTTCTATGCATATTTCTTACATTTGGTGGACCTGGGGCCGCACCAGCACAACTGCTTTACGCGGGGAGGTGCGTCCCTGATTGCCGAGACCGCGCTCCACCTGTACGGCAGCATGCCCGCAGGGCAGGGTGCGGCCGCCGAATCCGCGAAGAGAGCGGAACCGGGGACCCAATTTCTTGGGGTGAATCGGAACACCCGCGAGGCAGTTCCGTAGGGCACTTCCAGGCCCGAACCCGTCAGCTAACCCGGTAGGCGGCATGGAAGCAAGGAGCAGCAAACCCCAGCATGACCAAGAACGTACTTTCTCGCGCCTTCGGGTCGGCGAACAGTCCCCGGCTGGTGCTTGGAGCCGCAGTCGCCGCAGGGGCCATCTTCACCGGCACCCCCGCCCTTGCTGCGGACCACCAGAACGACCGCACGGTCGCCCAGCAGAAGCCCGCACAGGTCACGGCGGACGCGGTAATCAAGATCGCGGAATCCCAAGTGGGCGTGACCGAGAACGCGGCGGGTGGCGGCACGCCGTTCCACCAGTGGTACATGTCCTCGCCCCGCGCCATGGAAACCGTCGCCCGTGACGGGGGGAACATCCAGGCGTACGCGAACGCTCCATGGTGCGCGATGTTCGTCTCCTGGATCGGCGAGAAGGCCGGCGCTCGTCCCACCATGGGCTGGGACGCCTACACCATCACCTGGGCCAAGTGGTTCCAGAACAACGGCCGGTGGGGCACCGTCGCCAAGCCCGGCGCCGTCGTCTACTTCTCCTGGGACGACAAGACCGTCGACAGCATTGACCACATGGGCCTGGTCAAGAAGGACAACGGGGACGGCACGATCACCACGGTCGAGGGCAACACCGGCAACGGCAAGGTGGAGGAGCGGATCCGGCCCACGTCGCAGGTCGTGGGCTACGGCTACCCGCAGTACAAGGCCTGAACGAGCGCAACTGATCGGGACGGGGCCGACTGGGCCCCGTCCCGATCATGCGTTGTGCGCCCAGCATGGGCGATTGCCTGGGGGTGAAAATCCGAGCGCCACGAGCAGGGCTGAACCACGGCTTGCCAAGCGGTGACGGCGTTCGGGCATGACCAGCAGATAGCCGGACGGCCCGTCCCACCGGTCAAGCCCGGCGACAAGCCCTGCCCGCCCGTGCACCGTGGACGGGATCGTTTGTTGCGGCAGACCGCGATGGCGTTGCGGCAGGGCGAGCACGTGCACGAACAGAAGCATTCTCGCGAGGTCACGGTACGCCGGATGGCGCTGTCGAGGACTGCTCGGTCGTGGCCAACGGTGGTGAGCATGGCCTGCAAGCCAAGCTCCTTCTCGGTATCACTTGTTCGGAGGCCGGTGCGTCGCTTGCTTTGCCCGGTGGTGAGGTGGAAGGCCAGTGGATGGCAGAGCGCTTGAGGCAGCCCGCGCTCAGACACCGTGAACGGAGATACCACCCCCGGTGAAGCCGCCTGTGCCACCTGTGCGGCCCCTCGGACGGGTTCCCCCGGTCCTGGCGCAGCGCCCGCGTTGCCTGCTGCTTCTGGCGCTCTGCCCGAAGAAGCGCGCGTAGTTGCGCCGACTCCAGGTCAACGCTGATTCCACCGCCGTGGCGTATGCACGGGCCAGGCCATGCCGGAGTCGGTGGCAGCGAACGCCAGTGAGCCGGTCGAGCTTGCCAATGTAGTCAGCGCCCACCTCCGTGAGGGTGCCGTCGTCATGGAACAGGACTGGGTTGTCCTCGTGCCGCGAGTGGAGCATCAAGGTGTCGCCGCGGTCGGCGTGTTGCTTCAGCCAGTGGGTCGGCGTGCTCGGGTTGCAGCCATCATGAGGAGTTCGGGCGCAATGATCCCAGCACTCTGCCCGTCAGCAGGAGTCCAATGACCGGAAGGGCCCAGCCGATGCGCAATGGGAGCGCCGCCAGCCATTCGGGGATGCCGCTGAGCACGATGCCGGTGGCGATTACCGGGAGGCCGCGAGCGTCGATACGGGCTGCCTGGCGTTCCTGCTCGATCATGCGATCTTCCAGCTTGTCGAAGCGGCCCTGGAGGGTTGCCGCCAGTTCGGCGAGTTGTTTGTCCCTCGCGCTCTTTTCGTCGGCGAGGGAGGTCATGAGCTGGTTGAGACGGCCTTCGACGCTGCGGAGGTAGGCGTACACCATCGCGACCTGGTCGGCGACTGGCTGGTCGGTGAGCCGAGGTGGGGGCGCGTTCATGATCGTCGTGTTGCCGAACGTCTCACCGGAGCCGGATGCGCTCAGGCTGAGGGGTTGCGGCGAAGGTTTCCGGATGCGATCGAACTGCGCCCGCATCCACGAGGCAGAGGGCTGGAGGAGTGCCCGCCATCCGGCGGGGCTGATGATGATCGCCCCGATCACGGCGATAACGACACCGACGCCCTTGTTGACTTCGGCGAGGATGGCAGCCTCGGTGACGACGCTCGTACTGTTCACGAGCGCTGAGGTTATCTACAATGGCACGATCTGCCAGGGATGCCACGCTGGAGGCGATTTGGCTGTTACATCCTGGCCCTACTGTCCTGACTCAGTCGAAGTGATGCCCGTCGTGGCGCGCTCACCTGTGGCGCATCAGATGCGCTGGTTGGCTGAACGGGGCGGCATTGGGCTGCCTGAGTCGAGGCATCCAGTCGATGCTCCTTCCGCATCAGCTACCGGTGAACGGGAGAAGGCTGGAACCCGCGTGAAACCCGGTGCACGTGCGATTCCCTACAAGAGATAGACGCCCGGATTTCCTCGAATGTGACAGGATGCCGCGCGCTCAGACAGGCTGTGGGGCTGAACGCGGTTTTAATCCGTATGTTCCAGGTTCGAGACCCGGGCGCCCTACCACTCCGACCTGCGGTTTCCCGTGCCGTCCGACCACCACCACCCCAGCCCTGGCGTGATCATGCTGCCGGCATCGCGGGAGGTGCCAGCGATCCTGCTGATCCTGGACGAGGGCAAAGAGGTCCTCGGAGATGCGGCGATCCGGGGAGATTCGCCAGGCGTTCAACGCGGCCGGCTGCGCCTCGCCTTCTCCCCTTGCGGATGATTCGCGTTGCGCGTGGTGCATCCGGGAAGGTGGAGCGCGAACCGCGCGCCGCGGGGGCTGTCCTCAAGGGTCAGGGTGCCGTTGTGGGCGTGCGCGATCTGCCGGGCGATCGGTAGTCCAAGCCCTGTCCCACCGGCGTCCTTGACTCGGGAGGCCTCAAGCCGCGCGAACCGCTCGAAGATCATCTCCCGTTGCTCGGGTGGCACGCCTTCTCCGTCGTCGCTCACCTCCAGCACCGCCTCACCGTCCTCAAGCGTGAGGAGCACGGTGATGACGGACTCGGCGTGCCGTTCGGCGTTGTCCAGCAGATTGTTCAGCAGCCTGGCCAGGTCGAGGCGGTCACCCTCAACGATCACCCCGGCCATGAGGCGGTGGCGTAGGTAGACCCTGGCCGGCCGCTGGTCCAATTCGCGCCGCACCAGCTCGGTCAGGTCGAGCCTCTCGCGGCGGCCGGTGACACCCGCGTCCAGCCGGGCCACCTGCAGCAGGTCGCAGACCAGGATCTGCATGCGTTCCACGCTCTCCAGCACCGCGTTCGCGACCTTTGGCCAGTTCGCCTGGCGCGGGTCCATCAGGGCCTCTTCGATATGGGTGCGGATGGCGGTCAGCGGGCTGCGCAGGTCGTGGGAGGCTTCGCTTGCGAAGCGGAGCTGCTGCTCGACCGCGGATTGGGCTCGATCCAACGTGCGGTTCGCGGTCTCGGCCAGATCCCGCAGCTCGTCGCGGTACCTGGGCACCAGCACCCGATGGCCCAGGTCGCTGGCGGTGATCTGGGCGAGGTTGCCGGTGATGATGCCCACCGGCTCCAAGGTCTTGCCCACGATCCGATAGCTGCCCGCTGCGGTCGCCCCGACCAGGAGCAGCCAGCCGGCGGCAAGCGGGATCAGCAGCTCCGGACCGACGTACCAGGGGACGTCGGGAACGGCCATGTCGATCTGCCACACGCCGTCGGAGCGGTGAAAGGGATAGACGAGCACGATCATGCACCGGCCGGGGAAGGCCCGCGTATCGCACGTGCGGGCGCTGGCGAAGGCGTCGGGATCGGGGCGCAGATTCGTCATCGGTGGCTTGTCCGCCATGTCCGGGGTGGCCGCGGCCATGGCGCCGGCTGGGTTGAACACCTGGACCGCCCGGACCGGACTGCCTTCGGTCAGATCGGGGATCTGCTGGCGCGCCTGGATGCCCATCTCCACAGCATGCGCAAAGAGCTGCTCGGTCCGGTGTTCGATGGCCGTCTGCCGGGCCACCAGCACGATGAATACCGCCAACGCCGAGCACAGCAGCGCCATGACGGCACTGGCCAGCAGGGCCAGACGGGCCCGGATCGAACAACGATGCCACCTGCTGAACCTGATCACCCCCTCGTGATCAGCTGCACCGCAAAACCCCCGCACCGAAACCTTAACTGGCAATAAGGCGAAAAACGGTCAAAAGACCGCAAACCCCACCATGGGTGCAGTTGTGGGGATGGTGGCCGTCGTGTACGCGGTCATCGCTTCATCGGAACACGGCTGGGGCGGCCCGGTCACCATCGGGTTGCTGGCGTTCGGGCTCATGGTCATGGCCGTCTTCTTAGTCTGGAAACCGATTGTTCGGATATATCCGAACAATCGGATATCCTCGTGCTATGAGCGATGTAGACAGGTTCGTGGAGGATGCCGGGCTCTTCTACGAGCGGCTCGGTCTGAGCCGCACGTCCGGGCGGGTGATGGGCTGGCTGCTGACCGCCGAGTCCGACAGCGCGGACGCGCCGGAGCTGGCCGAGGCCCTGGCGGTGGCCAAGAGCAGCATGAGTGTCGCGCTGCGCCAACTGGAGCAGGCCGGCCTGGTCGAGCGGTTCCGGGTGCGGGGCGAGCGGCGCGACCGCTACCGGTTGGCGGAGGACGTCTTCGCCCGCGCTTTCCGCGCCAAGATGGCGGAGTTCCAGACCTTCCGCGAGCTGGCCGAGCAGGGCCTGCGCGCAGTCGGCGACGATCCGGCGCGCCGGCGGCGGCTGGAGCTGATGCGTGACATGTACGTGTTCATGATGGACCGCTTCCCGAGCCTGCTCGACGAGTGGGACAAGCGCAAGGACCAGCGATGAGACCGTTATTGATCACCGCGGGCAGCCGCGGAGACGTCCAGCCCTACCTCGCACTGGCCCGCGGGCTCCGCGCCGCCGGGCACGAGCCCGTCGTGGCCGCGCCCCGCCGGTTCGAGCCGCTCGCCACCGCGCACGGCGTCGCCTTCGTGCCACTGTCGGACGAGATGTTGGCGCTGCAGGACTCGGTCAAGGGGCAGGGCGTGCGCGCGGCCATCACCGCCGCCCGGTCGGTCAAGCCCATGCTCCGGCGCCTTCTCAACGACCAGGCCGCCCTCGCCTCACAGGAGGCCGACGTGGTCGTCTACCACCCGAAGTCACTCGGCGGGCCGTACGTGGCCGAGAAGCTCGGCGTCCCGGCCATCGCCGGCCTGCTGCTCCCGCTGTACCTGCCGACGGCAGCGTTCTCCTCCCCCATCCTCCCCGTACGCGTGCCGCATGCGCTCAACCGGGCGAGCTGGCGGATCGCGGCGGCCGTCGAGGCCCCCTACCGGGGCACCGTTCGCGCCTGGCGGACGCAGGCGCTCGGCTTGGCCGACGGCTTCCGGCCGGTCGCCGACCTGGTCACGGAGGGCGGTGTGCTGCACGCCTGGAGCTCGCACCTGCTCCCGGCGCCCGCCGACTGGCCCGCGTCCGCCCATCCCACAGGCTTCTGGACGATGTCGGCGGACGACGGTTGGACGCCTCCGGAGCGGCTGGCCCGTTTCCTCGAAGAGGGCGATCCGCCGGTGTACGTCGGCTTCGGCAGCTCGGTCACCGGCGACCCCGAGACGCTGACCGCCACCGTGCTGGAGGCCGTGCGACTGACCGGGCGGCGTGCCGTGCTGGCCACGGGCTGGGGTGCCCTGCGGCCTGACGTGGTACAGGACGACATCCTGGTGATCGAGGAAGCCCCGCACGACTGGCTGCTGCCGCACATGGCGATGGCCGTGCACCACGGCGGCATCGGTACGGTGGCGGCCGCCCTCCGCGCGGGCGTCCCGCAGGTCGTCCGCCCCTTCGTGGGCGACCAGCCGTTCTGGGCCGATCGCCTGCACCGCCTCGGCGTCGCCCCGGCCCCCCTCACCGGCCGCCTCACCCCCGAACGCCTGGCCGCCGCCTTGATGGCCGCGACAGAGCTGGTGTCCGCGGCGCGGGCCGTCGCGAAAGCCGTCTCTTCGGAGGACGGCGTCGCCGCAGCCGTGTCCCGCATCGCCACCCACACCTGATCTCGACACGGACAGCACCAGCAGCTCCCGACCGCCCATGCGGGTGGTGCCGGTCGACGGCCGAACGAGCCGAAGGTCGAGACCATTCCGCGGTCAGGAAGGCCAGAGCGTGACGGCCGGAAGGATCAGTGTGACGCCGACCATGATCGTGCTCATGATGTTCCACCGACAGGGGGTCCTACTGAATCGGACGTCGCAACGGGCGTGTCCGATACCGGTCTGCCTGCGCCGCAGCCACGGGATGTCGAAGGCGATCAGGAGGAAGACCGCGATGGCGGGCCACCTGCGTTCGGCCTCGTCGTTCATGTGATGTCCGACATCGCCGGCATGTTGCAGCGCTGCCCGCAGTTGAGCGTTTGACACCGATGGCCAGGGCATGTCGGTCCGGGGACCCGCCTGGCTTGCCTGCCCGCTATTTCGCTTGAGAAGCGGCGGGTGCTGAGCCTCGAGCGCCTGGGGTCGCGGTCGGGTCCGCCGGAACATACCAACGCAGTAGATGAACACCCACGGCGATGATCCAGCAGAAGCCCGTCAGCAGCGAGAGGTGTTCGAGCAGGCCCGCAGGAGCCGGGCGCCAGACGCCGAGGACGTCAAGGCGGTAGGCGATGCCTGCGGCGAAGGCGAAGACGATGATGAGAACGCCGGACAGACGGGAGTAGACGGCCCAGGCGCGGCTCGTCTCACCGAGGCGTCTGGCCAGCACGAGCGCGGCCGCGCTCAGTCCGGCGAACAGCGCGAAGCCGGCCGCCTGGTGGACGAGGCCACTGGGGGTGACCCCGGTCGGCTGACCGGGCGGGTAGCCCAGCGCCGGGTCGGTGGGCACCAGCCCGGCCACGATCATCCCAGTCGCCGCGGCCGCGAGCAGGACCGGTCCCCATTTGGCGCCGCGGCCGCCGCGCAGGACCCGGCGCAGCCCGGCCGTGAAGGCCAGCAGGAGCAGCCCGTTGAGCATGAAGTTGGCCGTCTGCAGCCAGGCGCGCTCGCCGGTGCCGAGTTGGCTGGCGCCGTGGTGCCACAGGCTGTAGCCGGGGCGGGTGGCGCCGTCGGCCCACAGCAGCGCCGGGACGAGGACGCCGGCGGCGATGCCGCTGCCGAGCAGTGTCCTGGAGACGCGGGTCGGGGTGGCCATGGGGAAGCTTCCTCCTGTTTCTCCGCGGCAGTGAATGTCGCGGGCCGACCAGACTTCCCGGCTCTCCAACGGCACGCCCCGGCGGGGCATATGCTTGATCAATACACGGATTTTAGCTCATGCTGAAATAACTGCAAGAGGAGTGAGAACCGCCCGTGACCGAGCAGGAACAGCTTTTGGAGTGGGTGGAACGGGTTGCCATGTACCTGGCGCGCGATGGAGTGCCGCCGATCGCCGGGCGCGTGCTGGGCTGGCTGATGGTGTGCGATCCGCCGGAGCAGTCCGCAGGGCAGATCAGTGAGGCCATCGGCGCCAGCCGGGCGTCGCTGACGTCGAATCTTCGGCTGTTGACGGGCATGGGTTTCTTGACGTGGCGGACCCGGCCGGGAGAGCGGACCGTCTATTACCGGATGGCGGAGGACGCCTGGGGGCTCGTGGTGCGCCGCCAGATCGCCTCGATCACCTCGTTTCTGGACATCACGCGCGACGGCTTGGGCTTGGTCGGGCCGGATGATGCTCGGGCCTCGCGTGTCCGGCAGGCGCACACCACCTTCGAGTGGATGGCCAAGGTGTTCGACAGCGCGCCGCCCCTTCGCCTCGACGACTCCGACGGCAAGGAGACGACATGATCAGGCAGGCGATCGTGGTGGGCGGCGGCATCGGCGGGCTGGCCGCCGCGCCACGGTGGCGTGCGACGGCATCGAGCTGAGCGCCGACCTGGTCATCGCCGCCGACGGCATCCGCCGCACCTGCCATCGTCGGCCCCGCGCCACTGAGCCGGGTGCGAGCGCCACGCGTGGCCGCCTCTCGCTCAGGGCCGCAAGGGGCTGATGGCTCGGGGTGTGTGGCGCTGGTGGGTGGGCAGCTGCTGGTGATCAATGCATCCGAAGGGGCCGCACGGGCGGGTGCCTCGGCGGATCTGGTCGGGTTCACGCTGGTAGCGCCGTCGTCGCCCTGGTCACCGCTTTGCTCGTGACGGTACGTGATTGCCTTGCACGGTCCGTCCGTACTCCAGTTGAAGCAGGACGAGGGCTGCGGCGGCGATCTGGGTGATCCGGATGTTGCCATCGCTGGTCAGCTGCTTGGGGCGGGTGCCATCCAGAAACCAGCGGAGCACCATGACGGCCTGTTTGAAGCAGGGTTGGATCGAGGTCGCGCACACCGTCTCTCCGGCCCCGGCGAGGTCATATCAAAGGAGAGGGCGGGATACCCTGCCTGCGGTGCCTCGCGAACCACGTGACCGGAGGAGTCGATGCTGGGATGACGGCAGGGCGACCGATGCCTACACAGGACGACGTGCTCGGGTACTTCAACACGCTGTCGAACTGGGGACGGTGGGGCGACGACGACGAGCTCGGCACTCTGAACCACATCACCGACGACGTCCGGCTGGCGGCAGCGCGGGCTGTGCGCCACGGCAGGAGCGTGTCGTGCGCGTGGGAGGTTGCCGTACCGGAAGACATGGAGCGGTCGACGACGACGTGCCCGTGCGCCGCCGACATGCCGGGTGCCGAGGACATGCCGGTGCCCGGATTCCGCAACGACCGGCGCTGGGGCTTTTCGTCCGAGCGGCTCGGCATCACGTTCCACGGCAACACCCTCACCCACGTCGACTCGCCGTGCCACATCTTCTGGGACGGCACGATGTACAACGGGCGGTCGCACTCGCTGGTCGACGCCGCAACGGGATCGGCGTGGGCGTCCGTCACGGCGGCGGCGAACGGGATCATCACGCGTGGTGTCCTGCTGGACATTGCGAGCGTGCGGGATGTGCCGTGGTTGGAACCGGGGCAGGGTGTGTTTCCCGACGATCTCGAGGAGGCCGAGCGTCGCCAGGGTGTGCGGGTGCGATCCGGCGATGCGGTACTCCTGCGGACCGGCTATGGCCGCGTCCGGCACGAAACCGGTGCGGCCAGCGGTTTCACGCAGGCCGGCTGGCACGCGTCCTGCCTGCCGTGGCTGCATGAACGGGAGGTCGCGCTGATCGGCGCTGACACCCCCCAGGACGTTCAGCCATCGGGGTACGAAGACGTGTTGATGCCGGTTCACGCCGTGAGCCTCGTCGCCATGGGTCTGTGGATGCTCGACAACTGCGACCTGGAGGCGTGCGCGACGACGGCTGCCGAGCTCGGCCAGTGGGACTTCCACCTCGCAGTCGCGCCGGTCCGCTTCGCCGGTACGTCCGGCAGCCCAGTCAACCCGATCGCCACATTCTGACCGCGGTTCACGAGGAGGTGCGACGCCATGAAGGGCCCGGCCCGCACCTGGCACTCGGTCGTGGTCGGTGAGGACACGCCGTGCTGGTCGGGAACCAGGCGGCACGAGCGCCTCAAGGCGGGGTGTTGCAGCGTGCGATAGCTGCCGGCCGGACTGACGTTGGATCCGCCGTCTGGCCGCCCGCCCCGATCAGGACCGAGCGGCTCGTGCTGCGCGAGTCGCTGGCTCGGGATCGTGCGGCGTTCGTCGAGCTGTTCGACTCGTCGGAGGCGGGTGCCTACGTCGGTGCTGCTCGGCCGCGTGAGGAGAGCCGATAGTCGTTAAGTACTCGAAAGTGATCTCCGTGGGGCCGGGCGGGCGCGGGGCCGGGCGTCCGGCCGCACCGGTGTCGGACGGCAGAGGCGGAAGCGCGGCCGTGCATCAGAAGGAGTGCTCCTTCCACGGGGGATGATGACCGGGTCGGCCGGCATCTCGACGGGGATGAACGCCGCCGGCCGGAACGGGCCATGGTGGGCCGAGCACGACGACCTGCGTTGGAGGACGGAACCCTCCCACGACGATGGCGCGTTTCATTCCCGGCCACCTGCCGGTCTGCGCAGGCGGCGGGTGACACCGCCATACCAGGCCGGGACCTCGCGCTCATCGTCGAAGGTGCGGGCGACCACGATGTCGGTCGAGGAGTGCAGCAGGATCGAGAGCACGATGGTGACGGCCACGATTTGGAAAACGCCTTGTGCGGCAGTGATGCCGGAGGCGAGTACGAGCAGGCCGTAGACGACCGAGGCGAAACCCTTTGGCCCGAACCAGGCCACCGCCGCCTGTTCGCGCACCGACAGTCCGGAGCGCAGAAAGGACAGCCAGATGGCGATGGGGCGGGCCAGCACCAGCGCGCCGATCGCGAACAGCCAGCCCTGCCACCCGACCGCGCCAAGTAGCGCGGGGGTGATGAGCGCGCCGAACACCAGCAGCGCGGCCAGCTTGAACACTTCGGCGATGAGCTCGCCGAAGTGCTCGAACGACTCGCGTTGCCGCTGTCCGAACGTGGCGACGGTGATGCCGGCGGAGAAGGCGGCCAGAAACAGGTTGCCGTGGGTCGCTTTGCCGACGGCGAGCACGAGCAGGCCGATGGCCAGGGCGTTGAGCGGCTCGTACTGGGTGGAGGCGGAGAACCAGCGGGTCTGCTCCAGCTTGATCGCCGCCCAGGGGATGGCGACCCCGATGAGCACGCCAAGGCTGAGCTCCAGGCTGAGCTCGCCCAGGTGCAGGTCCTGCGCCCCGGAGGCGATGGCCAGGAAGACGATGACGAACGGCAGCGCGAGCCCGTCGTTGACGCCGGACTCGACGTTGAGCAGTTGCCGCAGGCGGGGCGGTACCTTCTCGTTGCCGACCAGGGCGGCGGCGAAGACGGGGTCGGTGGGCGCCAGGATCGCGCCGATCAGCAGGGATTCGATCCAGCCCAGCCCGAGGAGGTAGTGCGCGCCCACGGCGGTGATGGCCAGGGTGAGCGGCAGTCCCCAGCCGAGCGCCCGGCCGGGTAGCCGCCAGGCGCTGCGCAGCTCACCCCAGCCCACCCGCATGCCGTCGGTGAACAGCACGGTGAACAGGGCCAGCTCGGCCAGCGTGGCCACCAGCTCGTCGCCCGGTTTGAGCGAAACTACGCCTAGGACGCCGTCGCCCAGCACGAACCCCGCGATCAGGAAGAGCGCGGCCGTGGACAGGATGGTGCGGTGGGCCAGGCTGGACAGCAGCACGGCCAGCAGCAGCACGCCCGCGAACGCGGTCAGCAGCGCGCCCATCAGTGGCACCGCGAAGAAGAAGTCACTGTGCGTACGCCTCCGGTCGGGATCTCCTACACGATCTTGCCGACCAGACTTCCCGGCGCACCGCCGCTCACCCTAGCAGCGGCCATGTCAAGCGGATAGACGGATTCTTGACGGCAACGCCAACACACACATCACCGAGAGCCGGCGGAGAGCTGCCGATCCCGCTCTCAGTGATCTTGACGGGCCTTGATAGGTTGTCTACAGGTGAGCCGGGAAGTCTGGTCGGCACGTTCTGTCCCATTTAGCAAAGGATGTGCCGGTGCGCGCCCGAGATCTGCTTGCCGACTTCCCCACCGTCCGGCTCGACTCGCCCGTGATCGACGCGGCCAAGCTGCTGGCCGAGCAGGATCTGCCCGGCCTCATCGTGGTCGACGACGGGGACTCGCCGTTCACCATCCTGCCCGGCACCCAAGTGCTGCGCCTGGCCGTGCCCGGCTACTGCCAGGACGACCCGGCGCTGGCCCGGGTCGTGGACGAGGCACACGCCGACGCCTTTATGCAGGCGCTGGACGGCCGTACCGTGCGCGAGGCCCTGCCACGGCAGCCCCGCGAGCTGCCGGTCACCGACCCTGAGGCGACCGTGCTGGAGGTGGCCGCGCTGATGGCCCGCACCCACAGCCCGCTGGTCGCCGTCGTGGACGGGGGCCGGCGGTTGGTCGGGGCGGTGACGCTGCAGGCGCTGCTGGACAGGGTGCTCGCGGTATGAGCGTGCTCGCGTGGGTGAGCGTGGCGGTGTTCCTGGCCGCCTACACGCTGATCGCCACCGAGAGGATCCACCGGGTCGCGGCCGCGCTCGGCGGGGCGGCGATCATGCTGCTGATCCATGCCACCAACAGCGAGGCGGCGTTCTTCTCCCGGCACGCCGGGGTCGACTGGAACGTCATCTTCCTGCTGCTGGGCATGATGGTCATCGTCGGCGTGCTGAAGCAGACCGGTGTCTTCGAGTACCTGGCCGTCTGGGCCGCCAAGCGGGCCCGGGGCCGGCCGTTCCGGCTGATGGTGCTGCTGGTGCTGATCACCGCAGTGGCCTCGGCGCTGCTGGACAACGTCACCACCGTGCTGCTCATCGCGCCGGTGACGTTCCTGGTGTGCGAACGGCTCGCCGTCAACCCCGCACCCTTCCTGATCGCCGAGGCGATGGCCTCCAACATCGGCGGCGCCGCCACCCTGGTCGGCGACCCGCCGAACATCATCATCGCCAGCCGCGGCGGCCTGACCTTCAACGACTTCCTCGTCCACATGGCCCCGATGGTCATCGTCTTGATGGCGGTGTTCGTAGGGTTGTGCTGGCTGATGTTCGGCCGGTCATTCCGCTACGACCCGGAACGCGCCGCGTCCATCATGGCGCTGGACGAGCGGGAGGCCATCGCCGACCGGCGCCTGCTGTGGCAGTCACTGGCCGTGCTCGCTTTGGTGATGGCCGCGTTCGTGCTGCACCCGGTGCTGCACTACGAGCCGTCTGTGGTCGCGCTGCTTGGCGCGGGCGTGCTGGTGGCCGCGACCAAGGTGACCACCGAGCAGGCCATCTCCGAGGTCGAGTGGCCCACGCTGGTGTTCTTCGCCGGGCTGTTCATCATGGTCGGCTCCCTGGTCGAGACCGGCGTCATCGGCGAGCTGTCCAAGGCCGCCGTCGCGGCGACCAGCGGGCAACCGGCAGCCGCCACCATGGGGCTGCTGGGGGTCTCGGCCACGCTGTCGGCCATCGTGGACAACATCCCGTACGTCGCCACGATGAGCCCCATCGTCGAGCAGCTCGTCCAGGCCAACGGGGGACACGACGTGTTGTGGTGGGCGCTGGCCTTCGGCGCCGACCTCGGCGGTAACGCCACCGCCGTTGGCGCTGCGGCCAACGTCGTGGTGCTCGGTATCGCCGCCCGCAATGGCACGCCGATCAGTTTCTGGCAGTTCACCAAGTATGGCCTGATCGTCACGGTGGTCACCGTCGCTCTGGTCGCCCCGTACCTGTGGCTGCGCTACCTCCTCTGACCAGAGGCAGCACCCACAACCCATATGCAGGCAGGTGGACAGGATGGATCACGGCATCCTCATCCGGGCAGCCGTTTTCGTCGCCTTCACCGTCGCCTGGCCGGCCGCGGGCAGGCTCGCGACGCTGCTGTGGCCCGCCGTCATCGTGGTCCCCGCCGGCCTGGCCCTGCATGCCTGGATCAAGCACCGCGACCCTCTGGACAGACCACGATGGTTGCTTGATTATGTTTACGAGACCGTTCCGTTAATAAATTAAGGGCCGATCATGGATAGCGATGTTCTGGTGGTCGGCGCCGGGCCGGTGGGCCTGGCGCTGGCGGGCGCGTTGCTGCAGTACGGCGTCTCGGTACGCGTGATCGACAAGGCCGCGGGCCCGGCCACCACGTCACGGGCGAACTTTGTGCACGCTCGCGGCTCGGAGGTGCTGGACCGCCTGGGTGCCCTCGGCAATCTGCCGGAGGAATCGGTGCGGGCGATGACCATCACCACGTACGCAGGGGATCGCCCGATGATGAAGATCAGGTTCGGCGACCCGGGGCTGGGTACCGCGGCTCCGCCGATGGTGATCTCTCAGGCGCGGGTCGAGGGGCGGCTGCGTGAGCGGCTTGCCGAGTTGGGCGGGCGGCCGGAATGGGACAAGCAACTGACCGCCTTGCGACAGGACATGGCCGGGGTCACCGCGATGCTGGCTGATGGCCATACCATCCGGGCGGGCTGGCTGGTGGGCTGCGACGGAAGCGCCAGCGCGGTGCGCAAGCTGGCGGGGATTCGCTTTCCCGGAGTGAAGGTCAGCGAACGTTTCCTGCTGGTTGACGGCCGCCTCGACCCTGGGCTGGACCGGTCGGGCACCAGCGGCTGGGCGCACCCCGACGGCGTTTTGGGTGCCATGCCCATGCCAGGCGATCAGTGGCGACTGCTCGCCTACGACGCCACCTTCCGCGATGACAAGCCCGGCGAGGAACAGATCGTCGAACGCATGCGGCGCATCCTGCCCGAACGCACCGGCCTGACCGGCCTGCGCTTGCACGACGTCACCTGGGCGTCGTTGTTCAGCGTGCACCGGCGGCTGGCCGACACCTACCGCGACGGGCGCATCCTGCTGGCCGGGGACGCCGCCCACGTGCACGCCCCGTTCGGCGGGCAGGGCATGCTCACCGGGCTCGGCGACGCCGAGAATCTCGCCTGGAAACTGGCCCTGGTCGTGCAAGGCCGGGCCGCGGAGCGCCTGCTCGACATCTACCAGGCCGAACGCCGTCCACTGGCCACCCAGGTCCTGCGTGGCAGCACCGCCGCCACCAAGGTCAACATCGCCGGCAGTCCGCTCGGCCGGCTCCTGCGCGACCAGGTGCTGATGCGGGTGTTCAACCAGGCATGGATCCAGCGGTGGACCACGTACACGACCTCGCAGCTGTGGGTGAGCTACCGGCGGGGACCGCTCGGCGGGCGCGGCCGCAAGCCTCGCCCCGGCGACCGCATCGGCGACCTGTCGTGCGAACGCCCCGACGGCAGCCGCACCCGGTTGCACGCCGAGCTGCGCGGGAAGTGGGCCGTGCTCGGCGATGAGACCGCCTTCGAGGCAGCCCGGCAGCGGCTCGGCGACCAGGTGGTCAGCCTCCGCGCCGCAGGGCCCGCAAGCGGGCCCGCCATGCTCGTACGCCCGGACGCCCACCTGGCCTGCAAGGGCGGCCCCGCCGAGCTCACCCGCTGGCTGGACGGAGCCCTCGGATGACCGCCACCCGAGGACGCGGACGCCCGCGCGATCCCGAAACCGACACCGCGATTCTGAACGCCGCGCTGGAGCTGTTCGTCGAGCGCGGCGTCGAGGGCACCAGCATCGAACAGGTCGCCAAGCGCGCCGGGGTGGGCAAGCTGACCGTCTACCGCCGCTGGAGCAGCAAGGAGGACCTGCTCGCCCAAGCCATCGAGCAGTGGGTCAGCGACGAGGTGACACCTTCCGCCGCCGACGTCCACACCCTCCCGCCGCAGGCGATCGTCGAGCACATCCTTCCGGCGGCGGCCGAGATGGCCGCGAGCCCGGACTTTCGCGCGCTGGTCGCCCGCATCATGGGCTCCGCCGTGAGCCATCCTTCCCTGATGGCCGTCTACTGGAGGCATTACATCCTGCCCCGCCGCGAGTTGGCCGCCGCGATGCTCCGGCGCGCCCAGCAGGACGGCACGGTGGCACCCGACGCCGACCTTGACGTGCTGATCGACATGATGGCCGGGGCGGTGACCTACCGCGTGCTGCAGCCCGATCCCCCGGACGCCGCCGAAATGCTGCGCTACCTCACCGCCGTCTACCGCCAGGCCGGCCTGTACCCCGCTCAGGACTCCTGACCTGCGGTCCGTCGACCGACGCGCGCTCAGCTCGGCCGGACGCGCACCGGCAGGGCGGCCAGCGCCCGTTGCATGCCGGGCCGCCAGCCGACCTGGTCAGCGGGCACGGCCAGTTCCAGCCCCGGCAAGCGGCGCAGGAGCGTGCTGAGGGCGATCTCGGTCTCGGCGCGGGCCAGCGCGGCGCCGAGGCAGTAATGGATGCCGTGGCCGAAACCGAGGTGGGCGTTGTCCGCGCGATGCGGGTCGAGCTGGTGCGGCCGGTCGAAGCGGCCGGGGTCGCGGTTGGCGGCCGCGTACACCACTTGCACGGCCTCGCCCGCGCTGATGGTGACGCCGCCGAGCTCGACCGGTTCGAGGGCATAGCGCAGGACAGCGATCTCGGCGGGACCGCTGTAGCGCAGGAACTCCTCCACCGCGCGAGCGATGTCATCGTCGCCGAGCTTCAGCGATCGGGTGAGGATCAGGTGGACGCTCTGGCTGATGAGGCCGACCGTGGTCTCGTGGCCGGCGATCAGGATGCTGATGGACAACGCGATCAGCTCGTGCTCGCTCAGCCGGTCGCCGTCGTCGTCCCGCACCGTGATGAGCGCCGACAGCAGGTCCTCGCCGCCCTGGCCCGCCTTACAGGCGAGGAGCCGGGCCATGTACGCCACAAGCCCGCGTGCCCCGGCCGCGATCCGGGCCGGGTCCGGGGCGGTCAGGTCGCCGGCCCAGCCCCGCCAGGTGTCGCGATCCTCCCCCGGCACGCCGAGCAGTTCGCAGATGACCTGGATCGGCAGCGGGTAGGCGAAGCGCTCGATGAGGTCGAACTCCTCCGGCAGGCCGTCCAGCAGCTCGTCGGTGATCTGCTGGATGCGCGGGCGCAGCCGCTCCACTCGGCGGGCGGTGAACGCGCGCGACACCAGCCGGCGCACCCGCGTGTGGTCCGGCGGGTCGTAGGCGCCGAGGGTGCGCATCAGGTAGGGCGCCACGTCCTCGGGCAGCCCAGCCGCCGAGGCCACATCGAGCTGGGACTGTTTGGTGGGATCGCTGCTGAAACGCGGGTCGGTCAGCACGGTCAGGCTCTCGGTGTGGCCGGTGACCAGCCACAGAGGCGTGCCGTCCAGGTAGACGCCGCGGCTGACGGGCCCCTCGGCCGCCAGCTTGGTCAGAAACGCGTCCCGGTCGGGGGCGGTCAGCAGGTCGATGAGGTGGGTCATGCTCATGCCTCCAGAACGGGCAGGACGAGGGTGGAAGGCCGCAGGGGGTCGTGGTGGATCAGGCGTTCGGTGGCCCGCATGCCGCCCCAGCCGGACACCAGCACCGCGCGTACCCCGGCCAACCGGATCGCGGGCAGGAACCAGAAGCCGGTGGTGTGCACCAAGTGCGGGTAGTCCAAGCCGTCCGGCAGTACGTGGCCGCTGAAGGCCTGCAGCACGGTGGCGGGACGCCCGTCCGGGTGGCGCAGAATGCCGTACGGCTCGGCGAGCGAGGCCATCGCGGCCGGCGCGCCGAGCACTGGCTCGTGCCCAGCCCGCTTCAGGACCAGCGCGAGGGCGGCATACGGCTGGACGTCACCGCGGGTGCCGTGGGTGAGGATGAGGACCTTCATCGGCGTTCCTTGTCCGAAGGGACTTGTTTTCGCTCGCCGACCAGGCTTCCCGGCACACCGTCAGCCCTCGACAGGCCGAATATCAGCAATATAGCCAAAGTTCGGAAATTTCTGAAGTCTTCCTACTTCCGCTATCCTGCTCACGGAGGTGGCAGGTGAGCGACAAGGAACGGTGGCAGGCCGCGGAACGGCTGGCGCTGGCGCTGACGGAGGGCGGCTTGCAGCGCATGTCGGCGCGTGCTTTGGCGGTGTTCCTGTTCACCGACGCCGAGACAGTCACCATGGGAGACATCGCCGACCGGCTCGGCGTCAGCGCGGGCTCGGTGTCCGGCGCGGTCAAGGCGCTGCTGTCGGTCGGTCTGATCGAACGCCTGCCCGCGCCAGGCAGCCGCCGCGAGCACTATCGCCTGCGCGACAATGCCTGGCCCACCCTGTTCTCCACCCAGAACACGGTGGTCCGCGTCATGTTGCAGGCCGCCGAGACCGGGATCGCCACCACCGCCTCCGGCGACCCGGCCCATGAGCGACTGATGCGGATGCGCGACTTCTATCAATTCCTGCTGAGGGAGTTGCCCGGCCTGCTGCAGCGCTGGGAGCAGGAACAGCATCCCGCCCGCCACTCGGGGCGAGGGACGCAGCCCGCCTGACCCGCACGACGAGCGCCGAAGCCGCCTACGTCTCGCAAGGCGACGGGCCCTGCGGGGACCCGTCACCCCCGACCTGTACGGCAGGACAGCCGGGCTGCTCGAGCCGCACTCACCCAGCGACCGGGGGCTTACCAGATCTCCGCCTCACTTGAGGAGCGGTATTTCCCCGCTGAACGCGAGCTGACCATCCTGGACCAGCAGGCGCGGCAGCGGAGCGCGGAGTCCCGCGGAGAGTCCGACCTTGAGGCCGAAATAGCGGCTATATCAGCGCGCGTCGAGCAGCTGGCCAGAGAGATCGGCCAAGCCCGGCAGCAGGCCAACGCTGAGATCATCGATCTGGCGACACATCGGCGACGACGATCTTGCCGCCCGACGCACCCGGCGAGCATTCAATAAATCGATAGCGTCCGATGACCCTAAGTCGAATACTCGTTACCGTACGCAATCATCGAGGTCAGGAGTGATCACATGCTCAAGATCCGAACGACCATGCTCGCCCTCACTCTCGTTCTCACGCCGCTCACCCTCACAACTCCGGCACGCGCCGCCGACGGCTTCGGCAGATGCCCGAGCGGCCACCTGTGCCTGTTCTCCGAACGCGACGGGAACGGCACCATCGGCGCGTTCCGGTCCGGCGCGCCGAATCTCGAGCCCTTCGGCGTGCTCAATCCGCTCGCGGCCTGGAACCGAACGAGCCGCACGTTCTGCCTGTACACCTATCCGGACTACGTACAGCTCGCCGACACCATCGCCCCCGGCTATCGAGGTGGGCTCAACGGCGAGATCGCCTACTCGTCCGTACGGGCCTGCTAGCCCTCACCCACGGGACCACACTCAAGGAGCAGCATGCGCACCCTCATGCTGGCGGCCTCCGCGGCCCTCGCCGTCACACCCTGCACCGCTTCGGGTGCGGTGGCGGCCCAGGAGCGCTTCACCTTCCTGTACGACGGCGTCATCCTCTGGAGCATCGAGGGCGTCGCGGACTCTGCCGGTCACGTCCAAGCGGTCACGTCGACGTCACGCGGGTGCACGGGCTGGGAGAGCACGACTGAGGTGGTGGTGTCGCCCAGTTCCGCCAGTTGTTCGATCACCTGCTCCAGATGGGCCGCGTCCCGTACGGCGATGGCCAGCTCGTAACAGTTCTCGCCGGTGACGTGTACACAGGACAGCACGTATCTCATGGCCAGTAGGCTCTCGCGCAACTGGGCGACACCCTTGCGGGAGCGGTGGCGGGGGCGCAGCCAGACGCGGGCCTGGAGCGGGAGGCCGAGGCGGGCCAGGTCCACGTGCGCGGCGTAGCCGGTGATCACAGCGGTCTCCTCCAGCCTGCGTACGCGCTCGGCGACGGCGGGCCTGCTGAGGTTGATCCGCCGGCCCAGCTCGGCATGGCTGACGCGGGCGTCGCGGGTCAACTCTCGGACAATCTGCAGGTCGAGCGCGTCCAGCGACGAATCGACTGGTGGCATTGCCAAACACCTCCGTATCGCAAGCCACAGATAGCCTCCGCCTCCGAGATGGTATGGGATGGGCAAGGCCGGGCGGCATACGGTTACCCCGCATGAGAGCAACCGTGATCCGGGGCGTGGGGGACGTCCACACCACCGACGTCCCCGATCCCGTCATCCATGAGCCCACCGACGCCCTGGTACGCATCTCGCTGGCCGCCGTTTGCGGCTCCGACCTGTGGCCGTACCGGGGCCAGGAGAAGTTCAGCCCCGGCGACCGGATGGGCCACGAGTGGCTCGGCGTGGTCGAGAACGTGGGCCGTGAGGTCACCAGGATCAGGCCCGGCGATCTGGTACTGGCACCTTTCGCGTTCTCCGACGGCACCTGTGAGCGCTGCCGCGACGACGTGCAGAGCTCATGCGTGCGGGGCGGGTTCTGGGGCGGGTCGAACCAGGGCGGGCAGGCCGAGGCGGTCCGGGTGCCGTTCGCCGATGCCACGCTCGTCGCTGTACGCACGGACGCCGCCGACGACAGCCTGCTGCGCAGACTGCTGCCACTCACCGACGTGATGTCCACCGGCCATCACGCCTGCGTCCTGGCTGGAGTCCGCCCTGGCCAGAGCGTCGCCGTGATCGGTGATGGCGCAGTGGGGCTGTGCGCCGTGCTCGCCGCCCGCCGCGTAGGCGCAGAACGCATCTTCGCCATCGGGCGCCACCCCGACCGTCTACGCCTGGCCCGTTCGTTCGGCGCCACCGACACCCTGGACGCCGACGACCCCGCCACGGTTCCCGAACTGATCGACAGCACGAACGGAGGCGTCAGCTCGGTGGCCGAGTGCGCGGGCACGCAGTCGGCGCTGGACCTCGCGCTCGCCCTGACCCGTCCGGGCGGCACGATCGGTTCCGTCGGCGTGCCGAACGGGGTGCACACCGTGGACCTGTACCGTTTCTTCCGTTCCAACATCGCGCTGCGTGCAGGCGTCGCACCGGTCCGCCGCTACCTGGAACCGCTGGTCGCCGACGTGTTGTCGGACGCGCTCGACCCTTCCCCCGTGTTCACCGCCGAGGTCCTCCTGGAGGATGTGGCCACCGCCTACCAGCGGATGGACCGGCGTGAAGTCATAAAGGCGCTGGTGAGAACGTGATCTCTAGACGGCGCTCGGTCAGGCGACGCGGGCGTCGGTGTTCAGATTCACAAAGAACGCCCGCAACCGCCCAGAATCCCGCAACCCAGCTCGATGAAAGCCATACGAAGATCACACTTAGTACGACACCGTTAGACTCGTCGCCCGGACCACCGTCGAGAGTGAGGATGTCTGCGATGGCGGAGGGATACGCGCTCCAGGGAAACCCCTTCGGGGCCGGAGCAATGGACTTCAACATGATCGCCGGGAAGCTGGAAGGGCTTCGCTATCAGGGCGACTCCACCTCTCTCCCCGGCCTGGCTCTCGGGATCGCGGGTGAGTGGCCCGCGCGGCACGGGTTCAACGACATCTGGGCCAGGCTCGGGCAGGCGTTCGACCGCGGTGTGGACGAGGCCCATGATGTTGCGCAGACATTGGAGATGACTGGCGGCAACTACAGCAGGGCGGAAACAGCGGCCGGTAGGCATGTCCTGGATGTTGTGGCGGCGGCCCAGGAAGCCAAAGCCTCGCTGCCGACACCTCCCGAGAAGCAGGACGACCTCGAATATGGGCACCTCGAGAGCATGTGGGAGAGGATCGGCGAGGTCTGGGCGGGGCCGTATTTCCAAGGGTTCGACGGCGTCGTCGTCGCGCTGGGGCTGCGCATGTACGCCGCTGTGGAGAAAATGCTGTACGAAGACGAGCGATATGACCGGCTGAGCTTGGTCAACGAGCGCGAGGCAGAGGCCCGCCTGGCAAGGGCCGAACACCGCTCTTGGGATGCCGACTATCACTCAGGTCAGGCGGAGCGGACGAGGACCAGGCTGTCCGAGTGGAGCAAGGCGACTGAACGCCGACTGGCTCTCGGTAGGAAGATGAGCTGGACCGTCGTCGCCGGGGCTCTGGCATGGACGGCGGTGGTGGTGGAGTCGGGTGAGCCACTCGACCGGGCGGTCTACGAACTACGGGAGATCGCCTACGAGCTCGGTGAGGCGTTCGGGCACGACACCGACGCCGTGCGCCGGGCGGTGACCGCGTTCTGGGAGGGCGAGGCAAGCGGTGCTGCCGATGCACGGATGGTCGCCTTCATCGATGAGGGGAACCGGCTGACCGTCGAGGTCGGGAAGCTGGCGCGGGCCATCACGGAGTCGGTCCGGGCTCTGGAGGTGATTCACTGGTCCGCGCTGGGCTTCTCCGTGGCCATGTTCCTGGCGATAGCCGCGTTGAGGGTGGCCGCGCGGTTCAACCTCACGATCGACTGGGTGACGAAGTTCATGGGGTGGCGGTGGTCCACGTTGATCATCGTGCTGGCCAACCTCGTTCCCGCCGTCGCTGCCTTCGGAGTGGCGTGGTACAAGTCGTCCACGATCGGGGATCCCGGGAATATCTGGTCCGCTGTCGAGTCACACCCCCGCTAGCGCGAATGCAGGGTAGGTATCTGCCGTGGTCCTCCGAGCGCCATGTGTAGATCAGCGCGGGTCGCCGTTTGAGAACTACGGATCTCGATCAGGAGATGCCCCGCATCTCCCCCTGCTCCCGTCAGCTGCCGTCTCCGGGACTGTCAGGCGGGTTCGCTCGGCCGAGTGGGCAAGGAACTGCACCATGGGCCGGTGAAGACCAACACCGGTAAGTGATCGCTCCCCCTGCTCGGCATCGGTCGAACCCGTAACGGTCAACGGCCTATTCGAGTAGACCCGTTGCAGTACCAGGTGCAGCAAAACACCCCGAAGCTTGATCGCTTCGGGGCGTTTTCGCTGGTGGGGCTACCAGGACTTGAACCTGGGACCTCTTCCTTATCAGGCAACTCGAATGTCTGTTCGGATCACGTTGGGGGCCGGTGGGACGTGCACCCGAGTGTCCGCCAACGTCCATCCATGTCCGTGATCAACTCTGGCCGTTGTCACGCAGTTGGTCACGCAGGCTGAAACACTGGGGGGTGGCGTACCCCCCAGTGTTTCAGCCTCCTACCGCGCGAAGCGCGCATGAAGCGTGCGAAGCACCTCATGAGTATCTAGATCTGACCCTGCCACTCACGGCAGGCGATCAACGTCGACAAGAGACGCCCTGAGTGCCACACAGAAGCACGTACGCGCATGTCCTGATGTCTTTACATTGGCGTCAAGTTGTTCTTGCTAGAAGGGCTCTCAGCGCTTTGCATCTCATCGGGGACACCGGGGACAGCCCACTTCCCGCACTGTCCCCGATCGCGCTAACCGTTTCCCCTGGTCAGAGGCCATCCGGGGACACCGGGGACACGGGGGACACAGAGTGTCATCCTCAATCATCGCGAAGGGTCGCTAGTCGCCCATTGCACCGTCTGGCGGGGATTTCACGTAGACGCCCATGCCCTTCACGGTCTCGACGAGCCCCTCATCCTTGAGGACCTGAACGGCCTTGCGAAGGGTGTCACGCGCAACTCCGAACTCCGCCTCCATCTCGACGAGGCTCGGGATGCGGCGGCCCGGAGGTATCTCCCCCAATTCGATGCGCCTTCGGATGGCGGCTGCTACCTGCCGATACGGCGGGACCGGCCCCTCTCTGTCGATCACCTGGCAAGGCTATGCAGTCGACGCAAACGAGCCATAGCTACCCTCTGTGCTAGACGGGGGTAGTACACCTGCTTTACCGTGCGGTTATGTGCCCGAAGCGAGCGAGGACACGACCGACTCAGTCAGCCCTCGAACTGGATTGGGCGCCTTACGCCGCCCGCGGGGCGCGACTGCGCGTCCGAGAATTCATCGTCTGCGACGGTATCGAGTACGAGCTGTGCAGCGAGGGCGGACAGATGCTCATCCGGCGAATCGTGCTCAGGAACGGCCAGACGGTCACGAGTGAGGCATGTCGAGGTCTCTCCCGTGAGACATTCGCCGTGTGGACGCAGCTCGTGGAAGTGATAGACGCCCTGAGGGCGGGGCGGGGCGGTGGTGTTACATCTACCTAAGCGCGTCCGCCAGTTCCGCCATGCTTGTCACAATGAGGTCTGCCCCAACAGCGCTAAGCCGCTCGACTTTCCCTGGCCGGTTGGCATAGCCGACGGCTACCACCCCGGCGAGCCGTGATGCTTCGACGTCCGTCACCGAGTCGCCGACCAGCAAGGCGGACGAAGGATCAGCGCTCAAGTAGGTGAGTGCCTGATCGAGTAGGTGAGGGTTCGGCTTCATCAAGGATGGATCTTTTGCTGTGCGTGCCGAGATGTAGTCGATCTGCGCGGTGAGTTCCTCGCGGTCCAGGAAGGCCGTCACGGCGGCCACGGAGTTGTTGCTTGCGATCGCGACAGCCATGCCCCTGCCGCGTGCCAGTTCTATGAGGTCCGCCGCACCAGGCGTGGGGCGCGCCGTACCGACGGCCTTGACCTCCAGTTCGGCGAGCGTGCCCAACGCAAGCCGGTTCAGGTCGTTGCTGAGCGCTCCGCTGAACCGGAAGACCTCCAAGGGGTCATCCGTGGTGCGCACTTCGGGTGGAAGTGTCGCGCCCGCCTCCTCCAGTGTGGCGCGGAGGCTGGCCGCGACCATTGGCGCCGGCAGTCCGGCGAAGATATCGCAGACTGGCCCGTCGAAGTCCAGAAGCAGGCACTGCGCCCTGCGCATGACGGCCCGAACAGCTTCCGTCCCTGAGAGCGCCATCACCCAACCTCACGCGCCACACTGCCCCACACCGCGTCGAACCACGCGGAAGACTGCTGTACGAACTGGGCCGACGTGGAGTCCGGGCCATCGCTCAGCGCGAAGTGGAACAGTTCAGTGTCCTTACCCATCAGGTCGAACATCGCGACAGGGGTGCCGCCCAACGCGACGGTGTGCTCAGCCACGGCGTAATAGCCGAAGAACGCCTCTTCTCCGTTGATGACGTACATCTTGAACCGTGGCGGTTCTCCACTGATGCGGACCTCTGCCGACGCCTGCGCCACCAAACCAAGGTCGCGAAGCTCATGAACGGACTCCACGATGGCCTGAGCGTGCCGAGAGATGATCTTATCGGCACGCTGCCTGAACAAGGGCTCATCCTGCCCGTTGTCCACACGGCAAGGGAGAGACCACGAACGGTTGGTGTCCGGCAGGATTAGCCGGATCGAGATGCGCTCGGGAGACAAGCGCCCCGCGCGAATGCTATCGAGGGCTTCTTGAACCGCACCATGCAACGTCTCGCCCGAGAATCCGGCGAAGTCGATGGAGACCTCAGGCCGCTTGAACGCTTCCTCGATATGAGGACGCAGGCCAACAGGGCGCGCGGTCTTCTCTCGTACAAACACGCCGCTTCCCTGCCGGGACACGATCAGGCCTTCATCCCGTAGTTCTGGGATCGCCTGCTGGATCGTCTGTCGCGCCACGCCGAACGTCTTGGCGAGTTCCGGCCCCGAAGGGAGCTTCTCCCCTGGTGCGAACTTCCTGGTCAGGATGGCCGCTCTGAGCTGCGTAGCCAACACCGTCGCCGGGCACCAGCGCGCCGGGGAGAACAGGACCCCGCCGGTCCCGCTGCCCGTCCTGCAACCGCTGCTGGCGGCCTGCCTCTACCTGGTCGACACCATCGGACCGCACCTCGTTGAGCTGCGCGAGGAGTTCCGCCGGGCCCCCGAGTGGGGCAGCGCGCCACCGGGACCGCTCACCGACACCGGCATCGCCCGGCTCACCGCCTTCCTCACCGACCAGATCGAGGCGGGCCACGCCTTGCAGCGGCTGCCACAGGCCGCGATTGACCGGCGCCTGGCCAACGGCTGGAGCCCGGCCGACCCGGTACTGCCGGTCAACCTCAGCCCGCTGGGGCGTCAGCTCGGCTACGGCAAGCTGCTGCTGCGCCACGTCGAGCAGATCCGGCCCCACCTCGAACACACCGTCCGGGTGCTGGGGGTCGAGCACGCCTGGGGCCGCAACGCGGCACCAGTGCTCGGCGCGGACGGCGGCGAGCCCCGCGCCTGGACGCTGCCGGTGTCCTACCACGAGATCCGCGGCCTGGTTACCGCGGTCCGCACCGCCTGCCTGATCCTCACCGCGGCGGCCAGCGGCATGCGGACCAGCGAACTGCTGGAACTACGCATCGGCTGCCGACGGCCTCCCCTCACGATCACGGGCGGCGGCCAACGCTTCCGCCTAGCCAGCAAGGTCATCAAGGGTCGACAGTTCGGCGGCGAGGACGACGAATGGGTCGTCGTCGCCGAGGTCGACCAGGCGATCGCGCTCGCCGAACGCCTCCACGGCGGCCACACCGGCGAACCCGTGTTCGGCGCGATGGTCTTCCACACCAGCTACCCACACCTGCGGAACTGGATCAACGGACCGACCGGGCAGCGACTCGGCCTGACACCGATCCCCGCCAGCCCGCTCAACCTGCGGATGCTGCGCCGCACACTGGCCCAGGAACTCGCGCAACGCCCCGGCGGACTGCTCGCGGCGAAGATCCACCTCAAGCACGTGTCGACCGCCACCACCGAGGGCTACGCCAACCGCCCCGGCGGGTCACAAGCCCTCTTCCACGCCGAAGTCCAGCAACTGGAGGAAAAACACCATTTCCGCCTGACCATCGACGCATTCCGCCAGTTCCAGGCCGGACAGCTCCCCGCCGGACTCGGTGCCCGCGACCTCATCGCGACCTTCACCCACATCGACAACGCGCTGCGGGACAGCGCACCGGCCGAGCCGACGGTGCTGGACACCGACCGGCGAATCGAAAACCTACTCCGCGCGCAGGCCGCAAGCCTGCACGTCGGCCCGGCCAACTACTGCTGGTTCCGCGACCCGTCCAAAGCGCTTTGCCTGCGACTGGCCGGGACCACAGAGGCGACACGGCCGCTGATCGGACTGTGCGACTCGGCCCGCTGCCCGCAGGCCACCCACCACGCCTGCCACCGACCGATCTGGGCCGAGCAGGCGGCCACCTTCCAAGCGTTCCTCGGCAACCCCAGAGTCCCCACGGGAGAGAAGACCCGGCTTCGGCGCGAGCACGACCGTGTCCAACGAGTGCTCGACAGCATCGACGAGGCCACCAGCACCGCTGGGAGCACACCCGTATGTCCTCCGGTTCCGACTGGCGAGCCCGACATATGCAGAAGTTAGGACTTACTGCGTGCGAAAAGAATCGCTTGCTGAGCTTTCGCATCCGGGTCGAGCAGCATCTGAGCCTCGACCACGAATCCGGCATCGCGCAGCCAGGATGCCACCTGGTCAGGCTGACGGCGGTGGACATGGACCTTCATCGGGTGACCGCCATAGCCCTCCGTCATCAACCGCGACTCGTCGCCGACGTGAAACAGGAGCTGCAGCGGTCCGCCGGGACGCAATGCTCGGTGGAAGTGCCCGAACACAGTCGGCACCTCGTCGTCAGGGATGTGGATCAACGACTGCCAGGCGAGCAGGCCGGCCACCGAAGCGACGGGGAGGTCCAGGTCCGTCATCGAGCCCACCTCGAACCGCAGGCCGGGGTGGTCGCGCCGGGCCACGTCGATCATCCCAGGGGAGAGGTCGACACCGAAGGCGTCGACACCGAGCTCATGCAGGTGGGCGGTGACTTCACCGGGGCCGCAGCCGATGTCCGCGACCGGCCCGCCGCCAGCGATCCGCACGCTGTCGGCGAACAACGCCAGAGCCGCGCGCAGGTACTGGTGTCCGGCGAGGGCGCCGCGCACTTGGTCGGCATAGCTGACCGCGACCGTGTCATAAGAGGTTCGGGTGTCGGCCAACCAGTCATCCGTGGTCATGACCGGCACGATATTCCATGATCACGACCTCGTGGACGGCCGACGCAGAGAGACCGATCATCGGCCGCCAACTGGCCCAGAACTCCGCCACGTTTCCGCAGACCGCAATGCAGGAGAGCACATCATGCCGCTGACCACCGAACAGCGCCGCCGCAACGAGGCCAGCATCCGTGCTGCGATGGACCGCCTACTGCTGGGGCAGCTTCCAGCCCGCGGCGGTTGCGACCTCAAGACTCTCGCACGAGAAGCCGGCGTCGCCAGAACGGGCTTCTACGCACGCACCGACCCGCAGGGCAACCAGCGGCCAGGGCCCTATCAGCACCTGGCCGAGGAGTTTCAGCGTCGGCTGGCCGATCTCCGCGAGGCGGGCACCGTCTCAGACCCGCGCGAACTCCAGATCACCAGGCTGCAAGACGAGAACGCCAAGCTCCGTGAACGCGTCCGGGAACGCGATGCACGGATCACCGAGCTCATCGAGTTCAAGGAGCGCGCGTTGTCACAACTCGCCGCGCAGCACGAAGAGATGCTCCGGCTTCGACAACGCGCCGACTCACCGAACAACGTCCGCACCCTCCCCACCGCCAGGAAGTCGAGGATCACCGGACCATGCGGCTGAACGAAAATCTGTTCCAAAGGAGTACCGCGACACGACATCACCCATCCACCGACCGCAAGTCCGATCGTCTAACGTGGACGCACACGGCTCCGATGGGCTTCACTGGCTGGTCGCAACGCGACACGCTCACAACGGGACACGGCCACTGCCGCGACAACCGCCGCCAATCCACCGGCGAGATCACCGCCATCGTCACCGCGCTGGCCAGCGCGGGGCTACGCCTGCACGGATTCGGCGTCAAGACCGGCGGGCTTGACCGATACGGCTACCGGCTGTCCTCCGCCGACTCGATGGCCTGGAGCTACGCCGCACGCCGCGAACCCCCGCTGCCAGGATGCGCCAGTCACAAGAACTGCGCCAACTGCCTGATCTACGCCCGACGCTGGCGCTCTCGCCTGCTGTCGGGCCTGGCTCGGCGCGGCCACCAGCCCGACCTGTTCGACCACCTCACGCGGGACACCGCATGAGCGCGCCCCTCATCGTCACCTACCAGGGCGAGCGCTACCGCCTGTGGCATGGCCGCCTGGTACTGGACTGGCACAAGAAGCGCGAGCACTGGGGCGGCGGTCGCGCCCGCCCCTGCCGGTTCTGCCGCCGCCCGTGCCGCCTGATTGACGACAACGGCCAGCCCGTTCACAAGGTCTGCCTGGAGCTGGCCATCACCGCCGACCTGCTCAGCCGCACGGAGGAGAGTGCCGCATGAACGACCCGACTCGCTACGCACTGGCCGCCGCCGCACGCGGCTGGCACGTCTTCCCGCTGGTGCCCGGCGGGAAGGTGCCGCCCCGCGGTTTCACTCACTGGGAGGACCGCGCCACCGCCGACCCCGACACGATTCGCGCCTGGTGGGAGCGCACGCCGTACAACGTCGGCATCGCTACCGGCCCGTCCCGCCTGGTGGTGATTGACCTCGACACTCCCAAGGAGGGGCAGAGTCCGCCGGCCGAATGGGATCGGCCCGGCGTTGCCGAGGGCGCGGATGTGCTGGCCGCGCTGTGCGGCGACGCCGGACAACCGCTGCCGCTGGAAACCTTCCAAGTCCGCACGCGGCGCGGCGGCATGCACCTGTACTACACCGCGCCCGAGGGCACCACGCTGGCCAACACCACCGGCGCCAAGGGCGGACTTGGCTGGCTCATCGACACCCGCGTGTTGCCCGGCGCTGAAAATGCCGACGAAGCAGGCACTGACGGTGCCGACGATCGGCGACGAGAACACCCCGCCGCTGGGGTGTGCGACGGGGTGTTCATCGGCAAGGTGTCGTCGTTCGTCGGCAT
>NZ_JBEFAK010000035.1:0-114614 GCF_040137845.1 Nonomuraea sp. B19D2 | reverse complement strand
CTGGCCCCCCGGTCGAACCCGGCCACCTCGGCATCCCTCGCCGCCGACTCCACAAGCCCCTCCGCCACCCAGACCACGAAACACCCGGCCACGAAACAGCCGGCCACGACGCCCCCGCCACGGAAGACCCACAAGCCCACCCATACGCCCACCGCGCGAAAGACCACCCCCAAGACCACTCCCACGCGCCCGGCCACCCCCACCCCCAAGGTCACCACGGCGCGCCCGACCAAGACCCCGACCCCTACCCCTATCCGCACCACCAAGAAACCGGCCACGACCGCCAGGGCCAGCATCCTCGAGATCGAGTTGTTCGGCGGTCCCGGCCAGAACCACGCCGATGGCTGCTACATGCCTCCGGTGCACTTCCAGACCAATGTGGAGTCGACCCAGCGTGAGGTGTGGGTCTCCTACGTCTGGCTGCTCGACGGCAAGGCGGTCTCGCGAAACAGGTCGTGGGTGCCGGAGGACCAATACACCGCGTTCGCGACTTCGGGGATGTACATGCTCAAGGCCGGGCGCCACACCGTCAACCTCAAAGTCACCTCACCCTCCGCAACGCAGAAGAGCGTCTCGTTCAACGTCTGCGACATAGAGAACATGTGACGTTGGAAGCCATCGGCCCGTACCGGGTTGTCAAGCAGCTCGGCGAGGGCGGCCAGGGTGTGGTCTACCTGGCCACCGCCCCCGACGGCACCCGGGTCGCCGTCAAGGTGCTGCGCGAGGGGCTGCCCGGTGACGGCCGGTTCGCCAAGGAGATCGCGGCCGCGCGGCGGGTCGAGCCGTTCTGCATCGCGCAGGTGCTGGACGCGTCCCTGGGCGCACGGCCGTACATTGTGACCGAGTACGTCGACGGCCCCTCGCTCCAGAACGCGGGCCTCCACGCCGGGGCCGACCTGCAGCGACTGGCGGTCGCGACGGCCACCGCGCTGGCCGCCGTCCACCGCGCGGGCGTCGTCCACCGGGACTTCAAGCCCGCCAACGTCCTGCTCGGGCGGGACGGGCCGCGCGTCATCGACTTCGGCATCGCCCGGGCGATGGATGCCGCGCTGACCCGTACCAGCAGCATCGTGGGGACGCCCGCGTACATGGCACCCGAGCAGTTCATGGGGGCCGCCGCCGGCCCGGCCGTGGACGTGTTCGCGTGGGGGGCCGTCATGGTGTACGCGGCCACCGGTGCCCCGCCGTTCGGCAACGACTCCGTGCCCGCGGTGCTCAGGCGGATCCAGTACGAGGAGCCGCGCCTCGACGGGGTGCCCGAGCCGCTGCGCTCGATCGTGTACGCGTGCCTCGCCAAGGACCCCACCGCCCGCCCGGCCATGCAGGACGTCCTCTTCCAGCTCATCGGCGGCCAGGCACCCCCACCCCCAGGACCAGGTCCAGGCGGACACGCGTACCACGCATCGCCGGGCGGTCCCGCACACGCGGCCTCCCCAGGCCACGGACCCGGGCACGTGGCATTCCCGGGCGGTCCTTCGCACGCGTCCTTCCCCGGGCCGGGCGCCGGACCCGGGCATCCGAGCCGACCTCCGGTCCACCACCTCCAGGCCGGACCCATTCGAACGACTTCCGGCAACAGGCGAACAACGGCCTTGCTGGCCGGCGGGGCCGCAGGCGTCGTGGCCGGTGCCGTGGCGGCGGCCTGGCTCTGGTCACCCATATGGCCGGGCCGGACCACCACCGCCACCATCGTCACAGCCCCGACCGCCACCCCCTCCGCAACCACCACCGAGACGACGAAGTCCGCCAAAACCCCGCACCCGACCTCCGACCCACGCCCCACCAAGACCAGCAAAACCCCGAAAGCCCCCAAGACCAGCACCACCGCCCGCCCCACCACGGAGCCCACCGAAAAGCCCACGTCGCGGCCCACCACGAGACCCACCACCGCCAAACCGACCGCGACCAGCGGCGGCTCGGGGGGCGTAACGTCGGTGGCCTTCACCTACGAGGGCGACAAAGTGGGCGACTGCTGGCGCAACGACATGAACATCTGGGCCAAGGTCGCGGCCAAGGGCACCTACAGCTACCGGTGGCTCGTCAACGGTCAGAACCAGGGCAGGCAGCAGGGCACGCCGTCGTCGAAGCCCCTGCTTCCGTCCATCACGTGGAAGGGCGCCGGCACGTACAACATCGTCTTCGAGGTGGTCACCCCCAAGAGTTTCCGGAAGAGCGTCGCGGTGAAGATCTGCAGCAACAGCGAAAGCTGGGGCGAAGGTTGGTAAGGCCCACTTCCGCGAGATGAACCGCAAGCCCGAACGTGCAGAGGCGCTACACCACCGCGGGCGGCGGGTACCGGTGGATTTCCGCCCGATGACCCGTGGAGCCCGCGAACTTGGCGTCATCGGTGAGCAACGGCACTCCCAGCAGTTCGGCGAGTGCCACGTACATGCCGTCGTATGCCGTGAGATTGTTCCGGAGCTCCAGCACTCGGGGCTGCAGGGGAAGCATGGGGTGCCGCACGATCTTGAGCTGGCCATACCGCTCCAACATGACCCTGGCACGTGCTTCGGAGATCCGCACCTCCGGCTTGCTGGTAATCACATGTCCGCGGACGACTGATGCGATCTCCACATCTATCAGCGCCGGAGCGTGCACTCTACGGGCCAACCGTTGCCGAAGAAGGTCATCGCCTTTCACGTTCGCCAGCAGGCGGAAAACGATCGAAGCGTCCACGACCAAGCTCATCGGCGCCCCTCGCGCATCGTCTCCCGCACGAAATCAGGGTCATAGGGCACTGGCTCGTCAGCCGCGATCTTGGTCATCACCTCGTCCAGGGTCGGGACGGACGCCTCCTCATTCAGCAGGTCGCGCACATATGCCGCCAGCGACTTGCCCTCACGCTCGGCCCTGGTTTTCAGCGTCCGCTCGGTCTCTTCGGGAACATCCCGAACCTGTATAACTCCCATGCATTCACATTAGCATGCAGCTTGCATGCAAAGTGCTGGTGGGAGCGGGCTTCCTGCTCATCGTCTCCTCCGCCACCGGCCTGTTCCTCCGCCGGCGCAGGCGTGTACCGGCTCTGTAGCCGGTTTGTAGGACCCGGGTTGATCGTTTACCAGCAGAGGGCCAGAAAGCCCTCTGTCCCCGAACGAAGAGGGAGAGTCCCATGGTCAAGACCGTTCGCCGGTACGCCAAGTACGCCGTCAGCACCCTGTCGACCGCGGTGTTCGTCCTCAACGGCTGACACTCGGTGTCCCCCAGGCACTCCGGGCCTGGGGGACGCACAGCTCCATCGCGACAGGAGGGCGAGGCGTGTTCGGCACAGCGGTGCGGCAACTGGGATACGCGTGGTCGATGATGTCGGGCCGGCGGTTCCGGATCCGGGACGTGCGGGCCCTGGTGGAGGACACGCGGGCGACCATGGAGGCGTTCGGCTCGCCCGGTGAGGGCTCCGAGGACATGCTGGCGGCCGCCGATCCGGAGATCCAGGAAGACCTCACGAAACGGCGCCTGCGCCGGACGATCAAGCATGCCAAGGCGGAGGTCCCGTACTACCGCCGCCTCGGGGCGGACGACCTGGCCGGCATCCCGCCCACCCCGAAGCAGGCACTGCGCGGCATGTCCGCCGCGTTCGTCTCCGACCTGGCCCGTCCCGCCGTGCTCGCGCACACCACCGGCACGACCGGCAGCCCCACGCTCGTGTGGTTCTCCACGTACGAGATCGAGCTGATGTCGTACATGGCCGCGCTCGCCGCCATGCTGAACGGCGGGCTGCGCTCCGAGCACGTGTGGGCCAACGCCATCAGCTCCCGCTCCATCGCCCAGATCGTGGCCGAGCGGGCGGTGCCCATGACGGGCGCGGGATTCGTGCACCTCGGCATGATCGACCCGCGCGCCACCCTCGACCGGCTGGCCACGCCGCTGCCCGTCCCCGGCAAGCAGCCCCTGGTCACGCACCTGAACGTGACCGCCTCCTACCTTGCCGCGCTGGTCCAGGAGGCCGAGCGGGGCGGCTGGAGCCCGCGCGACTTCGGACTGGTCGAGATCACGTCCGGCGGCGAGGTGCTCACCGACGCGCTGCGCCTGCGTGCGGAAGAGGCCCTGGGGGCCAAGGTCTTCGACGGCTACTCCATGACCGAGGTCGCGCCCGTCGCCGGCCGGGTATGCGCGGACGGCCACCTGCATCTCCCCACTGACCAGGGCCTGGTCGAGGTGCTCGACCCGGTCACCATGGAGCCCGCTGGGCCGGACGCGCCCGGCGTGCTGGTCATCACCCCGTACTCCACCTTCCGTGACACCACGCTGCTGCTCCGGTACGTCACCGGCGACCTGGTCAGGACGCTGCCCGAGCCGCCCACGTGCTCGATGGCGGCGGTCCCGGCGACCTCCCGCATCCTGGGACGCGCCGTCGATGCCGAGGTGACCACCCGTGACGTGCTGGACCTGCTGCAGGCCGAGGCCGCGGTGCCGCTGCCGACCAGGTTCGCGATCGAGGACGGCGTCCTGCACGTGGTGTCGGGCAAGGACGATCCGGCGCTGCTCGGCAGGCTGGAGGAGCGCGTCGGGGCGTTGAAGATCAAGGGCATCAGGCTGGTCGAGACCCCCGACGACCTGCCGCACCCCTGCCACGTCCGGGCGGACCTGATCGAGCAGAGCTTCGAGCACGCCGCTCCCCTCTCGATCGGAGTCAGATGACCGCGCACGTCCTGGCCCTGAACGCGCTCATCGTGCTGACCGTCGCGCTGGCGGCCCTCTTCCTGTCCCGGTACGAGATCCCGCGCCCGCCGGTCGGCAAGTTCGTCGGGTCCGACATCGCGATCATGGTCGTGGCGCTGGTGGCGATGCCGTTCGCGTACCTGCACATCCCCGTCGGCATCGTCGTGACGATCTTCGGCATCGTGGTGTTCACGTTGACGCAGCTCACGCTGGCGCCGGTGCTCGGCGGGCGGGTGGCGGCGCTGGCGGCGGCGCTGCTGATCGGCGGCGACGTGGCCGCGTACTTCGCCGGGTGGGAGCCGGGCGTGCTCGTGCTGAACGACGTGGCGGTGATCGTGCTGGTCACCGGCGTGGTCAACCTGTGGGTCCAGACGGCCATCACCCCGGCCCAGGTGGCTGCCCTGGCCGCCGCCCTGACCTGCTACGACACGCTCGCCACCGGGCTCAGCTCGCTCACCATGGACTTCGTGGCGCGGCTCGACGGGCTGCCGTTCGCGCCCGTGCTGGCCACCCGTTACGGCGCCGACCCCTCGATCGTCGGGCTGGGCGACTGCCTCATGCTCACGCTGTGGCCGCTCGTGGCGTACAAGCGGTACGGCAAGCGCGCCGGCTGGACGGCGGCCGGGATCGACGCCGCGCTGCTGATCGTGATGGCCACGGCCATCCTGTCCGGGAGCGGCGCGGTGCCGCTGCTGACCACGCTCGGCCCGCTCATCGTCGCGCAGTGGCTCTTCTGGCGCAGCCGGCCCACCCCGGCGCCGTCGCGCCCGCAGGTGGATCAGGCGCTCGGCGACACGATCCCGGAAGGGGTGTGGGTGGCGCTGGCGGACGGCCGGGTCGTCGGCGAGGGGCCGACACCGGGCCGGGCGAGGCAGGCGGCCCGGCGGTCGGGAGTGGAAGCCGTGCCGGTCATCCGGCATCAGCCGGCCAGGTAGGCCTCGACCTGCGCGCTCTCCGGTCCGCTCTCGAACAACTTGATCGACTCGCGCCACGCCGCGGTCGCGCTCTCGTGCTCCCCCAGCTCGGCGTGCGCCCGCCCGAGCTCCCGCAGCACGCGGGCCCGCCACGCCGGCGGCCCGTCGGGCCCGAGTGCGTCATGTGCGGTGCCCAGCAGGGCGAGCGCCTCCTCCGCGCGCCCCTGCCGCAGCCGCACCTCGCCCAGCGCGTACGTGGCCAGCGCCTCCCCCAGCCCGTCCCCGCACTCGCGGAACAGCGACCGCGCCCGGACGAGCGCATCGACGGCCTCCTCGAACCGGCCGAGCGCGCCCAGCGCCTCGCCGAGCCTGCGCAGCACCTTGCTCGCCGCGACCCGGTCCCCGATGTCCTCGCTGATCAGCAGGCTCTCCTGGTAGCACCGCACCGCCTCGGCCACCTCGCCACGCAGGTAGGAGGCGGTGCCCAGAGCACGCAGCAGGTCGCCGCGCGCCCGCCGGTCCTCCCCCGCCTTGGCCAGCCGCTCCTGGCAGAGCCGCACCGCCTCGCCGTGCCGGCCGAGCTCCATGTGGATCCAGATCGGCCACGTCCAGGCGTAGTCGAGCCCGCCCGTGTCGCCCAGCTCCTCCAGCATGGCGATGGCCCGGTACGCGTCGTCCAGCCCTTCCTCCCACAACCCGGCCCCGTGGTGACATGCGGCCCGGTTGATCAGCGCGTACGCGGCGCCGTGCGAGTCCGCGACTCTCTGAAAATCCCCATATAACCGGCCGAAGTGCGCCCCCGCCATTCCGTAAGTCCCACGCGACAGCGCCACCCCCGCCAGCAGCAGCTCGGCCCGCAGCGCGGTCCGCTCGCCGGGCGCCGCCGCGATCACCACCTGCTGCACCCGCTCCACGTCGTCGAAGAACCCCTCGAGGCTCAGGTAAGCCGACAAATGGTGCGCCAGCTCGGCCGCCTCCTCTGCCATCCCCAGGCCGACGGCCGCCGACACGCTGTGGACGAGCGTCCTGCGCTCCGCGGCCAGCCACGCCATGCCCAGCCCCTCGTCCACCTCGTCCGGCGACTCCGCCTGCGGATACGGCGGCGCGGTCGGGATGGGCAGGTCGCGGGTCGCAACCCTGAGCCGGCGTAAACACTCCAGCACGTGCCTGGTCAGCGCCGCCCGCTGCGCCTCCGGAGCGTCCTCGGCCTGGGCGCGTTCGCCCGCGTAGACCCGCAGCAGATCGTGCAGCCGGTAGCGCGGCTGGCCCGCCCCGTCGACCTCGCCCGCGTCGAGCATCCCCCTGGCGACCAGCGTCTCCAGCGCCTCGTCTGCTTCGATGGCCGGCACGCCGAGCAGCGCCGCCGCCGACCACTCGGCGATGCTGCCCAGATCCGCCAGCCCGAGCAGCCTGAACGCCCGCCGCGCCGGCTCCGGCAGTGCCACGTAGCTCTCCCAGAACGTGCCGCGCACATCCAGCCCGCCCACGAGCAGCTCGTCGAGCCGCCGGTCCGCGAGCCTGGTGGCGAACGCGCGTACCGGCCAGGAAGGGCGGATCGCCAGCCGGGCGCCCGCCACCCTGATCGCCAGCGGCAGCATCCCGCAGGCCCGCAGGATCGCCTCGGCGGCCTCCGGCGCCGCCCCGAGCCGGACGTCGCCCGCCACCCGCTCGAGCAGCAGCCGGGCGTCGTCCTCGCCCGGCAGGTCCAGCGGCAACCGGGTGGCCCCCTCCAGGGCCGGCATCCGGGACCTGGAGGTCACCAGCACGCAGCACCGCGCCGTGCCCGGTAGCAGGTGGCGCACCTGCGTCTCGTCCTGGGCGTCGTCGAGCACGATGAGCACCGCCAGGTCGGCCAGGCGCTGCCGGAGCAGCCCGGCCCGCTCCTCCAGCGACTCGGGGATCAGCGTGCCGTCCACGCCCAGCGACCTGAGCAGCTCGCCCAGCAGGTCGCCGGGCCTGCGCGGGCCGGCCGCGTCGCGGCCCAGCCGCAGGAAGACCTGGCCGTCGGGGTAGTCCGCGCGTAACAGGTGCGCGGCGTGCACGGCGAGCGTGGTCTTGCCCACGCCCGGCAGTCCCGAGACGACCACGATGGGCGGCGACATCCGGTCCGCCCTGGCCCGCGCCACGGGCAGCAGCACGTCCAGCTCGGCCTGCCTGCCCACGAAGTCGGCGGTGTCGGCGGGGAGCCGGCACAGCGGCGCGCGGGGGACGGGGGCGCTCTGCCCGGTGACCGGCGCGGGGCCGCCGGCGAGCAGGGCGGCGTGCAGTTCGGCCAGCTCACGGCCCGGCTCGAGGCCCAGCTCCGTGCGCAGCACCGCGCGGACCTGGCGGAAGGCGTCCAGCGCCTCGCTGCGCCGCCCGCTCTTGTGCAGGGCCAGCATGAGCTGCGCCCACAACCGCTCGCGCAGCGGGTGGGCGGCGACCAGCGTACGCAGCTCGGCCACCAGGTCCTCCCCGCCGAGCTCCAGCCGTACGTCGATCCACTCGGACCTGGCCAGCAGGAGCTGCTCCTCCAGCTCGGCGATCCTGGGCTCCATCACGCTGCCGAGCCGGGCGTCCTCCGCGGGGCTGCCCCGCCACAGGGACACCGCCGCCTCGTAGGCGCGCGCCGCGGCCTGGCGCTCGCCGGCCTGCCGCGCGCGCCGCGCCTGCCGTACGGACTCCTCGAACGCGAGCAGGTCGAGCAGGTCGGGCGTCAGCTCACACGCGTACCCGGAAGGCTCCGTGCGCAGGTGGAGCGCGGTGCCGCGCATGGTGCGGCGCAGCTGGGAGACGTACGTCTGGAGGTTGGCCACCGCCGAGCGCGGCGGGTCGTCCCAGACGGCGGCGACCAGGCGTTCGGTGGAGACGACGACGTTGGGATGGAGAAGCAGTGCGCTGAGCACGGCCCGTTGCTTGGCGCTCAGCCGGACGGGCCCTTCTGCGCCGCGCACGCGCAGGGAGCCCAGAACCTCGAAATCCACAGTGGCATCTCCCCGAAGCCGTCTGGACCCAGGAGGCAGTACATCCCTTGCCGAACTTTTTGGCAACTGCCGACCTTGCCCCGTCTAGTTTGATGGCATGGGATATCTGCCGATCGGCGAGCACGGGCTGATCGGCGACCTGCGGACGGTCGCCCTGGTGGGCACGGACGGCACCATCGACTGGTACTGCTGTCCGCGCTTCGACGCACCCAGCGTGTTCGCCTCGATCCTGGACGACGAGCGCGGCGGGTCGTTCGAGCTGGCCGCCGACCTGCCCGTGCGCACCAACCAGTTCTACGTCGCCGACACGAATGTGCTGGTCACCCGCTTCTTCACCGACGAGGGCGTGGCCGAGGTCCAGGACTTCATGCCGATCGCCGAGGAGGACTCGCGCGAGGCCGACCGGCACCGGCTGATCAGGCGGGTGCTGTGCGTGCGCGGCGCGCTGCCGTTCCGCGTGCGGGTGGCGCCCCGGTTCGACTACGGCTCCCAGCCGCACTCCGTGCGCCTGACCGACGGGCAGGCCGCGTTCGAGTCGCCCGAGTTCTCGCTGAGGCTGACCTCCACCGTGCCTCTGGAGAGCGACGGGCGCGATGTCCAGGCGCGGTTCAAGCTCACCGAGGGCCAGCAGGCCGTCTTCGCCCTCGACCGGGTGAGTGAGCGGGTCGGGCCGAAATCGTGCGCGCTCATCGAGGCAGAGAAGGCGTACAACGACACGGTGCGCTACTGGCGGCACTGGTTGTCCACCTCCCGCTACCGCGGCCGCTGGCGGGAGATGGTGCACCGCTCCGCGCTGACGCTGAAGCTGCTCACGTACGCGCCGACCGGCGGGATCGTCGCGGCCGCCACCACGAGCCTGCCGGAGCAGATCGGCGGCGGGCGCAACTGGGACTACCGCTACGTGTGGGTGCGCGACGCGGCCTTCTGCGTGTACGCCCTGCTCAGGCTGGGCTTCACCGAAGAGGCCGAGGCGTTCATGAGCTTCCTGTCGAAGCACGTCACGGTCGGCCGCGGTCAGCAGTCAGGCCCGCTGCAGATCATGTACGGCATCGACGGCCGCACCGAGCTCCCCGAGCGCGAGCTCACCCACCTGAGGGGCTACCGCGGATCCGCCCCGGTACGCGTGGGCAACGCCGCCGTCGGCCAGCTCCAGATGGACATCTACGGCGCCCTGATCGACTCCATCTACCTGTACAACAAGTGGGGCCAGCCCATCTCCAGCGACCGCTGGGACGAGATGTGCGGACTGGTCGACTGGGTCTGCAAGAACTGGGACCAGCCCGACGAGGGCATCTGGGAGACCCGCGGCGGCCGCAAGAACTTCGTCTACTCCCGGCTCATGTGCTGGGTGGCCGTGGAACGCGCCATCCGCGTGGCCATCCAGCGCGGGCTCCCGGCCGATGTGCCGACCTGGCGGGAGGCCCGCGACGCGATGTACCGCCAGATCATGCGGCACGGCTGGTCGTCCTCCTTGAACGCCTTCGTCCAGCACTTCGACGAGGACGTGCTGGACGCGTCGGTGCTGATGATGCCGCTGGCCAAGTTCGTCTCGCCCACCGACCCCAAGTGGTTGTCCACGCTCGACGCCCTGGCCGAGGGGCTGGTCTCCGACACGCTGGTGTACCGCTACGACCCCATGATCAGCCCCGACGGACTACAGGGGGAGGAGGGCACGTTCTCGATCTGCACCTTCTGGTACGTCGAGGCACTGACCAGGGCGGGACGTCTGGAGGAGGCCCGCCGGGTCTTCGACAACATCCTCAGCTACGCCAACCACCTGGGCCTGTACGCCGAGGAGATCGGGCGCTCGGGCGAGCAGCTCGGCAACTTCCCTCAGGCGTTCACCCATCTGGCTCTGATCAGCGCCGCCGTCAACCTCGACCATGCCCTGGGCTGAAGCGTTCCATCCCTCTCATGATGGCGGCGTGTGTCTCGAGCACCTGGCGCTCCATCGCCTCGTACGCGGCCTGGTTACCGGAAACGTCCACGCCGGAGTCGGCGATCAGCCCGTTGGTCTGCCGCGAGCAGTCGTCCTGCGCGGCATTGATGGCGCGGAGCAACGCCTCCGCCAGCTCCTCGCTCCCCATCCGCATCGCGCGCGGGTTGAGCTGGATCGAGTCGATCCGGCCTGAGCCGTCGGCACTCGCGACGACCAGCCCGTCCGCCGCCGTGCCCGTGCCGCGGACGGTGTCGAGCCTCTCCTGAAGGCCGGAGAGCCGCCGCAGCGCCTGGTCGGCCTCCCGCGCGACCCGCTCCAGGTCATCGGGACCGATACCGCCGGGAGTCAGCGCCATTCGCCCCTCATTTCACATTTGTCACTACATTACCGGCGAGTATACGGGATACCCTTAACCTTAGTTAAGTCAGTGTTTTTGATCTTGTAAACCACTGGCCACCAGGGGGAGAGATTCTGCCACGGACGGCGGCCAAGGGAGCACGAAGCAGGATCCGTTCGCGACCGTCGAGCAGGCCCGCGACGACCTTGCCGGCCGGACGAGCGCCCGCGATCCGGGCGTCGTCCACATCAGGGGCGGCGTCTACCAGACCGCCAAGACCATCCAGCTCAGCGGCGCGCGGAACTCCCACGTCACCTACGCCGCCTACCCGGGTGAGCAGGCCGAGTTCGCCGGGGTCACCACGCTCAAGCCGGAGAAGTTCCGCTCAAGGGGCTGAAGCTGAACGGCACCACGGGCACCGGCGTCCGCCTGCTCGACGCGGAGTCGTGCACGATCGACGGCCTGGAGATCCTCAACGTCAGCATGGACGCGGTCGCGATCGGGGAGGCCAACGACGCGATCACGGCCATCGCGGAGTACCGCACGAGCCGGGGCGGGCACCGCAACAGGGTGATCAACAGCAGGCTGCACGACCTGGGCGGCGGCGGGGTGTTCACGGCCGGCGGCGACCGCGACTCGCTGCGGCGCGGCGACCATGTCCACGACGCCCCCCACATGGCCATCCAGATCATGGGCAACGACATGGAGATCAGCCACAACAGGTTCGAGAACCTCGTGACGCACGCCTCCGACCAGGGAGTGATCTACGCGGGCCGCGACTACACGTTCCTGAACAACGTGATCTCCTACAACCTCTTCAGGAACGTGGGCCGCGCCGGCAACCAGGCCGTCTACATGGACGACGGGATGTCGGGGATGGTGATCCACCACAACTTCGTCGACGGGGCCCAGCACGGGCTGTTCTTCCAGTCGGGGCACAGCAACGTCGCGTCCGACAACGTGTTCAAGGACGTGACGTACGTCGGGCACGACAAGCTCTACCACGAGAGCGGGCTGAAGTTGCCGGTGCCCAATGCGAAGGTCGTGGTCGAGCGTTTCAACGACATGCTCAAAGCAGGCGACGGCACCGGATTCACCAACACGCGCGAGAACGTCGAGAAGTGGTACCGGCATTACGGCAAGCAGTACCCGAACATCCGGTCCTGGTACGTCCCGGCGGACTCGAGCGGGCGGATCTGCACCGCGATCGGCACCACGGAGTGCACCGAATCGTACGTGTGGCGGAACCCCGACTCCCTGTACGTGCCGTCGCACAACGTGCTGACCCGGTCGGTGAGCATCGCCTCTGGCGACTTCGCCTACACCGACGACGCCGGCGGCCTGAGCAACAAGACGTTCAACCCGGACTTCGACTCGCACCACGTCAAGAAGGAGACCGCCGCCGAATTCGCCTTCGATCCGGCCACGGGCAAGTTCGACGCGGACGCCACGCCACTCAATTCCGCCGAGGGATTCGGCCGGAAATGGGTAAAGGACTGGAACACGCACTTCACTCTGGAAGGCATCGGACCGGCGTGACGAAGAACACGGGATGGGGCCTCGTGGTGGCCGCCGCGGCATGCGTGCTGGCCACCCCGGTGGTCGTCTGGTGGCTGGTCGGGGATTTGAGCGTGGCGGCTCCGCCGAGCACCGAGCTCGACCGGGCGATCCACCCGCCGGCCATCGGCGAGGGGGCCGAGCACGCCATCGGCATCGCGGCGGCGCTGGTGACGGCCGGCACGCTGGCCCTGCTCGTACTGGCCTCCAGGCGCCGCCGGTTCGACCGCCGCTGGTGGGCGGCGCTCCTGCCGGCGCTGGCCGCGGGAGCCATCGCGGGAGCCGGTGGGCGGGTGATCACGGCGGGGACGCTCGGCGCCAACATCGGCGCGGGGCTGACGATCATTCTGGGCGGCCCGCTCGTGGCCCTGCTCCTGCTGTGGGCGATCGGCTGGTCGCTCCGCCTCCTGCTGTCCCGGGGATCCCGCTCGCTGACTTAGGCCGCTGACAGAAAAACGGCCTTTTGTAAAGATGGATCTTGCGCGAAGCCTGCCTTCGGAATTGAGCAAGATCTGCTTCTGCGTTTCCGGCCGTTTCGGGTCATCGTGAGGACGTCCCTCCCCCCGGCATCAGGAGCAGGTCCTCATGGCCAGACGATCCCTCACCGCTGTCGTCCTCTCCCTGATCACCGTGCTCGGCTTCGCGTTACCGGCGCACGCGGTGACCCTGGAGCAGAAACTCGCCGCGCTCTCCCAATTCAGCCAGCCCACCTCGGCCAGCGCCACGGCCTGGCGGGCCGCCTGGCAGAACCAGGCGGCATGGGCCGACTACGCCTTCGACTGGTCGACCGACCTGTGCTCGAGCAGCCCCGACCAGCCGCTCGGATTCGATTTCAGGATGTCCTGCAGGCGGCACGACTTCGGCTACCGCAACTACAAGGACGTGAACCAGTTCCCGGCCAACAAGTCACGCATCGATGACGCGTTCTACTTCGACATGAAGCAGGTGTGCGCGAAGTACTCGGGAGTCTCCAAGTCCACCTGCAACGGCCTCGCCTGGACGTACTACCAGGCGGTCAAGGAGTTCGGCGACCTCAACGTCACCGAGGAGCAGATCCAGGAGGTGCAGCGGCAGGCGGAGCTGCAGGCCCAGAACGCCGAGAACGTCGACGCCTGAACCACATCGGGCGGGGATGCCGTCGCATCCCCGCCCTTGATCAGGACACAGAGGACGGCATTGACCAGGAGGCGTGACTGGCGAAAACACCACACGTTCCACAAATTCGGATTCTTTGTGTCAAGTGCCCAGCTATGGTGAGCCCGTGGGCGAAGATCTTCAGCGGATCTCGGCGGGGCGGTATCGCGTTCTCGGCCCCCTCGGCAAGGGCGGCATGGGCGCCGTGTGGCGGGCGCTGGATGTGGAGTGATTTCCGGAGCGCACCGCGTGGACGCGCTCGTATGGCGGGAAGTCTGTCCGGCTCTGGAACACCCGCACCTTCGAGCAGATCGGGCCGGACATGACCCCCGTCGAGACGGAGGTCGTGTCACGCGACGACGACCGAGTCGCCATCACCCCGGACGGCAACGTCCTCATCAGCGTCTTCGGTTCCCTGTGTTTACCTAGGCAAAACGGACATCGGCGTAGCCTCGTCGCCTACCGACCGAGGTCGGGATGCGATCTGGTGGAAGCCGATGCCGCGTCCGTCCGGCGAGCCGGGCGGACCGTGGGTGAGAACCGCGTTGTCGGGGCCTGACTCCGCAGTCCTGGATGGAGTGCGGCTCTTGGGCCACCGCCCCGCCGGACGCTGTCTCGTTGGTGCGCACACCAATGGGGGCGGGGACCGGGCGCCAGTCAGGCACCCGGCGGTGACTGAACATTACCGTCCGATTACCTTACGTCGCAACCCGATTGGAGAGAAATCGGACCACAGTTCCACCGGTAACCACAGGCTCGCATAGCGAGCGCCGGTGACAGTCCATACCCGGACCAGCGCGGGCGTCGAGTTCTGGGACATCAGCTCCGCCCGTTGAGCGGCTCCCGGCAGCACGTGCGCCGGGCCGGTCAGCGATCCCAGGCCATCAGGACGGGTTCGTCGGGGACATCCTCGGCGAACAGACGTTCCAGCAGGTCGGGAAGGTGGACCGGGAGGATCTGCTCCGTACTGCCGCGCAGCTCGTCCAGGGTCCACCAGCGGAAACAATCGAGGTGGGCGCGCTCGTAGTCCTCCATGCCGGAGGTATCGATCTCCAGGCCGGGGACGCGGTGGAAGAAGAAATGGTGCTCGGAGCGCATCAGGACACCGTCATCGCGCAGCCAGACACCCGCGTTCAGCGCCACAGCCGGGCCGAGGGCGGCGGGATCGACGCGGTAGCCGATCTCTTCCCGCAGTTCCCGGGCTGCCGCGATCTCGGGCGTCTCGCCGGGGTTGAGGCCGCCGCCGGGCGTGAACCAGGCGTGCCCGCCCTTCTTCGCTGCTCGTGGCGCGCGATAGAGCAGCACCCGGTCTTCGGCGTCGGCCAGGATGACGCGGGAGGCGACGCGCAGGATCGGCGCGGGGTGGTGCCAGGGGATGACGTACGGCTCAGCCGGGACGTCGCCCTTGAGCAGCGGCTCCAGCAGGTCGGGCAGGTTGCGCGGGATCAGCTTGTCCGTCGTGGCCCGCAGTTCTGCCAAGCTCCACCAGCGGTAGGTGGTCAGGAGAGAGCGTTCGAGCTCTTCCATCGCAGAGATGTCCACGGTCGTGTCCTGGACGCGCAGCAGGAAGTAGTGGTCGGTGGCGTAGTAGATGGTGTCGTCGTACCTGATCCAGTGACCCTCGCTGACGGCGACCACCGGGCCGACCGCCTCCGGCTCGACCTGCAGCCCGGTCTCTTCGCGTAGTTCACGGGCGGCGGCCACCGCCAGGTCCTCGCCGCTGTGCACCCCACCGCCGGGGGTGAACCAGGCCAGGTCCGGGACCTTGGTCGGCCCTTGCCCCAGGAAGAGCAGGATCCGGTCATGGTTGTCGACCAGGAGGATGCGGGCAGTGGGGCGCATGATCGGTTCGGCCACGGCAGGGAGCCTATATCGAGTGGCTCAGCAACGAGTGGCACGCCTGGGCGTCCGCCAGCGAATCCGGGCATATCGGGTAGCAGAGCCGAACCGGGGCTCTATAGGATCCGCGAAAGCGCTTTCCCATGCCCGGGATCCACGACACCGACGCCGAGTGACGCCGCCCGGGTCAGAGGTCTGGAGTGAAGATGCGAATCGCGTCGTTGCGGGGCACTGATCTGTTCGTAGGCTCCGCGTCCGCGCCACGCCAGGTCGTCCGGGTGACCCTGACCGATGTGACGGGGCCGGTACGGGTGTGGGTGGAGGGTCCTGCCGTCACCACGCCCGAGCCCGTGACGGTCACCGGTGACGGAGAGGCCGAGGTGGGGGTGCTCATCGCCGCGCCCGCGCCGGAGGGCTCCGTCCACCGGGTCGCCGCCGTCGCCGAAGGTGCGGGCGAACGCCGTACTCTCGACGGGAGCGTCGAGGCGGCGGCCACCGGCTGGACGATGTGGATGGTCTCGCACTTCCACTACGACCCGGTCTGGTGGAACACCCAGGCCGGCTTCACCGAGGTGTGGCACCAACTACCCGACCTGCCGTGGGTCGGCAAGCTGCGGCCGCCGTTCGTCCGTACCGCCTTCGACCTGGTACGCGCGCACCTGGACGCGGCCAGGCACGACGACGACTACAAGTTCGTCCTGGCCGAGATCGACTACCTCAAACCGTTCTGGGACGTCTTTCCGGAGGAGCGGGAGCAACTGCGGCGCTTCCTGGCCGAAGGGCGGGTCGAACTCGTCGGCGGAACCTACAACGAGCCCAACACCAACTTGACGCACCCCGAGTCGACCATCCGCAACGCGGTCTACGGCATCGGCTACCAGCGGGACGTGCTCGGCGGCGACCCGCGTACCGCCTGGATGCTCGACGTCTTCGGCCACGACCCGGCGTTCCCAGGACTGATGGCCGACGCGGGGCTGGACTCCGCCTCGTGGGCGCGCGGGCCGTTCCACATGGTCGGCGCCAAGCGGCACACCGGCGACATCACCCGCATGCAGTTCCCCAGCGAGTTCGAGTGGGTCTCGCCGTCCGGGCGCGGGCTGCTCACCAGCTACATGTCCAACCACTACGTCGCCGGCTGGGACGTGGAGCGCAAGGCGACGCTCGAAGAGGCGATGGCTGAGGCGTACAAGCAGTTCAGCGAGCTGAAGAAGGTCGCGGCCACGCCCCATGTCCTGCTGCCCGTCGGGCACGACCACAACCTGCCGTCGCGCTGGTGCACCGAGGTGCACCGCGCATGGGCCGGCCGCTACGTCTGGCCCCGGTTCAGGGTCGGCCTGCCCCGCGAGTTCTTCGCCGCGGTACGCGCCGCCGCTCCGCGGGGCCGGATCACCCCGCAGACACGGGACATGAACCCGGTCTACACCGGCAAGGACGTCTCGTACATCGACACCAAGCAGGCGCAGCGGGCCGCCGAGGTCGCCGTGCTCGACGCCGAGCGGCTCGCCACCCTGGCCGCGCTGCTCGGCGAGCGCTACCCCAGCGAGGCGCTGGACAAGGCGTGGCGGCTGCTGGCGTACGGCGCCCACCACGACGCGATCACCGGCACCGAGTCCGACCAGGTGTACCTGGACCTGCTCGCGGGCTGGCGGGAGGCGTACGAACTGGGCGCGGCGGCCCGGGACGGCGCCATCGCGGGCCTCGCCGCCCATGCCGACACCGACGCTGGGGGCGCGGGCCGGGCGATCCTCGCCGTCAACACGCTGTCCTGGAACCGCGACGGCGCCACGACCGTGCGGGTCGCCTTCCCCGAACCGGGGACGACCGGCGCGGAGCTGCGCGACGACCGGGGCGAGCCCGTCCCGGCGGTGGCCGAGGGGGTGCTGCGCCACCCGGATGGCACCGTGGCGGAGCTGAGCCTGACGTTCGTCGCCCGTGACGTGCCGTCGCTGGGCTTCCGCGTCTACCACCTGGCCCCCGCGCCCGATCTGCCCGCCGGGTGGGCCGAGGAGCCCGGACGCGCCGCGATCGAGAACGAGACGTTCCTGATCGAAGCCGACGCCACCCGAGGCGGCGCGCTCAGCCGCGTCCTCGACCGGCGTACCGGCCGGGAACTGCTGCGGCCCGGCGGCCTCGGTGGCGAGCTCTACCTGCAGGACGAGTACGAGACGCATCCGGTCTGGCACGAGGGCCCGTGGCACCTGCTGCCGAAGGGACCCGGCGTCGGCACCCGGGAACAGGCCACGACCGTACACGTGCGCAGGTCTCCGGTAGGTCGCCGGATCGTGGCCGTCACCCGCCTCGCCGACCTGCGGGTCACCCAGGAGACGACCCTGTGGGACGGGATCGGCCGGATCGACTTCCGCACCCACGTGGACGGCTCGATCGGCCGCGACCACCTGCTGAGGGCGCGGTTCGACCTCGACCTGCCCGGCGCGCTGCCGGTCAGCGAGGTCGGCTTCGCCGCGATCGGCCGGTCGTTCGGCTTCCCGAACTCCGACACGGGAGAGCACCTGTACACGCTGGACAACCCCGCGCACACCTGGGCGGGCCTGTCGGCCACGGCGCGGATCGCCCTGTCGCTCGCGGACGGCCGCCGCGAGCACCACGCGATCGGGGTCGCCGAGGTGGTGGCGTCCGGGGACGGGGACCGCATACGCGGCCTGCTCGACCGGCTGGCCGCCTGCGGCGTCACCGCCACGCTCACCCGGCCGGACGGCCCGCGCTACGGCGCGCTCGACGGCGACTCCAACCTGCCCGACGTGCGGATCGTGCTCGGCGACGCGGACGCGAACGCCTTCGCCGAGCAGGTCCTCGGCGACGCGCCGGAGGGCTGCCGGGAGGCACTGGCACGGCACGGGCGGGTGTTCGTGCCCGCCCGCCGCACCCGGCGCGAGGCCTGGGTTCCGGGCGCCGACCTGCGCGGCGTACGGGATCTGCCCGTGCTCATCGTGGCCGGGTCCGCCATTGACGATGTCATTGACGACCTCGCCGACTCGGTGATCGACGTGCCCGTCCCCGCCGGACTGCCCGGCACCGCGGAGCCGGTCGACGACTACTCGGTCGCCGTGGTCAACCGCGGCACGCCCGGTTTCGTGGCCGAGTCCGACGGCACCTGCTACGTCTCGCTGATGCGCTCCTGCGGGGCGTGGCCGAGCGGCGTCTGGATCGACGGCCCGGCCAGGACGGCCCCCGACGGCAGCAGTTTCTCCCTTCAGCACTGGACGCACACCTTCGAGTACAGCCTGGTGGCCGGGGCCGGTGACTGGCGCGCCGCCGGATTCGTACAGGCCGGGCAGGAGGTCAACCACGCGGTGCTCGCGCGTCAGGTGGCCGCGTCGCCGGGTCCGCTGGCCACCCGGACCAGCCTCGGCGGGGTCGAGCCGGCCAGCGTCGTGCTGACCGCGTTGAAGCCGCGCGGGAACCCGATGGCGTCGGGGCGGTCCGGCGACATCGATCTTTCCGCCGGTGTCACCGTGCGGCTCTACGAGTCGGCCGGGTCGCCCGCGGTGGCGCGCGTACGCCTGCATGGCGGCCTGGCCGACGTGGAAGTCGCCACGGTGCTTGAGGCGGCGGCGCCTGAGGCGGCGACGCTCGCGGGGGCGGGTGGGCGGCCCGGCGACGCGGTGATCCCGCTGCGGCCCGCCGAGATCGTCACGCTGGGCGCGCGGGCGGCCCTGGTGCCGGGTCGTCACGCGGCCGCCCACGTCGAGCCCGCCCAGCCGGTCTTCACTCGGTACTGGCTGCACAACAAGGGTCCGGCCCCGGCCGGGTACCTGCCGGTCGCGGTCCACGTGCATCCGGTGGCGCTGCGGGTGGATCCGGGCGACGAGGAGACCGTGCGGGTCACCGTCGCCTGCTCGGCGCGGTCCGCCGTCGGCCTGGTGGAGCTGGACGTGCCGGATGGCTGGGCGGTGGCTCCTCCCGGTTCCCTGAAGTACGACCTGGAGGCCGAGGAGCACGCCGAGTTCGAGACAGTCCTGCGGCCACCCGCCGACGCCGCGGCCGGGACCTACTTCGTCGCCGCCCGCATCCGCGACGAACTGGGCCAGACCCTGGAGGACGTGGTCACCGTGACCGTCGGCGACCCGGAGCCCCGCGAGCCGCTCACCGTGACGTCGGATCCGGCCGGGCTGGAGGTCGTACCGGGTGGGTGGGCGACACTCACCGCCGAACTCGTCAATGACGCGCGCACCGAGGTACGCGGAGAGGCGCAACTGCTCAGCCCGTTCGGCACGTGGGGCGCCGGGGCCGGGGAGGTGCTCTCCGGCCCGTGGACGCAGGGCTTCGCCGTTCCCGCCGGAGGCCGCGTCCCGCTGCGCTTCACCGTACGGGCGCCGGGCGACGCCCGGCCGGGAGCGCACTGGTGGGCGGCGGTGAAGGTCAGCGCCTTCGGCCGGGTCCACTACACTCGGACGCTCCCCGTCGAGGTGCGAGCTTTGTCAGGACAAGATTTGTAAGAAAGTCATGACAATGCATCTGCCATAATGACGCTTATGATCTCCGAAGTCCCCCGGCTGGAGTCACTCGCCGCCCTTGTCGATCTCGACAAAACCAGCCCTGTCCCTCTCTACTTCCAGGTGGCGCAGCAGCTGGAGGCGGCCATCGCGGGCGGCATGCTGCCACCGGGCACCCAGCTCGACAGCGAGATCGAGCTGGCCGACCAGCTCGCGGTGTCGCGTCCCACCATGCGCAAGGCGATGGAGTTCCTCGTCGACAAGGGCCTGATCGTGCGGCGACGGGGGGTGGGCACCCGGGTCGTCCAGTCCCAGGTCCGGCGGCCGCTGGAGCTCAGCAGCCTGTACGACGACCTCAGGAGCACCGGCCAGGAGCCGGCCACGACGGTGCTGTCCAACACCGTCGAGCCGGCCTCCGCGGCCGTCGCGGAAGCCCTCAGGCTGGCCGAGGGGGCGCCGGTGATCGCGTTAGAGCGGGTCCGGATGGCCCGCGACCAGCCGCTGGCCAGGATGCGCAACTACCTGCCCGCGCTGCTCCTCGAGATCAGAACCGACGCGCTGGAGAGGCATGGGCTCTACGAGCTGATCCGGGCGGCCGGCATCCGGCTGCACGCGGCGACGCAGACGGTCGGCGCCCGCAACGCGACGGCGGCGGAGGCGCGGCTGCTCGGGGAGAGCCGGGGCGCCGCCGTCCTGACCATGGAGCGCGTCGCCTACGACGACAGCGGCACGCCCGTGGAGTACGGCACGCACATCTACGCCGGGGCCCGCTACAGCTTCCAGATGAACCTCCTGATGGGCGATCGATGACGTGATGAACGACAACCAGGTGGACGCCGCGTTCATCGCGGCGGTCCAGGCTGCCCTGACCGGGCAGGTCAAGGCCATCCTCAACGAGGGCGACGGCTGGGGTCACCTGCAACACCGCCGGCTGGCCGAGCAGATCCTGGCCCTCGTCGCGCACGGGCGGGACGGCGAGCTGCTCGATCACGCAGCCCGGCTCGCCGCCCGGCTGCGCGAGCTACAGGGCCCCGGCGGGTTGTTCACCGGCGGCGACAACGTCGACTCCCCGCCCGACTCCGCGTTCAGCGTCAACGATCTCGCCGACGCCCTGTGGCTGCTGCGGCGCGACCCTCCCGGCGCCGCCGACCATGAGCTGGCGGACCTGCTCGACGACCTGCTGACGGCGGCCACCCCGGCCCTGGCGCGGGGCGGGGTGCACACCCCCAACCACCGCTGGGAGCTCTCGGCCGCCCTGGCCAGGCTGCACCGGCTGGCGCCCGACCCGGCGCTGGCGGAACGGGTCGGCCAGTGGCTGGCCGAGGGAGTCGACATCGACGACGACGGGCTCTTCTCCGAACGCAGCGCCAACTACGCCGCGTTCGTGTCGAACCCGTCGCTGCTCGCCATCGCCGAGGTGTTCGACCGTCCCGACCTGGTCGAAGCCGTCGAACGGAACCTGGACGCCACGCTCGATCTGCTGCTGCCGGACGGGTCGGTCGAGACGGTGCTGTCGCGCCGCCAGGACCAGCGGCGGCCGCTGCCCCTGGCGCCCTACCTGCTCCCGCTGCGCCGGATCGCGCTGCTGCGCGGCCGGGGCGACCTGGCCTGGGCGGCCGGGCTCGCGCTGTCCCAGGGGGTCGTCTTGCCGGCACGCGCGGCCGCGGAGCTGATCCTCGACCCCGGCATCGCGCGGGAGCTGCCGGAACCCGCCCCGCCCCGAAGACCGCGGCGGCGCGTCTTCGGCGCCGCGGGACTGCTCGTCGATCATCGGCCCGCGACGACGACCGTGGTCTTCGGCGGTTCCGACTATCCGCGCCACAGACGCATCCGTTCCGGGCTGGCGAACTCCCCGACGTTTCTGCGCCTGTTCGCCGGGGCGGCCGTCCTGGGGGACGTGCGCCTCTCGCGTGTCTTCTTCGGCCTGGGGCCGTTCCGCGCCGCCCGATTCCTGGTCGATGGCGATCAGGGGGACACGACCGCGACGCTCACGGAATCCGTGTCGGCCTCCTACTACCAGCCGATGACGGATCAGAACCGCGACGCGCGCGGCCACTACGGGCTGGTGGACGATGGCCGGTTCAGCGCGGCGATGGACTTCGGCCGGCGCGCACGGGACGAGGTCACGCTCACCACCGCCGTCCACGTGGCCATCACGGACACCGGGGCCGAGCTGACCGTCGACCTGGCGGGTGCGGCCGTGGACTGGGCGCTGGAGCTGGCCTTCCGGCCCGGCGGGCGGATGACGGGCGCCATCGCCCTGGACGAGCACGCCTGGCAGCTCGACCCGGGCGAGCCCGCGGTCTACCGCGCCGGCGACGACTCGATCACGGTCACGGTGCCCGCCACGTCGATGGCCGCCTCCCATTCGGTTCCCGGCTACGAGCCCGGCGAGGAGTACCGGTTCCTCGGGGGCACCGACGCCGTGTCGGGAGAGCGGCTGTACGTCGCCGGACGGGTTCCGGGAAGGTTGCGTTTGTGTCTCGCGACCACCCATCACTCTGGATGAAACCGCAGCTCAGGGCCTATCGTTCGCTTCATCCTGATGTGCATATGTCAGGAGATCTTAAGTCCTTATGTCCTGACTATTGACTCGGCAAACGCTTTCCCGTTACCGTCCGACGCCACAGGCAGACGACGTTCGAGGAGACGCCATGACGACTTCTGCGACAACCCGGGGACGACTCATGCGCTGGCGCTGGCTGCCAGTAACCGTCGCCGCGGCGCTCGCGCTCACCGCGTGCGGTTCCAGCTCCGACGGGGACTCGGGCGGGGGCTCGGGCGGGGGCTCTGGCGCCAAGAGCATCACCTTCTGGCTCTCGGCGAGCGCGGCCCAGGCGCAGGGCTACCACGACCTGGCCAAGGAGTTCGAAGCCAAGGAGGGCGTCAAGGTCGAGATCGTCAACGTCCCCTACGACGGCTACCAGGACAAGCTGCGCCAGGCCGCGCAGGCCAACTCCCTGCCCGACGCGGCCAGCGTGCCCTCGCTCGACACCATCTGGATCAACCAGCTCCAGGACCTCGGCGCGACGGCCAACGCGCCGGCCAACAAGATCAACAAAGACCTGCTCACCGTCCAGGACGGCAAGGTCCTCTGCATTCCCTCCGACCTGACGGCGGCCGGGCTGTTCGTCAACAAGAGCCTGTTCGAGAAGGCCAAGGTCGACATTCCCGCCGACCCGGACAAGGCCTGGACCTGGGACGAGTTCCTGGCCGCCGCCACGAAGGTCCGCACCGCCACGAACGCCAAGTACGACCTGGTCTACGACCAGTCCCCCGCCCGCATCAGGGCCTTCATCTACGGCCACGGCGGCAAGGGCTTCCAGCTCGGCCCGGACAACAAGTACGCCACTCCAGACGACGCCACCGTGCAGGCGCTGTCGAAGTTCGCCTCGCTGAACGACGACAAGGTCATGCCGAAGTCGGTCTGGGGCGCGGGCGCCGACCCGAACGCCCTGTTCAAGAGCGGCCAGGTCGTCGCGTACTTCTCCGGTGTCTGGCAGGTGGCCGACTTCGCGGAGAGCATCACGGACTTCGACTGGGCCAGCGCGCCGACGCCGGTGGGAACCATCCACGCCACCGACATCAACCTCGGCGGCAAGGTGGTCGCCTTCAACAACGGTGACAAGGCCGACCCCGCCAAGAAGTGGGTGGACCACATCTTCCAGCCCGCGAACTACACGAAGCTCGCGCAGGTCAACGGCTACCTGCCGGTGGAGTCCGGCCTCACGCTGAACTACCCGTTCAAGAACAAGGCCGCCCTCGACGCCTTCCAGCTCTACCTCAAGGAGATCGAGCTGGCGGACCCGATCTCCTCCTATGGACACCAGAGCGGGACGAAGCTCCTGCTCGCCGGTAAGTCGTCGATCCAGGACGACCCGACCAAGGTCGAGATGGCCAAGCTGATCAACGGTCAGCAGGACGTCAAGAAGACCGTCGACAACATCGTGTCGGGACTCAACCAGCAGATCGGCTGATCATACGGCCCGCCGGCGCTTTCCCGCGCCGGCGGGCCGAGCCCTGCAGAACGCGGAAGAAGGAGGAGAGCGCAATGGCGGAGAGTGTGCCGCAATCGGCGGGGCGCGCCGACGAGACGCCGGCCCGGACCGCATCGCGGTGGTGGTCCGGCCTACGGACCCGGCGGCATGACCGCTACACCCTGGCGCCCCTGTTGCTCATCTCGTCCAACCTCGCCCTGTTCCTGCTCTTCTTCCTCTGGCCGGCCGTCATCGGCCTGGGGTACTCCTTCACCAGCTACACGGGCGTCGGCTCGGCGCCGTTCGTGGGTCTGGACAACTACCAGCGGCTGCTGAGCGACGACGCGTTCTACGCGGCGCTGGTCCGTACCCTGATCTTCACGGCGGCCGTCGTCCCGCTGACGTACGTCGCCTCGCTGAGCGCGGCCGTGCTGATCGTCAACCCGTACAGCCGTGGCAAGCCGGTCGCGCGGGTGATCTTCTTCGTGCCCTGGCTCATCTCCCCGATCATCGCCGGTGTCATCTGGCGCTGGATCTTCGGTGAGAACTTCGGGCTCGTCAACTACGTCATCATCGCGCTCGGCGGCGAGGCGGTGCCGTGGCAGTCCAACGCGGACCTGTCCCTGATCATCGTGATCATCGCCGCTGCCTGGGGCAACACCGCGGTCAACATGCTGATGTTCGTCGCGGCCATCAAGAACGTGCCGGCCGCGTACTACGAAGCCGCGTCCCTGGACGGCGCGGGCTCGTGGGCCAAGTTCCGCCACATCACGCTGCCCTCGATCGCGCCCACGTCCTTCATCGTGATCTTGCTCACCACCCTGCACTCGATGAAGGAGTACGCGCTCATCCAAGCGGTCAACGCCGGAGGTCCGGGCACCGAGAACAACCTCCTCATCCAGTACATCTTCACGACCGGCTTCCGCCGCGCCCAGATCGGTTACGCGAGCGCGGCGTCCTTCGTGCTCATGCTGCTTCTGATGATCATCGCTATCACGCAGTTGGTCATCAACCGCCGGAAGGACTCCTGAGATGGACAACCTGCTGCCGAAGAAGGTCTGGGCGACGGCGGCCCTGTGGTTCATGGTCGCCCTGTACGGCGTTCCCGTCCTGTGGTTCCTGCTCAGCTCCGTCAAACCGGCGGGAGAGCTGTTCTCCTATCCGCTGACCCTCTTCCCGAAGCAGCCGACCATCTCCGGCTTCACCCAGGCCTGGACGAGCTTCGACTTCAGCCGCTACTTCGGCAACACCCTCGTCGTGGCCGTGTCCGCGACGCTCATCACCATCGTGACGAGCGCGACCTGCGGGTACGCCCTGGCGAAGTACACCAACTGGTGGCTGCGGGCGTTCACCATCTGCATCCTGGCCACCACGATGCTGCCGGGCGAGGTCATCCTCTCCCCCCTGTTCCTCATCGTCCGCGACCTGGGTCTGTACAACAGTCTCGCCGGCGTCGTGGCCCCCTCGGTGATCACGGCGACGGGCACCTTCTTGTTCCGTCAGTTCTTCCTGAGCGTGCCGCGCGACCTGCTGGATGCGGCCCGCATCGACGGCAGCGGCGAACTGTCGATCTTCGTCCGGATCATGCTCCCGCTCTCCCGGCCGATCATCATGACCCTGGCCATCATGTCGTTCCAGTGGCGGTGGAACGACTACATCTGGCCCCTCGTGATCCTCAACGACCCGAACGAGTTCACCCTGCAGATCGGCGTCGCGAGCATCGTGGGCGCGGAGAACGTCAACTGGTCGGTCCTGCTGGGGGCGTCGGTCCTGTCCATGATCCCCCTTGTCGTGATCTATCTGATCTTCCAGAAGTACGTGATGAACGCCGACCTCAGCGCGGGCCTGAAGGATTAGGATAGGGCACCGAACAAAGAAACCCCAGCTCAGTGAACCGAGCTGGGGTTTCATGCGGTGCGCCGCCAGGGACTCGAACCCCGGACCCGCTGATTAAGAGTCAGCTGCTCTAACCAACTGAGCTAGCGGCGCTTGCAGAGAGGAATATACCGGTGATCCCCATCCTGGTCGAATCGGTATCAGGCCGGCCCGTCCGGCTAGAATAAAGTTCGGCCCCCGGAAGACAGGATCATCGATGTTCGACTCTCCCGCCGAGGTGACGGAGCGGCTCGCCGCCGTGGACTACCTCTCCGACGACGCCATCTCCACCTCGGTGTTCCTGGCCGCGGCGCTGGGCAAGCCGCTGCTGGTCGAGGGCCCGGCGGGAGTCGGCAAGACGCAGCTGGCCAAGGCGGTGGCGCTGGCGACCGGGGCCGAGCTGGTCAGGCTGCAGTGTTACGAGGGCCTCGACGAGGCCAGGGCGCTGTACGAGTGGAACTATAAGAAGCAGCTACTCAGGATCCAGGCCACGAGCGCCGACGACGACATCTTCTCCGAGGAGTTCCTGCTGGAGCGGCCGCTGCTCAAGGCGATCAGGGCCGCGGAGCCGACCGTGCTGCTCATCGACGAGACCGACAAGGCCGACGTCGAGGTCGAAGGGCTGCTGCTGGAGCTGCTGTCCGACTTCCAGGTGACGATTCCGGAGCTGGGGACCATCGTCGCGACGCGCCGGCCGTACGTGGTGCTCACCTCCAACGCCACCCGCGAGCTGTCGGAGGCGCTCAAGCGGCGCTGCCTCTACCTGCACCTCGGATACCCCACCCCCGAGCGGGAGCGGGACATCGTGCTCAGCCAGGTGCCGGGCATCCGGGCCGACCTGGCGGAGCGGCTCGCCAGGACGGTCGCGACGCTCCGGGCGCTCGAGCTGAAGAAGGCGCCGTCGGTGGCCGAGACCGTGGACTGGGCGAACACGCTGCTGGCGCTCGGGCGGGAGGAGCTGGACGAGGCCACCGTGGCGGGCACGCTGGGCGTGGTGCTCAAACACGCCTCCGATCAGGCACGGGCGGTCAAGGAGCTGGGGTTGCCGGATGTCGCTGATCGATAGGCATGTCGGGTTCGTGCGGGCGCTGCGCGAGGCCGGGATACCGGTCTCGGTGGCCGAGGGACTGGACGCCGCGCACGCGCTGCGGGTCATCGAGCTGAGCGATCGGGAGTCGCTGCGTGCCGCTTACGCGGCCACGCTGGTCAAGAAGCCGGCGTACCGGCCGGGGTTCGACGTGCTGTTCGACCTGTGGTTCCCGGCGTCGACGTCCGGCCTGTACGCCCAGCGCGCCGACAGGCCGATGAATCTGGAAACGGCCACGGTCGAGGAGCTCCGCGACCACCTCGCCCGGCTCCTGACCGGCGGCACCGACCAGGAGCTGCGCGAGTTCGCCCAGGCCATGGTCGGGCGCTTCGGCCGCCAGCCCACGACGAGCCCGGGGCGGCAGAACTGGTTCTCCTACAGCGTCATGCGCGCACTCTCCCCTGAGACGCTGATGGCGCGCATCCTCCAGAACGTCCTCCAGGGCCAGGAGCGCGGCGGTCTGGCCGAGAAGAACGTACGCAGGCGCGTCCACGACAACACCAGGCGCTTCGAGGACGCCGTGGCCACCGACGTGCGCCGCCGCATCGCCGAGGACTCGGGCATCGAGCGCATCGCCCGCTCCGCCGTACGCCCGCCGCTCGACCAGATCGACTTCCTCCGCGTCACCAAGGCCGACCTGGCCCGGCTGCGCCGGGAGGTGCATCCGCTGGCCAGGCGCCTGGCCACGCGCCTGACGATCAAGCAGCGCAAGGGCCGGCGCGGCCGGCTGGACTTCCGCAGGACCGTACGGGCCTCGCTGCAGAGCGGCGGCGTGCCACTGACCACTCACTTCCGGCCCCCGCGCCCGCACAGGCCCGAGCTGGTCATCCTCTGTGACACCAGCGACTCGGTCTCGTCGTTCGCGCACTTCACGCTGCTGCTCACGTACGCACTCAGAGAGCAGTTCACCAAGGTGCGCGCGTTCGGGTTCGTGGACACGGTGGATGAGATCACCAGGTTCTTCGTCCCCGGCGCCGACGTGGTCGAAGCCATGACAAGGCTGGCGAACGAGGCCGACATGGTGCGCTTCGGCCGCACGAACTACGGGCACTCGCTGGAGCGCTTCGCCGAACGGTACGGCGACGCCATCGGCCCCAAGACATCGCTGCTGATCCTGGGCGACGCCCGCTCCAACTACCAGCCGCCCGCCCTGGATGTGCTGAAGTCGCTCGTGGCCGGCTCGCGCCACGCGTACTGGCTCAACCCGGAGCCCAAGGCGCAGTGGGACACGGGAGACTCCGTCGCGAGCGAGTACGGCGCCGTCGTCCCGATGCATGAGTGCCGCAACGTCGCCCAGCTCACCGCCTTCATCGAGACGCTCGCCTGAGCGCACGGCGCCGGCGTCAGGTGCGCTGGAGCTCCCTGGCCGCGGTGCGGGCCAGCAGCTCGATCTGCTCGTCGTTGAGCACGACCCCATCGGCCGCCTTGATCACCTTGGCCGCGAGCCGCGGCTTGAGCAGCATGAGCCCCTCGGCGACCACGATGCCGCCCTTGGGCAGCAGCCCGCAGTGGACGGCGAGCATGGGCGTGATCGTCACCGGGACGCGCGTCTCGCGGGTGAGCAGCTCGGCGAACGCCTCGGCGGTCTCCACCAGTGGCTTGGCGGTCTTGCTGCCGTACTTCTCGCCGAAGAACAGCCGCCCGCCGTAGCAGGCGATCTCGGTGTCCGGGCTCCAGGACTCGTTGTCGATGATCCACACGCCGCCCGGGCCGATCACCAGGTGGTCGATGGAGGCCTGGCCGCGGATGGCGCGGCCGTCGAGCACGCTGTAGCCGAGACGGCCCAGCGACCTGCGCAACATCTTGCCGGTGATCGCCTCACCGCGCCGCGCGCCGCGCCAGACCGCCGTCGCGTGGAACGAGCGCCAGTCGAGGTACCAGTCGCCTCCGGCCACGATCCCAGCCAGGAGCAGGCCGAAAAGGGGGGACGCTCCGGTGAGGTCGAACCTGAGCGCGAGCGCGACCCCGATCACGAATCCCACAGCGGCCTTGACGTACCTGGCCCTGCGCCGGTTGGGGGCGTCCTCCCGCCAGAACTTCTCGTACCACCACTGCGGGGATGACCCTGTGTACTTCTCGTCTGGTTGCACGTAGATAGAGCCACCGGGCACGGCAAATCCCCCCAAATGAGTAGATATGTTGCAGGATCTGCCACGCCGAAGATCCCTCGCCGGTCAAGAGATACCCGCCTACCAACCAAGGCGAGCCTAAGGTGACGTAATTAGTACCCGCAAGACCAGCAAATGACCTCAACCGACCAGTCGGTATGCTAAGGCGGGTGACCAAGGGGGACGAAGTGAAAGAGGAACCGGTCAGGCAGCGGTTGCTCGCGGAGGCGACCCGCCTGTTCGCGGAGCGCGGCTTCGAGGGCGCCTCCGTTCAGGAGATCGTCGTGGCGGCCGGCGTCACCAAGGGCGCCATGTACCACTACTTCGACTCCAAGGACGATCTGCTGCACGAGATCTACGCCCGGGTCCTCCGCATGCAGATGGAACGGCTGACGCGGATCGCCGACGGCCCGGGCGACGTGCGGCAGCGCCTGCACAGGGCCGCGGCCGACGTCGTGGAGACCACGGCCGCGAACCTCGACGACTCCAAGATCTTCTTCAGGTCGATGCACCTGCTCGCCCCGGAGACCCAGAAGACCGTACGCGCCGAGCGCCGCCGCTACCACGAGCGCTTCCGCGAGCTCGTGGCCGAGGGGCAGCGCGCGGGCGTCTTCAGCGACCGGGTCCCGGCCGAGCTGGTCGTCGACTACTTCTTCGGCTCGGTGCACCACCTGGGCACGTGGTTCCACGCGGCGGGCCCGCTGACCGGCGCCCAGGTGGGCAAACACTTCGCCGACCTGCTGCTCACCTCACTCGGGGCCGGGCACGTCGACAAATGAGGCCAGCGCCGCGCGGTGGTCGCCGGGCGTGCCCAGCGCGATCTCCGAGGCTTTCGCACGCTTGAGATAGAGATGTACGGGGTGCTCCCACGTCATCCCGATCCCTCCATGCAGCTGCAGGGCCTCTTCCGCGGCGTGCACGGCCACGCCCGCGTTCCACGACTGGGCCACGGCCACGGAGATCGCCGAGCCGTCGGTCGCGGCACTCCTGGCGGCGGCCCTGGCCCTGACCACGTCCAGCCACAGGTCAGCCAGCCGGTGCTTGATCGCCTGGAAGGAGCCGACCGGCCGGGCGAACTGGTGGCGCTCCTTGACGTACGCGAGCGTCGTGTCGAGGCACCATTCGGCCACCCCGAGCTGCTCCGACGCGAGCAGGCCCGCCCCTGACCGCAGCACCGCCGCCAGGTCGCACTCCCCCACGTCGCGGGCCGGAGTGCGGTCGAAGGTGACGGTCGCGACCGGCCTGGTCAGGTCGAGCGACGGCACCACCTGGACGCTCGCACCCTCCTCCACGGCGTAGAGCCGGCCGTCGACGGGCGCCAGCAGCACGTCGGCCACGTCCGCCCCGGCCACGCCGGCGACGGTCCCGGTCAGCCGCCCGCTTTCGGCCCGCACGGATGCTCCGGTCCGGTACGGGTTCGCCGCGAACGGCACGGCGAGCGCGGCGGTCTTCCTGCCCTCTGCCAGCTCCCCAAGCAGGGCGTCCCCGGTCGGCAGCAGCGCGTACGTGGCCAGCACGGAGCTGGTGAAGAACGGCACCGGCGCCACTCCCCTGCCGAGCTCCTCCAGCACGACGGCCGCCTCGCTGGCCGACGCCCCGGCCCCGCCGTGCTCCTCGGGGATGAGCAGCCCCGCCACCCCGATCTCACCGGCCAGCGTCTTCCACAGGTCCAGGTCGTAGGGCTCGGACTCGATCCGCTTGAGCACGGCGGCAGGCGGGCACCGGTCGGCGAGCAGCCCGCGCACCGCGGCCCTCAGCTCCTCCTCGACCTCTGAGTAAAGAAGGCTCATCGCGGCAGGTCCTTCCAGGGCACGTCCTTGTCGACGCGGGGCTCTGAGGGCAGGCCGAGCACCCGCTCGGAGATGATGTTGCGCAGGATCTCGGAGGTGCCGCCCTCGATCGAGTTGCCCTTGGCCCGCAGGTAGCGGTAACCCGGGCCGCGGCCGTAGAAGTCGACGTCCTCCGAGCGGCGGAAGGTCCAGTCGTCATAGCCCAGGTCGCGCCCGAACTCCACTTCGAAGCCGGACAGCGCCTGATTGAGCCTGGCGAACGACAGCTTCATCCCGGACCCCTCGGGCCCCGGCTCGCCCGCCGCGAGCTGCTCGCGCAGCCGTACCCCGGAAAGGCGGGTGACCTCGGACTCGACCCAGAGCGACAGCAGCCGCTGGTGCAGGTCGTGGGTGCGCAGCTCCGGGTGCGCGCGCCAGGAGTCGAGCACGACCCCGACCATGCCGCCGCCGCGCCGCACGGGAGCGCCCCCGATGGCGATGCGCTCGTTCATCAGCGTGGTCTGCGCGACCCGCCAGCCGTCTCCGACCTCGCCGAGGCGCAGGTCGTCGGGGAGCCGCACGCCGGTCAGGAAGACCTCGTTGAACTCGGCCTCACCGGTGATCTGCCGCAGCGGCCGCACCTCGACGCCCGGCGCGTGCATGTCGCAGACGAAGTACGTCATGCCGCGGTGCTTCGGCACGTCCGGGTCGGTACGCGCGACGAGGATGGCCCACCTGGCGTGATGGGCACCGGACGTCCACACCTTCTGGCCATCGACGACCCATTCGTCCCCGTCCCTGACGGCGCGGGTCGCGAGCGTGGCCAGATCGGATCCGGCGCCGGGCTCGCTGAAGAGCTGGCACCAGATCTCCTCCCCCGTCCACAGCGGCCGGAGAAAACGGCGTTTCTGGTCCTCCGTACCGAACGCCAGGATCGTCGGAGCGGCCATCCCCAGTCCGATGCCCTGGACGCCCGAGTTGATCTGCGGCGTGCCGGCCAGCTCCCGCTCCACGACCTGCTGCAGCTCCCGCGGCGCGCCCAGCCCGCCGAGCCCTTCGGGGAACCACACCCAGGCCAGCCCCGCGTCGAACCTGGCCCGCAGGAACTCCAGCCGATCTCCGTCCGGGTCGTGCTCCGCGAGGAACGCCGCGACCCGCTCCTTGATGTTCACATCCACTTTTTCAGCTCCCGGTGGGCCAGAGACCGCTTGTGCACCTCGTCGGGGCCGTCCGCGAAGCGCAGGGAGCGGGCGCCCGCCCAGAGCCCCGCGAGCGGGAAGTCCTGGGAGACGCCGCCCGCGCCGTGCACCTGGATGGCCTTGTCGAGGATCCACTCCACGGTCTTCGGGGTGGAGATCTTGATGGCCTGGATCTCGGTGTGCGCGCCCTGGTTGCCCACTGTGTCCATGAGCCAGGCGGTCTTGAGCACGAGCAGGCGCAGCTGCTCGATCTTGATGCGCGACTCGGCGATCCAGTCCTGCACGACGCCCTGCTGGGCGACGGGCTTGCCGAACGTGGTCCTGGACAGCGCGCGCCTGCACATGAGCTCCACGGCGCGCTCGGCCATGCCGATCAGGCGCATGCAGTGGTGGATGCGGCCGGGGCCGAGCCTGGCCTGCGCGATGGCGAAGCCGCCGCCCTCCTCGCCGATCAGGTTCTCGACGGGCACCCGTACGTCCGCGAACTCGATCTCCGCGTGGCCGCCGTGGTCGGCGTCGGTGTAGCCGAACACGTGCATGCCGCGCTTGATGTGCAGCCCGGGTGTGTCGCGCGGCACCAGGACCATGCTCTGCTGGCGGTGCTTGGGCGCGTCCGGGTTCGTCTTGCCCATGACGATGAAGATCTTGCAGTTGGGGTTCATCGCGCCGGAGATGAACCACTTGCGGCCGTTGATGATGTACTCGCCGCCGTCGCGGACGATGGAGGTGGCGATGTTCGTGGCGTCGGAGGAGGCCACGTCGGGCTCGGTCATCGCGAACGCGGAGCGGATCTCCCCGTCGAGCAGCGGCTGCAGCCACTCCTTGCGCTGCCACTCGCTCCCGAACATGGACAGGACCTCCATGTTCCCGGTGTCCGGCGCGGCGCAGTTGGTGGCCGTCGGGGCGATGGTGGGACTCCGGCCCATGATCTCCGCCAGCGGCGCGTACTGGAGGTTCGTCAACCCGGCGCCGTGCTCGCCAGGGAGGAACAGGTTCCAGAGCCCGCGCTTCCTGGCCTCGTCCTTCAGGTCGGCCATCAGCGGCGGAGGGCTCCAGCCGCTGGTCGCCGCCTGCTCCTCGAAGGCGGGCTCGGCGGGATAGACGCATTCGTCCATGAAACTCAGCAGTCGTTCGCGCAGGTCCTCGGTGACCGTGTCGAAAGCGAAGTCCATACCTGCGACCCTACCGACCGGCCGGTATGAGTGTCGACAGGTGGTTCCCCGCAAAAACCGGCATGTGGCCGTAATCGTGACTCCGCGGGCTCCCTAGGGTTGCTGCCATGACCACGAAGCTGCCTGCGCCTGCAGTGCTCGAGAACGACGTCGTCCGGCTCGAGCCGCTGACCCTTGATCACATTCCCGACCTGTTCGCCGCCGGTGGCGGGGACGAGGAGGTCTGGCGCTGGCTGTCCGTCCCCGTGCCGCGTTCCGCGGACGAGCTGGCGAAGATCGCCCGCGGCCTGGTGTCGGACGACAAGCACGTTCCCTTCGCCGTGGTGGTCAAGGAGAGCGGGCGGGCCGTCGGCTGGACCACGTACGGCGACGTGCCGGGGTTCGACGAGAGCATCGAGATCGGCTGGACGTGGTACGGCCGGGCGGTGTGGCGTACGGCCGTGAACACCAACTGCAAGCTCCTGCTCATCGACCATGCCTTCGGGCTCGGCTACAACCGGGTCCTGCTCAAGACCGACCACCTCAACCTCAGGTCGCAGAACGCCATCAAGCGGATCGGCGGCCTGTACGAAGGGACGCTGCGACGGCACCGCAAGCGGCTGGACGGCACCTGGCGCGACACGGTCTGTTTCGGCATCCTCGACGAGGAGTGGCCAGAGCACCGGGCCCGCCTGACGCGCGTGGGGGGTGTGGCCGAGGACCGGCGATGAGGGTGCAGCCGGGGGTCAGCTGACCTCGGAGGTCGCCGACACGGGATGCGGCGCCGGCTTGACCTCCACCGGGGCCGGGCGGGAGTGGTCGGGGGCGAGGCGGCCGAGGGTGATCGTGCCGCCGATGGTGAGGGCGCTGGCCAGGATGGCGGGGATCGCGGTGGAGGGGCTGGCCGGCAGGGGCTCGCCGAGCAGGACCGCGCCGGCGAGGACCGAGGTGATGGGGTCGATGACCTGTACGCCGGCGTACGCGATGCCGAAGTATCCCACCGCGTAGGAGCGCTGCAGCAGCACCACCGCGCAGACCAGCAGCACGGGCACGGCGAGCGTGAACCAGTGGAGCAACCGCCCCCAGTCCCCCTGCATGCCGCCGCCGACCACCCGCACGAACGTGGACACGCTCGCCGTCACCACACCCGCGCCGACCGCCAGCAGCAACGCCCGGCTCGGGCCGTGGACGCGGGTCGCGAGCAGCTGGGTGACCAGGACGATCAGCCCGATCACGGCCAGGAACCCGAGCGCGGCGCCGTCGCTCAACCTGGGCGTCACGTTGTGCTGCGGAACCAGGAGCATGAGCCAGAGCAGGCCGACCGCCACCGCGATCGAGCCGATGATCTCTGCTCTGTACGGCTTGCGCCCGTACATGAACGCGGCCAGCGGCACGGCGAACACCAGCGTGGCGACGCTGATCGGCTGGACGGCCACCAGCGGGGCGAAACTGAGCGCCACGGCGTGCAGGCAGGCGCCCGTGAAGCCGATGATGCCGCCGATCCACCAGCGAGGCCGTCTGACCAGCTTCAGCGAGGCGCCCTCTGCCACTGCCTCGTACTGTTGCAGGGCCGCGCCGAGCGCGTACCCGAGCGCTCCCACGAGGGCGATTACCAGGCCGACCCAGGTCATCGTCGCCCACGCAGGGGCATGGATCCTTCCAAGAGCATTGCTCTAGCTTATGGGCCAAGCAAAGCGCGCGAATCATACTTTAGGTGGATCATTCAGCGATAAACGCTCCCGACCGGGACGTACATGTGGCCTCTTGTTCCATATGGCCGCCCGGCCGACGGACGCCGTGGCGGCCACAGGTCAGGACTGCTCGGGGCAGACGCAGAACAGGTGGCCCTCAGGGTCCTGCAGGACGATCCAGCGCACGCCGTCCTCCGTGACCCCCGGCTGGAACTCGGGCTTCGTGGCCCCCAGCGCGATGTAATCGGCCGCCGCCTGCTCCACGTCCGGCACCCTGAAGTCCAGGTGGAACTGCTTGTCCGGGCTCGGCCACGTCACCGGCTTGCGGTCGGGGACCCGGCCGAAGTAGATGTTCCTCGTCTCGTCCCCGATGGCCGCGTACTCGTCCTCCGCGTATTGGATCTCCCACCCGGTGATCTCGTGGTAGAACTCGGCCAGTTTCTTGGGCTCCGCGCAGTCGATGGTGAACGCCAGGAGCTTTGCCTTCGTCGTCATGGGTCCAGCCTTCCAGGCGTACCTGCCATCTTCTGTCAGGTACGGCTAGCCGCGTCGAGTGGCCGTCTTGACGCGTTTGAGAATCCGGTCCCACTCCGTGCCGAACGGGTTGTCCTGCACCAGGTACGTCCACGTCGCCGTCGGCCGCTTCAGGTCCGGCTCGGGTGCCTCGAAGGACTCCAGCGAGCGCCGTTCCACCTCCGCGAGCAGCGACTTGTACTCCGCCACCGCCTCCCGGTGGAACTCGTCGATCGGGCTCATCCGGCCCAGCGCGCGCAGGTGGATGCCCTCGCGGAGGTCTGTCAGGAACGCCAGGTGCTCGGTCCAGCAGCGGTCGATGGCGTGCAGGACGATCTGGCGGGCCGTCTCGTCCCTGGTGTCCTCCGGCAGCGACTCCCAGCGTTCCGGGTCGGCCGAGGACAGGGCCTTGGCGGCGGCGTCGCCGTGCAGGACCTTGTCGCGCCACTCCAGGATCAGCTCGCGCTGGTGCTCCAGGAGGCGGGTGTAGCGCCAGGTGTTGCGGTGGATCTCCAGGTTGACGCCCTCGGCGACGCGCTGGGCGTGGCCGACGAGGTACGCGCCGCGCCGGTGGCGGACGATGCCGTCCGCCTCGGCGGGGGGCGGGCGCTCGTCGGAGACGAACTGGGTGATCAGGTCGTCCTGCATGCTGACGAAGAAGACCGAGCCGCCCGGGTCGCCCTGGCGGCCGGCCCGGCCGCGGAGCTGGTCGTCGAGGCGGCTGCTGGCGTGGCGGCCCGAGCCGATCACGTACAGGCCGCCCAGCTCGGCGACGCCCTCCCCCAGGCGGATGTCGGTGCCGCGCCCGGCCATCTGGGTCGAGACGGTGATGGCGTCGCGCTCGCCGGCCCTGGCGATGATCGCGGCCTCTTCCGCGTCGTTCTTGGCGTTGAGCACGACCGGCTCCATGCCGCGGCGATGGAGCAGCTTGGCGAGGTTCTCCGACTCGGCGACGTCGAGCGTGCCGATGAGGATGGGCCGGCCGGTGGCGTGGGCCTCCTGGATCTCCTCGACCAGCGCGGCGTCCTTGTCGGGCACGGTCGGGTAGATGCGGTCCGGCTCGTCCCCGCGCACGCACGGGCGGTTGGACGGGATGACCGCGACCTTGAGGCCGTAGAACTCGCCGAGCTGCTCGCTGACGGCCACGGCCGTGCCGGTCATGCCGCAGATCTGCGGGTAGCGGCGGATCAGGCCCTGAACGGTGATCGAGTCGAGGATCTCGCCCTTCTCGCTCGGCGGCAGCGCCTCCTTGGCCTCCACGGCCGCCTGCAGGCCGTCGGGCCAGCGCTGGAGCAGCGCCACCCGGCCACGCGAAGGGTTGATCAGCTGGACCTTGCCGTCGCGCACGATGTAGTCGACGTCGCGGGCGAGCAGGGCGTGGGCGTGCAGGGCCAGGTTGAGCTCGATGAGCGTGCCCGGCTCGTGCTCGTCGTAGAGCTCGACGCCGAGGAGGTTCTCCACGCTGTCGGCGCCCTTGGGGGTGAGGTAGACGTTGCGGGCCTGCTCGTCGATCTCGTAGTGGTAGCCGCGAACAAGCTGCCTGACCAGCGCCGCCATCTCCGGCACCGCGTTACCCGGATCGGTCGACCCGGCCATCACGAGCGGCACGCGGGCCTCGTCGACGAGCACGGAGTCGGCCTCGTCGATCAGGGCGACCTCGGGCGCGGGCACGATGATCTCGCTCGCGTCGGTGCGGAGCCGGTCGCGCAGCACGTCGAACCCGATCTCGCTGACTGGCCCGTACGTGACGTCCTTCGCGTACGCCTCGCGCCGCTCGTCCGGCGTGGAGTTCTGTCCGATCCAGCCCACGCTGACGCCGAGCGCCTCGTAGAACGGTCCCATCCACTCGGCGTCGCGCCTGGCCAGATAGTCGTTCACCGAGATCACGTGGACACGCTTGCCCTGCAACGCGTAGCCCGCCGCCGCCATGGCGCCGGAGAGCGTCTTGCCCTCGCCGGTGGCCATCTCGGCGACCTTCCCGTCGAGGAGGGCCAGCGTGCCGAGCAACTGCACGTCGTACGGCCGCAGTCCCAGCGTCCTGTCGGCGGCCTCCCGTGCGACGGCGCAGAACTCGGCCAGATCGTCCATCGTGGGCTCGGGCAGCTCGTCAAGCTCGCGCACCCGCTCGGCACGGGCGTCAGCCGCCTTGACGACCTTGAGATAAGGGGTCAGTGGCACCCCGCCTGGACGATCCAGGAGGTTCCTGAGAATTCCCTTTATTGAGGCCACAGTTCCTCCAACGCACGCTTCGCCGACACCGTTCCCTCTTTTTAGGGAGTCCCTCTTTCAAGGGAGGGGAGCGAGCGACGATACGGCAAGCGTCGCCGTACCGGACCTTAACTCATCCGGCGCGCTGTGCCGTCACATCGCTCGCGCCCGAGTCACCTGGATTCAGTGCGTGCGGCGAGAATCCCGACGGCCGCCAGCAGCAGCGCGCACCCCGACCAGGCGAGAGGTGTGAGCGTTTCGCCGAACAGCACCACGCCGAGCAGCGCCGCGCCCACGGCCTCGCCGAGCGAGATGATCGACACCGTGGTCGCGCGGAGCACGGTGAGCGCGCTGAAGAACAGGCCGTAGGCGAGGGCGGTCGGCACCGCGCCCAGATAGAGCAGCAGCGACACCGACGCCGCGCTCACGTCCGGCACCACCCCTTCCACCAGCGCGAACGGCGCCAGGCACACCGCGCCGACCACGAACCCGCCGATCGCCACGCCCTGCGGATCGTCGTCCTTGTGCCGCCTGGAGTAGAGCGTGACGCCGGCGTATCCGGCGGCCGAGGCCAGCGCGAAGCCGATGCCGGCAACCGATGACGGGCGCGACTGCAGTGCGGTCTCGCCGGTGAGGAGGACGAGCCCGGCCAGGGCCGCGGCGAGGGCGGTGCCGGCGACGCGGCCGAGCGGCTCGCGAAGGAGGAAGCGACTGCCCAGGGCGGTGAAGACGGGCGTGGCGCCCATCGTCACCACGGTCGCGACGGCCACGCCCGAGTGGGCGATCGCGGCGAAGTACGCCGTCTGGTAGACGGCCATTCCGGCCCCCACCAGCAGGAGCCGTCCGTTGACGACGACGGGGCGGCGGGTGAGGACGAGGAGGAAGGCGGCGCCGAGAAGGTAGCGCCACAGGGAGACGCCGGCGGGGCCGAGGTCGCCGGTCTGGAAGAGCAGCGAGCCGGCGGCGCCGCCCGTGCCCCAGGCGGTCGCGGCCACGGACACGTAAAAGGCGCCCCGCCGGGCGGAGACATGGGTCATGAGAGGAGTGCTCCGGATGGAGTGGTTGGAATGGGCCCGGTGTGCGGGCAGCAACCACCCCCGGATCGATCAGACCCGGAAATTTCAGGAAATGCCGCCCGCTATCGGGCGGGGGGCGGGGAGCAGATCAAACGTCGCGGCACGGGCCCAACCTTAGCGCTCAGCGTGCCGGCGTGCTCAGGGCTTGCGGGCCACGCCGCCCAGCAGCAGTTCCTCCCAGATCGCGAGCGGGCCGGGGATGCGCTCGTCGGGATGCCATTCGGGAAAGTGCACCACTCCGGGCTCCACCAGCACCAACCCGTCGAAGAACGCGGTGATGGACGCCCGGTCGCGGAAATAGCCGGTGCCCATGGTGGCCTGGAGCATCGCCTCCAGGGCCTGGGCCTTGGGGTTGGCCGAAGCCAGCATGTTGGAGGCGGCGAGGTAGCTGCCCTTCGGCAGCGCGGACATGTACCGCCTGACCAGCCCGTGCGGGTCTGCACGGTCCGGGAAGAGGTGGAGCACACCGATGATCAGGATCGCCGTGGGCTGCGACAGGTCGATCAGGCGGCGCAGCGTCGGGTGGCCGAGCACGGCGTCCACGTCGCGAACGTCGGCGGTGATGGCGCCGGTGCACGGGTTGCCGTTCAGCAGGGCACGGGCGTGCGGCTCCACCATGGGATCGATGTCGACGTAGACCACCCTGGACCTGGGGTCGGCGAACTGGGCCACCTCATGGGTGTTCTCCACTGTGGGCAGCCCGGCGCCCAGGTCGATGATCTGCCTGACCCCGGTCTCGCGGATGAGGAAGTCCACCACCCTGCCGACGAAGGACCGGTTGCACCAGACGAGGTCCACCACCTCGGGCACCGCGTCCTTCAGCTTGCGCGCCACCGCGCGGTCGGAGGCGAAGTTCTCCATGCCGCCGAGCAGGGCGTCGTGCACGCGCGCCACGCTCGGGCGCGCCGGATCGACCCCGGGAGGAACCCACTCGTACTCGTTGGCGAGGCTCATCCCGCCCCCCTTCACCGGCTCGTGACCGGGATCGTAGCCGAGGATCGACCCGGGCCGCCGGACGACGAGCACTTTGCGAGTGGTTTACCCGGCCCGGTCCGGGTAGCGGGAGTGCGCCCGAGAAAGACGGAAGAAGAGAGGGAGAGAGCCCCCATGGAGCTCTGGAACTATCGACCTGACGTCTACGACCGCGGCCAGCCCCTGGACCTCATCGGCTACCACGTCCAGGCGACCGACGGAAAGATCGGGACCGTCGACGAGGCGACGTACGAGGTCGGCGAGAGCTACGTCATCGTCGACACCGGCCCGTGGATCTTCGGCAAGAAGGTCATGCTCCCGGCACAGGTCATCACGAGCATCGACCCTCAGGAGCGCGATCTGTACGTGGCGCGCACCAAGGCCGAGATCAAGGCCGCGCCCGAGTTCGACGAAGGCACGTTCAAGGAGCCCGAGTACCGATCGCGAATAGGCGACTACTACGGCCGCCTGCCGCGGTGACTCCAGTGCCGTGAAAGGAGGGCCGCGCCCCACGAAGGGCGCGGCCCTCCGCCGTGTCTCACGGCCACTTGGGATCGCCCAGCGGCTCGATCGGCCCCTTCAGCACGTCCAGCCGCTCCAGCAGCGTGAGGAAGGTCATCGCGTACGGCGAGTCCTGGAGCACAGCCGCCACGCGCGGCCAGTCGACCTGCTCGCGCAGCGCGCGCACCTGGGCCAGCAGCGCTCCGTAGTCGCAGGCGTGCTCCGACAGCGGCAGCAGCCACGTGATGACCAGATCGGTGGCCTCCAGTACGGGCACGATCACCGCGGAGGCCTTGAGCGGCTCGGCGCGGTCGAGCAGCTCGTCAGTGATCGGCAGGTCGGACACCCGGTAGATCAGGTCTACCAGGCGCCCCTCGTCATACGCCTTGACGAGCCAGTCCTCCGGCGGCTTGGCCGTCTGGAAGCCCAGCTCGCGCAGCGCTTCAAGCGCGGCCGGCACATCATGCTCCGTGAGCACGAAGTCCACGTCGTGCAACGACGGCGCGGCGCCCCTCGCGTACGCGGCGCACCCACCGGCCAGCGCGAACTTCACTCCGGCATCCTTCAGCCCGGAGCTGGCACGCTTGAGCGTGTCGAGGATGGCGTCGGTGACCGCGTGGCCGTGGCTAGTCATGTTTTCGGGCTACCCAAACGATCGTCAACTAGACGTTGGACAGCGTTACCTCAGGGTAGCGCCAGGAGGTATGACCGAAATCCCCGAGAAGACCGAACAGAACTATGAGGGTGGTGGTGGTGGTGGTGGGGTGGTGGTGGTGGCCGAACCCCGACATTTGACGTGCTCCTCCACATGAATGACTGATGTGGAGGATTCCTGTGCTGCTTACGCAGCAGCTCGCAGCGCGGGTGCGGGCGAGACTGTGGGACAGGATGCTTGACGCTTCACAGACCCCGGTATCCCGGAGTCTCCACGTCCTGTGACCGCCCGTCCGGCGGCAGAGTTGTACCGATGAAGCTGGTTTCGGGCGGCGTTGGTATCGGCGTTGCCGATCCATCCGCACGCCAGGTTCTTGCACGCGAACCGCGATTGCGTTTCGCGTGATCCTGGAGTGGTGGTGTGGCAGCGGTGGCACTCTTGGCTGGTGCCGTGCGGGCGGACCTTGGCGACCAGGCCGCCATGGTCGGCGCTCTTGTAGGTAAGGAGCTCCACCGTTCGGCCCCACGCCTGGTCCGCGATCGAGCGGTTCAGGCCCCGCTTTTGGGCGACGTTGATCCCCGGCTCCTGCACGGTCCCGCGCGCCGAGGCCATCATGGCGGTGATGTTCAGGTCTTCGACCACGATCGCGCTGAACCGCCGCGCGAGGTCGGTCGTGCTCTGATGCTGCCAGTCGACGGCTCGGCGCTTGGCTGTCGCGCGGAGCCGGGCGATCTGGTCGTAGGTGCGGCGTTCCCGGTTGGATACCGGGTCGCCTTTCTTGCGGGTGGCACGCTGACGGGCGCTTTTGCGCTCCAGACGCAACAGCCGCTCGCTCTGCCCGCTGGTGAGCCACGGGCCGTGCCGAAGCTGTTGCCCGTTGGAGAGGGCGAGAGGGACCGTGATACCCCGGTCCATGCCGGCCTTCGGCCCGGTGTGCAGGACGGGGGCGGATACGAGCAACTCGGCACGGAAGACGATGTTCCACCCGTGGGCTTGTTTCACCAGGCGAGCCCCGGTGATCCTTCCGGATGGTCCGCCCTTGGTGACGCCGGGCAGGTCTTTCGTCCACCGGAACTTCACCCGCCCGACCTTGGGCAGGTTCACCGCACCCCACCTGCGGTTGATCCGGGTGATCTGCAAGTCGCGGGCCTGGGGGACGTCCACGACCATCCGGGACCGGAACCGGCCCTTGAACGTCGGGCGCTTGGCCGGATGGCCGGGATTGAAGAAGTTCGCCCACGCCTGCCGGTAGGTCTTCAGTACGGCTTGCGCGGCCTGAGCGGGCAGCTGCCCCATCCACTCGATCTCGTGGCGAGCCTGGCGAATCGCCGCGTCGCACTCCTTCAGCGACGCGAACCGGCCCTGACGGAAGGTCGTGAACTCATGGAGCAGGTTCCACAAGGCACGCGCGGTATGGGCTTGACCGTCCAAAACGGCCACCTGGGCCGGACCGAGGTCGAGTCGCGCCACGTGCGCACGAGTCCGCTTCACCTTCTCCACACGCTGATCATATCGTTTGGTTTATGTCACCACGATGGAATCCGAACCCCGATACGAAAGGGGATGGTATGTCGTCTGCAACCTCCACGCCCATTTGGTGTTCGTGACAAAGTACCGGTGTGGGGTGAACCGGTGGTGATCGGCAGAGACGTGGCCTCGGCCACCGCGCCGATGACGGACCAGACGAACGGGGCCTGCCCCTGCTCGTCCAGCCACGGGTGGAAGTGATCGGATATCCAGAGGGCCTCGAAGCCGGCGCGCTCGGCGGCCTTGGCCTGCCGCACCAGCTCTCTGGGGCCGTGCTCCTCACAGGACAGGAAATAACCGAAGGTCGTCATGCGAATTCCCTGCCCCTTACGCAAGGGAAAAACATGTTATGTAACTCATCCTGAGGGCAGCTGCAGTTTATGGCTACTTTGCTCTGGATCATCGCGGTAATACTCGTCATTTCCGGGATCTATGTGATCCTGGCCAGGCGCGACCTCCTGTGGGGGATCGTGCTGATCGTACTCGGATTCCTCGTCGGACCTGGTGGGGTAAGCATCTTCAATGTGTAAGTTCGCCGCTCCCCAGGGCATGGGGAGCGTGTGAGCAAATATCCGCCGTTCAGCCGCTTCGAAACGGGCGCGGCCTCGGCGAGAGTACGTGAACAGCTCGCGCGGCTGCGGCACCGCATGCGCAACGAGGCCATACTCGACGAGGCGACCGCCCGGCTCGCGGCGCAGCTCAACATACGCCCGGGCGAAGCCGCCGCACAGCTCGCCCGGATGGCGCAGCACAGCGGGCTCGACCTGATCGAGGTCGCCAAGGGCGTCGAGCGGCCGCAGGAGGAGACACTGGCGCTCGCCGTGCCCGCCTGGATACACGGGATGCTGGAAGCCGTCCACGCCTCGGCCCTCTACCTCACACCCGTCAAAGACTCTCTGGGCCGCGTGGTGGACTTCCGCATCCTGGCGGCGAACCGGCACGCCAGAACCGTGCCGGGGCGCGCCGCCGGCGAGCTGGCCGGGCGCCGGCTCATGACGGCCACCCCCGGCGTGGCCAGCTGCGGGCTGCTCGACGACTACATCGTCGTGTACGAGACCGGCGAGGCGGTGCACCGGCAGCCCCTGGAGTACGTGGAGGTGATGGACTACCTGCTCTGGCCCGCCACGCTGAGCGTGCGCGCGTCACGCGTGGACGACGGGCTGCTGGTGAGCTGGCGCACGCTCGACGACAAGGAGCTCCTGGTCTCCGGCTGGGAACGCGCCCAGCGCCTGGCGGAGCTGGGCTGGGGCGAGTGGAACCTGGCCACCGAGCGCACGTTGTGGACGCCCCAGATGTATGAGATGTTCGGCCGCGACCGCGACGACGGGCCGATGTCGCTGGAGGAGCTGCCCGGCGTCGTCGTGCCCGAGGACCTGCCGATCGTCGAGGACATGATGCACTCCCTGCTGGAGTTCAGGGAGGCGGTCGAGACCGAGTTCAGAATCCAGCACCGGCACGGGGTGCGCCATCTCAGCGTGTTCAGCGAGCCGATACTCGACGGCGACGGCCTGCCGGTCAGGGTGCGCTGCCTGACCCAGGACGTGACCAGGAACCGCCGCAGGGAGCGGGCCCTGGCGGTGGCGCACGAACAGGCCCACTGGCAGCGCAAGCGGGCCGAGGAGGAGCACCGGGTCACCGTCCAGCTGCAGAACACGATCATGCCGATCCGCCGCGGCCTCATCCAGCTGCCCGGGCTGACCGTCTGCGTGCGTTACCTGCCCGGCGAGCAGCTGGCCCGGCTCGGCGGCGACTGGTTCAAGGCCCGCCTCATGCCCGACGGCCGCGTGCTGCTGGCGATCGGGGACGCGATGGGACACGGGCTGACCGCGGCCAGCATCATGCTCCAGATGCGCTCGGGCCTGGCCGGGCTGGCCTACACGGGAGCCCACGCGGGCCGGCTCACCACCTGGCTGAACGATCTCATCGTGCACTCCAGCGAGGGCATCACCGTGACCGGCACCGCGGTCATCGGCCACTTCGACCCTGAGGAGCACACCTACGCCTGGACGAACGCCGGACACCCGCCGCCCGTGCTGATCAGGAATGACCACGCCGCGCTGGTGCAGGGAGCGGCGGGGACGATGCTGGGGGCGTTCGACGCCGCCGAGTACGGCCTGACCACCACCCGGCTCGAGCCCGGCGACGTCCTGCTGCTCTACACCGACGGGATCGTCGAGCGGCGCGAGCAGGACCTGGAGAGCGGCATGGAGGCGCTGGTCCAGGCCGCGCACCTGTGCGCCGGGAAGGATCCAGAGGAGATCATCAACTGCCTGCTCAAGCGGCTGGGCGGGGAGAACGCCGAGGACGACATCTGCCTGCTGGCCGCGAAGGTCCTCTAGAAGCCGCTCTCGCAGTCGAGGCAGTAGACCGCGTAAGACCGTCCGAGCACCGGCATCGCGACGTTACGCACCCTGATGCCGCCCGGCGTCATGCCCTTCTCACTGCCCTTGTGCGCGTGCCCGTGCAGGATCAGGTCGGCGCCCGCCGTGTCGACCGCCTCCGCCAGCAGGTAGCTGCCCAGGAAGGGGTAGATCTCGGGCGGCTCGCCCTCCAGCGTCTCCTTGATCGGGGAGTAGTGCGACAGCACCACGCGCTTCTCGGCCACGATCTCCTTCAGCGCGACCTTCCACGACTCGGCGATGTAGCGGGTGTGGGCGACGAAGTTCTTGATCTCCCGCTCGCCGAACTCGCTGGCGCACTTGCCCGCGTACCCGCCGCCGAACCCCTTCCCGCCGACCACGCCCAGCTTCCTGTCGCCGCACTGGAGGACCGCGCCGTCGTCGTCCAGCACGACGACGCCGGCGTCGCGTAGCTCGCCGGCGATCTCGTACTGCAGGTCGGAGTGGTAGTCGTGGTTGCCGAGCACCGCGACGACGGGGATCGGCAGGCCGCGCAGCTCGTCGGCCACGACCCGTCCCTCCTCCAGTGTGCCGTGCCTGGTCAGATCTCCCGCCAGCATCAATACGTCCGCGCGTTCCTCGATGGCCCCCAGATTCTTCCGGTACTGGCCTCGGTCGTCCTCGCCCAGGTGGATGTCTCCGACGGCCGCGATGCGCAGGTCAGTCAAGACGCTCATCCTCCCCCGGTTCCCTGGCCTCCACGACCTTGATCTCGTTGTGCAAGTGGAGCTCGGGCGCGGCTTCGTGCGCCACCTGACCCAGCCGCTCGCGCTGCCCGGCGCCGCTCACCTGGCCGCGCAGGAACAACTGGTCACCTCGTATGTCGACGCGGATTCCGAGCTCGTGCGTGCGTCCGTCCTCGGCCAGCGCCTGCTGGACGCGGGCCGCGACGTACTGCGGAGCTTCCATCGCTCGCCTCCTTCTTCTGTCGCCGCATGCCCGGGGACGAACAGCTCAAACGGCGCGGATGAGGTCGATGACCGCGTGTTCCACCGTGCCCGCCGTGGCCAGCTGCCCGAAGTCGACGTCCGCGCCCAGCTCGGTCAGCACGGCCGCGATGGTCCTGTCCTGGTCGTACGCCTCGACCACCCGCGGGTCCACGTACGACGCCCTGGCCACGGTGGGGGTGTTGCCGAGGTATTCGGCGACCTCGCGCATGACCCGGGCGACCGCCCGCCTCTTCTGACCGGCCGGCTTGGACACCGCCAGGCCCACGGCGGCCAGGACCGTGGCGTGCCAGGTGCGGAAGTCCTTGGCGGTGACCTCGTACCCGATGGTCTCCCGCAGGTAGTCGTTGATGTCCTCGCTCCTGATGTCGGCCCAGCCGCCCGCGTGCCGGTAGCGCAGCAGCTCGCCCTGGACGCCGAGCGCCTTGAGCGCCCTGAGCACCTTGCACGCCCCGGGATCGGCCACCTCGACCTCCCGCAGGACGTCCCCCTTGGCCTGGTACGAGCACGAGACGATGCCGTTGACGCAGATGACGTGCTCCATCCTGAGCGTGGCGAGCCCGTAGGTGTCGTAGCTCTCGCCGCCGATAACGCCGGCAACCGCTCTGCCACCTCGAGCACCCGGTCGAACTTGGCCTGGTCCTGCTGCTCGCGCCACAGGTCGTGGTAGCGGTACTGCCTGCGCCCGGCGGCGTCCGTGCCCACGGCCTGCAGGTGGCCGCGGGGCGACCCGCAGATCCACACGTCGATCCAGGCCGGGGGGATGGCGAGCGCCTTGATCCGGTCCAGCGTGGCGCGGTCGCGCACCGGCCCCCCGTCGGGGCCCTCATAGCCGAACCCACGCCCGCGACGCTTCCGCACGATCCCCGGTTCGCTTTGGTCACTGGGATGCAGCTCGAGCACGGAACGCCGCTACCCCTGACGTTAGGCAACAAACAGCACGGGCAGATGAGCCGCATGTCTGACTTGCCTGATAACGGAAAGTGGCACGAGGAAGGCGACGCGAAAGGCCATCCCATGGTGCCGGCCACACCGCGCGACGTGGTGCACATCAGGGTCGGGTCGTTCATGCTGGTGTTCCTCTTCGCGTTCGCGGTGCTCGGGATCATCGCGCGCGCCCCGGTCATGACCGGGGTCGCAATCGTGCTGGGCATCGCCACGGTGGTCGACATCGTCCTGGCCGTACGGCGCCAGAAACTACGACAGAACGGAGAGGCGGGCTGATCTCGACATGGCACCACTTCGAGGGCGGGTGGTAGTGGTGACGGGCGCGAGCGGCGGGGTCGGCCGTGCGGTCGTCCGCATGCTCGGCCGGCAGGGAGCAAAGGTGGCGCTCATCGCCCGGGGCACGACCGGGCTGGGCGCCGCCGCCGTGGACGTGGGTGTGGAGGGAGGCACGGGGCAGGTATTCGAGGCCGACATAGCGGACTACGACCAGGTGAGGCGGGCCGGGGAGCGTATCGAGGCGGAGATGGGACCGATCTCCGTCTGGATCAACACCGCCTTCTCCTCCGTCTTCAGCAAATTCACTGAGATCTCCCCGGAGGAATACACCCGCACCACCGCGGTGACGTACCTGGGCTATGTCTGGGGCACGAAGGTGGCCCTGGACCTGATGCGCCCGCGCGGCACGGGCACGATCGTCCAGACCGGCTCGGCCCTGTCCTACCGCGGCATCCCGCTGCAGTCGGCGTACTGCGGCGCCAAACACGCGATCAAGGGCTTCACGGAGTCGCTCCGTACCGAGCTGCTGGCCGACGGCAACGGCATCCACGTCACCCTGGTGCAGTTGCCCGCGGTCAACACCCCGCAGTTCGACTGGGTGCTGTCCAAGCTCCGCCGCCACCCGCAGCCGGTCCCCCCGATCTACCAGCCGGAGGTGGCGGCCAGGGCCATCGTGTACGCGGCCGAGCACCCCGAGCGCAAGGAGTACTGGGTGGGCGCCAGCACCGCCGCCACCCTCCTGGCCCAGCGCGTGGCCCCGGCGCTGGTGGACCGCTACGTGGCCAGGACCGGCGTGCGCTCCCAGCAGACCGACGAGAAGCCGCCGAGCGGCGTGTCCAACCTGTGGCAGCCGGCCGACGAGGCGGAGGACTACGGCGCCCACGGCTCGTTCGACGACCGCTCCCATGCCCACAGCCCCCAGCTCTGGTTGTCGCAACACCGTGGCCCGGTCCTCCTCGCCCTGGCCGGAGGCACCGCCGCCGCCTTCGCCGCACTCCGCCGCCGAAACCGTTGAGCCGGGCGCGATTCTCACAGGGGTTAAGGGGGCGTGGCGGGGTAGGCGGCGGGAAACCGTTTCCGAGGAGGCCATGATGCCCGAGCGCGATCTTCAGTACCTGACCGAGCTGGCCGCGCAACTTCGTGTCGACTCCGTACGAGCGGCCGCGGAGGCCGGGTCCGGCCATCCGACCTCGTCCATGTCGGCGGCCGATCTGATGGCCGTGCTGTTCGCCTACCACCTGCGTTACGACTTCGACCACCCGGACAATCCCGCCAACGACCATTTGATCTTCTCGAAAGGCCACGCGTCGCCCCTCCTCTATTCGCTCTACAAGGCGGCCGGGGTCATCGGCGACAAGGAGTTGCTGACGTTCCGGAAGCGGAGCAGCCGGCTGGAGGGTCACCCCACGCCCCGGCTGCCCTGGGTGGACGTGGCGACCGGGTCGCTGGGGCAGGGCCTGCCGGTAGGGGTCGGGGTGGCCATGGCCGGGCGGCTGGAACGGTTGCCGTACCAGGTGTGGGTGCTCTGCGGGGACAGTGAGCTGGCCGAGGGGTCAATCTGGGAGGCGGCAGAGCACGCGGGCTGCGAGGGGCTGGCCAACCTGACCGCGATCGTGGACGTGAACCGGCTCGGCCAGCGGGGGCCGACCCGGCATGGGTGGGACACCGGGGCGTACGCGCGCAGGTTCGGGGCGTTCGGATGGCACACGATCGAGATCGACGGGCACGATCCCGGGCAGATCGACTACGCCTTGAGCGACGCCCGTAACACGCGCAGGCGGCCGACCGTGATCCTGGCCAAGACACGCAAGGGCGAGGGCGCCCTGGAGGTCGAGAACCGCGAAGGGGCCCACGGCAAGCCGCTCAAGGATCCGGACAAGGCGATCGAGGAGCTGGGCGGCTCCAGGGACGTGCGGGTGGAGGTGCACAAGCCCGATGACTCCCCCGCGCCGTACCGGTTCGAGACCAGGCCGATGAGTCTGCCGGCGTACAAGGTGGGCGACAAGGTGGCCACGCGGACGGCGTTCGGGGAGGCGCTCGCGGCGCTCGGCGCGGCGCGGGAGGACGTCGTGGTGCTGGACGGCGAGGTGGCGGACTCGACCAGGACCGAGGCGTTCGCGAAGGAGTTCCCCGAGCGGTTCTTCGAGATGTACATCGCCGAGCAGCAGCTCGTTGCCGCCGCCGTGGGCCTGCAGGTGCGCGGGTGGCGGCCGTACGCGGCCACGTTCGCGGCGTTCCTGAGCAGGGCGTACGACTTCATCAGGATGGCCGGCGTCAGCAGGGCGTCGATCCGGCTGGTCGGCTCGCACGCGGGGGTGTCGATCGGCGAGGACGGGCCGTCCCAGATGGGCCTCGAGGACCTGGCGATGCTGCGCGCCATATACGGGAGCACCGTGCTCTACCCGTGCGACGCCAATCAGGCGGCGGTGCTGACCGTCGAGCTGGCCGACCTCGAAGGCGTGTCCTACCTGCGTACGACGCGCGGGGACACGCCGGTGATCTACCCGCCGGGCGAGCGGTTCCCCGTGGGCGGGTCACGCATACTGCGCCACTCGCACAACGACCGGGCCACGATCGTCGCCGCGGGCGTGACCGTGCACGAGGCGCTGGCGGCGGCCGACGAGCTGCGTGACGCCGGGATCCCGGTGGGGGTGATCGATCTGTACTCGGTCAAGCCCGTCGACACGTCGGTGCTGGTCGAGGCGGCCACCACCACGGGCAATCTGATCACGGTGGAGGATCACCGGCTGGAGGGCGGGCTCGGCGACGCGGTGATGGACGCGGTCAGCGAGCTGGGGCCGCGGGTGGTGAAGCTGGCCGTGATGGGCCTGCCCGGGTCCGCGACGCCGGAGGAGCAGCTCGCCCTCGCCCGCATCGACCGCCGCGCGATCGCCGAGGCGGTCAAGCGGCTGTTGTGACGGACGGCGGTGACACGCATGAGGGCCGACGGCTTGTGCGCCACCGGCCCTCGGAGTGGACGGCCCCGGTCAGCGGGCCTTCGCCGTGGCCCTCCGATTGGCCTTCTTGATGGCGCTTACCAGCTCCTGCTTGGTCATCTTGGACCGGCCGCGTACCTCGAGCTGTGCGGCCACCTTCTGCAGGTGCTCCTTGCTGGCGTTGGCGTTGACGCCCTCGGCCGTCCTGCCGGACCGGTCGGTCGCGCCCTTGTCGGAAGGCCCCTTCTTCTCCTTCGGCTCCCAGTGGTCGCCGACCTTCTCGAACGAGTGCTTCAGCGCGGCGAACGCGGTCATGTGGGCGCGCCGGCCCTCGCCGTACTCCTGCACGGCGTTGTCGTGCGCCTTGATCCACGTGTTCTGCGCCTTCTTCGGCGAACGTTTGATGGTCGACGGCAGCTCTTCGACAGCGGGCATGCCGATTCACCTCCTACAGCGGTGGTTCGTCGTAGTGGCGGCGTTCCTCGTACACGGTGGTCCTGCGGGCTTCAGGCTCCTCGTAGACGTCGTGGCGGTGCACGGGCTCGTCGATCGGGCCGACCGCCCTACGGGTGACGCTGATCCGGTAAATGCCGAACAGGAGTCCGACGAGGCCACCGAGCATGAGGATGACCCCTACTACGTTGATGTCGAGGCCGGCGAGATCGAACTCGACGGCCCAGGTGAGGATCGCGCCGAGCATGATGAGGATGATGCTTCCGGCGATGGTCATCAGATTTACCTCCTTGACACGAAGGAACCTCTATCCACATGTCGAAAAACAAACCAGTCGTGGTGGTCGGGCTGATGGGCTCGGGCAAGTCGACGGCCGGCCGGTTGATCGCCGAGGCGCTGGGGCTGCCGTTCAGTGACAGCGACCCGTTCCTCCAGGCGCGGTACGGCGGCACCGCCGCGCAGCTCGCCGCCCGCGACGGCGCGGACACGCTGCATGGGTACGAGGCCGAGCACGTGCTGCACGAGCTGGCCGGGGAGCCTGAGGTCGTCGCGGCGGCCGCGAGCACGGTGGAGGACCCCCGGGTGCGCGCGGCGATGGACAAGGCGTTCGTGCTCTGGGTGGACGCCTCCGACGAGGTGCTGGCCCAGCGGATGAAGTCGAGCGACCACCGCCCCGACTTCGACCCGGCCGCGATGCGGGCCCGGCGCGAGCCGTACTTCCGCGAGGTCGCGGACCTGAGATGCGACGTCGGCACCATGCGCCCCGAGGAGGTGCGGGACGCGGCATTGCGGGAAATGGGTTTGCCCGTCGAGGACCCGCACTGATAGCCAGATGGGATGCCACACGGGATGTTCGCCGAGAAACCCACGCTGACGGGCGAGCGCGTGACGCTGCGCCCGGTCGGCCCCGAATACGTCGACGGCCTCTTCGAGCTGATCTCCGACCCCGAGGTGGGCCGGCTGACGGGCTCCCACGGCGAGATCGACCCCGAATTCGCCCGCCAGTGGTACGCCACCAGGAAGGACCACGCCGACCGGCTCGACCTGGCGATCATCGCGGACGGCGAATACGTCGGCGAGGTCGTGCTCAACGAGCTCGACCGGCACAACCTCTCCTGCAATCTGCGCATCGCGCTCATCGGCGAGCGGGTCTTCGGCAAGGGCTACGGCACCGAGGCCATCAGGCTGGTCCTCGACCACGCCTTCGCCACGACGCCGCTGCACCGGATCAAGCTCGACGTCTACGCCTTCAACGAGCGGGCGCGCCACGTGTACAAGAAGGTCGGCTTCGTGGAGGAGGGCGTGGAGCGGGACGCCCTGCTGTGGGACGGCGAGTGGCACGACGCGGTGCTCATGTCGGTGCTTCGCCACGAGTGGCCGGCAAGATCCAGGAGCCTGGCATAATGATCATGACGCATGGGTCCCCCGAGGCGCGCGGGGGACCTGTGGCGTTCTGTGGATCTTGTTGTTTCGGGGACAACCAATGTGCGGTGTCGTGCATCTAAGCATCAGTGACGATGCGCTTGGTGCCCGGTGACCCCGAGAGGCTCGGCGGCTTCTGGCTGGCGGCCAGGCTCGGCGCGGGCGGTCGCGGCGTGGTCTACGACGCGTACGACGACGAGGGGCGCCGCTTCGCGGTCACGGTGCCGCGGGGCTCGCGCGAAGGCCAGGCCGGGCGCCGGTTCGAGCGGGTGACCTGCCCCCATCTGGCCGAGGTGGTCGCCGTCGGAACCGACGAGGGTGTGCCGTACGTGGTGAGCGAATACGTGGACGGGCCGGACCTGCGGCGGGCCGTGGAGCTGCACGGGCCCTACCAGGGTGATGAGCTGGTCGCGCTGGCCGGGGCGCTGGGGTCCGCGCTGGACGCGCTGCACGAGGCGGGGCTGACGCATCGGGGGCTCGATCCGGAGAGCGTGCTGCTGGCCGCTGGCGGCCCCAAGGTGATCGAGCTGGGCGTGCCCGCCGGCGGGACGTACACGTACACGGCGCCCGAGGTCCTGACCGGGAAGGAGGCCGGGGCGGCGGCCGACGTGTTCGCGTGGGGCGCGGTGGTGGTGTTCGCGGCCACCGGGCGCGACCCGTTCAGCGGGGAGAGCCTGGGCGGGGTCATGCACCGGCTCCTGACCGTCGATCCCGACCTGGACGTGCTCCCCGAGCCGCTGCGCGAACTGGTCGGACGGGCCCTGGCCAAGGATCCCGCCGACCGGCCGGCGGCGCGGGAGCTGCGCGTCGAGAGCCCAGGCGAGGGCGCGGCGGAGGTGCGGCCGCCGGCGGGACACACGGGGCCGCGCTCGCTCGGTGAGGTGGCCGAGGAGGTGTACCAGTCGCTCACGCCGCGGCAGCAGGCGGAGGTGCCGGGGCTGCTGCTGCGCCTGTTCGACGGCGACAGCCCGCACGACGAGGGTGACGTGCTCGGCCCGCTCATGGACGCGGGTCTCCTGGTACGGCGGAGCGTACGCGTGCCGCCGACCGAGACCACAGTGGGCAAGCTCGTGGCCGTCAGCGACAACCGGGTGGCCCCCGCCAGCGCCGCGCTCTACCGGGCCTGGCCCCGGCTGCGCGACTGGCTCGCGGACGAGCGCGAGAGCATGCAGGTGCACCGGCTGATCCGCGAGGCCGCCAGGAGCTGGTCCGAGCACCGGCGCGGCCGGAGCCGGCTCCTTCGCGGCCAGGCGCTCGACACCGCGCTCGCCTGGGCCGCGACCAAGCGCCGCCATCTCCGCCTCAACCAGCTCGAACGCGACTTCGTCAACGACAGCGTGGCCCTGTCCAAGCAGCGCAGGAAGCTCCTCGCGCCCGCGCTGGCGGCGCTCGGCGCGGTGCTGGCCGTCGCGGTGACGCTGTCGGTGGTGTCCGTGCACGGGCAGAACCAGCTGCGCGAGCAGCTCATCGAGGCCAACGCGCGGGCCGTGGCCGCCAGGGCCGAGGCGCTGCGGTCGTCCGACCCGCGTACGGCGATGCGGCTGAGCGTGGCCGCCTGGAAGCTGTCGCCGGTGTTCGAGGCGCGGGCCGCGCTGCAGGCCTCTCTCGTGCAGCCGGAGCTGGGGATGTTCACCGATCCGGCCGCCGACATGCGGGCGCGTTACCTGCTGCGCGGGGACGAACTGGTCAAATGGGGCACCGGCGCGGTCACCGTCTGGGACATGGGCCGCGGGCGGCGGCTCGCGTCGTACCCGCTGCCCGCGGGGAGCGTACTGAGCGACGACGGGAAGTTCGCGGTGGGGGCCGACGGCAGGCCGTTCGAGGTGGCCACGGGGCGCCCGCCCGCCGCGACGGCCGCCTATGCGATCAGCCAGGACAACAGGACGAGGGTCTATCGGGGCGACCGGCTGCTGTTCGACGTCGCCGACCGCCAGGTGACGCTCTCCACGGACGGGACCCAAGCGGCCTTCTCCGCTCTGAACGGGCGGGTCGAGCTGTGGGAGCTCGGCGGGCGGACCAGGACGGGCGCGGTCGAGGTCCAGCCGCTCACCGGCGCGGACGCGGCGGCGCCCGCCCTGGCGTTCAGCCCGGACAGCGCCACGCTGGCGGTGGCGGGGCGCGACGGGGTCACGCTCGTGGCGGCGCGGCGGACCGGGACCGTGCGCGCGGAACGCGCGGATACGTTCGGCACCGACGGCCCCGGGCCGGCGAACACGGCACCGTCCGAACGGGACCCCGCAGGCGCGGCGTCACCGGTTCCCTCGGCATCCACTGGGCAGGAGCCCGTCGACGCGGCATCCACTGGGGAGAAGCCTGCCGACGCGGCGTCGCCGAGCCCTTCGGTGGGCGGCCGTCCTGAGGCGCTCCGCTCGGACAGGCACGACGCTCGGGACGCGGAGCGCGACAGCTCGAAGGCGCCCGTCCTGTCCGGCGTGGAGGTGGTCGGCAACGACGACCTGGGGCACACCTCGGCCGACCCGCCCGCCTTCAGCCCCGACGGCCGTCTGCTCGCCCTGCCGGGCGAGGGAGCGGTGCGGGTCTGGAACGTGGCCGAGCGCCGCCTGGCAGGCGCGTACCCGCTCAGGAACCCCGAGCGCGGCCTGGCCTTCTCCACCGACGGACGCTCGCTGCGCTACCTGAGCGGCGCCGGATCCGTCATCTCGCTCGACGTTTCAGGGCTGCCGGTCCCGTCAGAGGACAGCCACACCGCCGCCTTCTCCGGCAACGGGCGCATAGCCGCCAAAGAGGTCGGCGACTCGATCGAGCTCACCGATGCCGTCGAACGCAAGCCGCTGGGCCGCGTCGCCGCCGCCGGTGATCTGGCCTTCGACGCGGACGGCCGGCTGCTCGCCGTCGCGGGTGACCCGGTGACCGTGTGGGAGGTGGCCGGCGGCAGGCAGGTGACCGCCATCGACGCGGGCGGCGACGTGACCGCCGTCGCGCTCTCCCCCACCGGCGACACGCTGGCCACCGCGCGCGGCAAGACGCTGGAGACGTGGGACGTGCGCGCGGGGCGGCGCATCAAGATGTACGAGGGCGCGGGTGACCTGGCGCTGGCCTTCAGCCCCGACGGCTCGACGCTGGCCGCCGGCGCCAAGCTGCTCGACCTGCGCACCGGCGCGGTCACCCCGCTCGACCTCGCCCTGTCCGCCGAGGCCGGGGAGGCGCCGCCGGCGCCCACCGCGCTCGCCTTCTCCCCCGACGGGCGCACGCTGGCGTTCGGGCTGGAGGGCGGCCGGGTGCTGCTCTGGGACGTGAGCAAACAGGAGCCGCGGGGCACGATCCAGACGGGCACGGCGCCGGTGAACGAGCTCCGCTTCTCCCCCGACGGCGACCTGCTGGCCATCAACACCGCCCGTACCTCGCTCTGGGACGTGAGCACGATGCGCGAGGTCGGCCAGGCGGGCTCATGGGCCGCGGGCCCGGCCTTCACCCAGGACGGCAGGCGGCTGCGCGGCGTGGCGCTCGACGGCACCGTACGCGAGAGTCCGGTCGATCCGGCGCTGGCGGCGCAAGAGGTGTGCGCCAAGGCGGGCGGGGCGCTGAGCAGGGCGGAGTGGACCAGGTTGATCCCCGAGAGCGGCTACCAGGACAGCTGCTGACGGGCGACAAGCCGGCGACCAGAGGACGAAAAGTGGGCCGGCCCATGCTGGCCGCATGAACACCGTACAGATCCTGGCCGTTTCGCCCCGGAAGAGCGGCGAGCGTGAGCCGGACCTCACCTCCATGTACGTCATCCACCGCGCCATGCTCGCCGACCTGCGGCGCCTCACCGACCTGCTCGGCGGGGCCGGCCCGCTGCTCGGCGCCAGGCTCTGGGCGACGCGCGCGTACGCGGCCGCGATCCTCACCGAGGTGCACGACCACCACGCGAACGAGGACGAGCTGCTGTGGCCCATCATCGAGCGGACGGCCGGTCACGCTGTGGACCTCAGCCCGTACAACGACGACCACCAGGCGCTCGGCCCCATACTCGACCGGTGCCGCGCCGCGCTCGGCCGCGACCGTCACGAGCTGGAGTGGGCCCTTGGCGTGCTGCTCCACATGCTCGACGAGCACATCGCCGAGGAGGAGTCGCAGCTGTTCCCGATCATCTCCAGGTTCGTCCCGTACGAAGCGTACGCCTGGGTGGAGAAGCAGGTGGCCAAGCGGGCGGGGCTGGCGCAGCTGACGTTCACGGCGCCGTGGCTGCTGCGCTACGCCACGGCTGACGAGGGCGCGCGGCTGCTGGCGGGGGCGGGGGCGCCGCTGCGGCTGCTGTACGCCCTCACCAAGAGCCGGTACGCCCGGCGCGAGCGCATGGTCTTCGGCTAGTCCCGTCCATACTGCTGGTGTCAGGCACTTCTGGCCAGTTCCTCCGCTCCCACGCCGTGCCGGAACGGCAGCCCCTGGGCGTACCTGCCAAGCTCGTCGAGGGCCAGGTGGGCGAGGCGGGGCAACTCGCCGCCGAGCGAGCCGGCGATGTGCGGGGTGAGCAGGATGTTCGGGAGGTCGTAGAGGGGCGAGTCGGCGGGCAGCAGGTCGGGCTCGGTCACGTCGATCACCGCGTACAGCCGCCCGCTGGCCAGCTCGGCGATGAGCGCGTCCTGATCCACGAGCGCGCCGCGAGCCGTGTTGATCAGTGTCGCGCCGTCGGGCATGCGCGCGAGGCGGCTCCCGTCTATGAGGTGCCTGGTCTCCGGGAGCGCGGGCGCGTGCAGGCTGATCACGTCGCACCGCTCGAACAGCTCGTCCAGCTCGACGCGCGGCACGCCCAGGTCCTCCGTCAGGTACGGGTCGGCGACGAGCACGTCCAGCTCGAACGGGCGCAGCAGCTCGATCACCCGGCGGCCCACCCTGGAGGCGCCGACGATGCCGATCGTGCGCCGGTAGTTGCCGAAGCCGGGGAAGCGGCTCTCCAGGTCGAGTCGTGCCCGGTGCTCGCGGTAGAGCCGGGAGATGTCGAGAACCCGCTTGTTCGCGAACAGGATGGAGGCCAGCGTGTACTCGGCGACCGGCTCGGCGTTGGCCGCCGCGGCGGACGAGACCAGGATGCCGCGCTGCCAGCACGCCTCGGTGACGTGATGCTTCACGGAGCCGGCCGCGTGCACGACCGCGCGCAGCCTGGGCGCCCTGGCCAGCACCTCGTGGGTGAGGGGCGGGCACCACCAGCTCGTGTAGAGCACCTCCGCCTCGGCCAGTGCCTCGGCCACGACCGGGTCGGCGAAATCCTCGGCCACCAGGCCGGGGTCCACGTCGGCGATGCCGAGCAGGCGGTCGCGCACCTGCCCCGTGACAAGCCGCTCAGCCACCGGCCGCCCCATGGCGAGCAGGGTCTTCGGCCGCGATTCGGTCATTCGCTCCCCAACAATCAATTCGATCGAATCGATCATAACGAAGGAGCCGATCATGACTCCGCGCGCCCTCAGGACGCGGGAGCGGTGACCGCCTGAGCGGCCAGGGGCCGAGGAGGATCAGCCCCTGGCCCCGTGGTCACCTGTACCACTCGTAGTGGACGCTGGTCTTTGTCTTGGTGTCGAAGTCGATCTCGCCGTCGAGGTAGCGGTTCCACAGGTTGGCGAGTTTCGCCGACCGCACGGTGCACCCGGCCCAGCGGACCCCCTTGGGGCGGATGCTGCCGACGTAGTCGTAGCAGGCCCCGACCTTCTTGCCGTTGACCCAGAGCCGGGCGTTCAGGCTGACGTCGTAGAGCTTCGTGCGGGAGACGTTCTTGATCCGCACCTTGATGCGGCAGGTGTCCTCGCACTTGCCGAAGTAGATCTTGTAGTCGAGCAGATGCGGACGAGCTGTCGTACCTGCTCCCAGGGCGGTCTGCGCCACCGTGGACGCCGAGGCTGCCGCCGGCGCCACCGCGACGACCCCGGTCGCGGCGGTGGCGGCTAAGAGCATGCCGACAAGAGTCCTGGTCATGTTTCCCCCATGGCACTGAACAGCCGCTTCCCCCGTTGAAAGCGGCACTCTCTCTTCGATTAACCATCAGGAAAGTGCAATGGTCAACATTTATTCGCATATGTGCCCCAGGGCGTTGCGGGCCGCGTCGATCCAGGGGTGGACGCCCGCGCGTTCAGCGATCGCCAGGGACTCCCGGTAGTGCGGCTCCGAATCCACTCCCAGGTAGTCGCACAGCTCCCCCAGCACCTGCGCAGTCGGCCAGACCGCCAGGTAGCCGGTGCTTCCCACGGGTTCGGGCGAGAACGGCAGCAGCGCCTCGTACGCCGCCCTCGCCCGTTGCCGGTCGTCGATCGCGATCCCGAGCAGCCCGCGCACCGTCGTCAGCATGTGCCAGAAGTAGTCGCGCCTGATCGGCCGGGGCAAGGCGGGCACCAGGACACGGGCCTCGTCTGCCCGGCCCGCGTGGCAGAGCGCGAGCGCGTACAGCTCGAGCATCTGCTCCCGCCACGGCCCGTGGGAGGCGAGCGGCTCCAGGTCCGGCAGCAAGGGCGACAGATCCCCACGCATCAGGCGTATGCCGTACAGGGCGAGCAGCAGTAGCCCAACCTCGTGCTGCCACATCCCAAGCCTGCCGGCCAGCTCGGCGGCGGCGCGGTAGAGGGACTCGGCCCGCTCGTACTCGCCCGCCAGCGTGGCGCGCAACCCGTCGTAGAAGCCGGTCACCACCAGGGTCAGCGGCAGATCGTACTGCTCGGCCAGCCGCCTGGCCCTGGCCGCGTGCCGGTCGGCCACGTCTAGTTCGGCCCGGCTGATGGCGGCCTGCATGAGCATGAGGTTGCCGAGCACCTCGACGGTCACGTCCGAGCCCGACAGGGTCAGCAGCTCGTTGCCGATCTCGGCCCATTCGGCATGGCCACCGTAAGCGCCGAACCCGCTGCCTGCGGCTGCCCCCTGAACGCGACCGCCGTAGGACCCCACACCACTGCACGCGTCGGACTCCTGAACGCGGCCGCCGTAGGCGCCCACTCCGCTGCCTGCGGCGGGCCGCTGAACGCGGCCGCCGTACCTGAAGGACTGGTGGAAGCGGCCGTTGAGTGCGAGCACGAGCAGGTGGCGGTCGCCGAGGCGGCGGGCCATGGCGACGGCCTCCTGGGAGGCGAGGTAGCCGCGCTCGGTCGGCTCGCCCTCCAGCTCGAACGCCAATGTGGTCAGCAGTTGGCACCGGGTCCCGCCGTCCCCGGGCGGGAGCCTGGTCAGCGCCTCCTCGACCGCGTCGATCAGGCCGGTGTCGAGCGTGCCGTACTCCCTGCTGCTCCAGAACGTCGGCACGTCGAACGACACGATCACCCGGGCCAGCAGATCGGGGTCGCCCAGCGGCAGGGCGGCGCGGACGGCGCGCTCCCGGTGAGTACGGGCCTTGACGAGCTGCCCGGTGTTGGCCAGCGCACTCACAAGGGACAATGTGAGCTCGAGCCGTTCCCGCGGATCACCGGTGAACGCGTCGAGCGCCTGCCGCCAGAGCGCGGCGGCCTCGTGGTGGGCGAAGCGGCGCTCGGCCTGTTCGGCGGCGAGCCGGGCGTACCGCACGGCCTTGGCGGGGTCGGCGGCGGAGGCGGCGTAGTGGTGGGCGAGCGCGGCCACGTCGACGGGGTCGCGCTCCTCGATGGCCCTGGCCACGCGCAGGTGCAGGCGAGCGCGGCGGATGCGGGACAGGTCGTCGTAGAGCGTGTCGCGGATCAGCACATGCGCGAAACTCAGCCGCCCCGCCTCCGGCTCCGTCAGCAGCCCCGTGACCAGGCCCGACTCTATGGCGGCCAGTACGGTCTCCTCGTCGGCGCCGCTCACGACGGTCAGCACGTCCACGTCGCTCTCGCGGCCGATGACCGCGCCGTGCCGCAGGATCGTCTGCGCCTGCGCGGGCAGCCTGGCCACACGGCGGCGCAGCACGTCACGCACGCCCGCGGGGATGGCGACCACGCCCTCCGAATCCAGCAGCCTGGCGGTCTCCCTGACGAAGAACGGGTTGCCGCCGGTACGCACGGCGATCTCCGCGACCGTCTCGGGCGGTGCGGGGCGGTGGCAGGTGACGCCGATCAGCTCGCCCACCTCGGGCTCGGACAGGCCGTCGAGCGGCACACGGAGCGGCTCGCGGGCGGCGACGGTGGCCAGGGCGTCGGCGAGGTGCTCGTTCGGCTCGGTGTGGCGGTAGCTGCCCACGACGAGGACCGGCAGCCCGGCGGCCTCGCCGATCACGTGGGTGAGGATGGCCAGCGTCTCCGCGTCGGCCCGGTGCAGGTCGTCGAGCACGAGCAGCAGCGGCCGCCCGATCGACGTCACGAACGCGCCGATCGCCCGGTGTAACCGGAACCTGGCCCCCGGCACGTCGCCGCTCACCGGCATGTCGAACAGCAGCGGCGCCAGTGACTCGGGATCGCCCGGCGGGAACCGGGCGGCCAGCTCCCTGAGCAGTTCGGCCCACGCCCAGCCCGCCGGCGCGCCCTCGTGCTCGGGGCAGCGGCCCCATCCGACGGCCCAGCCCTTGGTCGCGAGCGTGCCGCGTACCTGCTCGATGAAGGCCGTCTTGCCTGCGCCCGGCTCGCCGCTGACCAGCACCACGCCCCCGCTCAGCGCGGTCACGGCGGCGAGCTCGGCGCGCCTGCCGACGTACGGCTGGGAGACGGCGGCGGGTCTGACCACGGGAACGGGCGGGGGCGCGGCCTCGCTCAGATGAGCCGCCTGCGCCAGGATGTCGTCCTCCAGTCGCCGCAGTTCGGGCCCGGGGTCGACGCCGAGCTCCGCGACGAGGTGCGCGCGGGCCCGGCGCAGCGCACCGAGCGCCTCGCCCTGCCGTCCGCACCGGTAGAGCGCCCTGGCCAGCAGCGCCCACGCCGCCTCCCGCAACGGGTGCTCGCCGACCAGCCGCTCCAGATCCGGTACGGCCTGCGTTGCCCGACCGAGCCTGATGACCGCGTCCGCGTGGCGTTCGATCGTGGACAGGCGCAGCTCCTCCAGCCGCGACGCCTCAGCATCGGCCCAGTGCGCCCCGGCGAACTCCTGGTAGGCCGGGCCGCGCCACAGCGCGAGCGCCTCGGCCAGCCCCTCGTGCCCCGCCCGAGGGTCGCTCACCAGGCTCTCGAACCGCCAGGCGTCCACCGCCCCGGCATCCAGGCGCAGCGCGTACCCCGGCGGCTGGGTGACGAGGACCCCGGCCGGGGCGCGGGGCGACCTGCCGGGCTCCAGGGCGCGGCGCAGGTTGGACACGTACGACTGGACGGCGGCCAGCGCCTTGGGCGGCACCTCGTCGGCGTACAGGTCATCGATGAGCCGGTCCACGGGGACGGCCTGGCCTCCGGCGGCCAGCAGCCGGGCGAGCACGGAGCGCTGGCGCGGCCTGCCCAACGCGACCGGCTCGCCGTCGAGGTGGGCGGCGAGCGGCCCGAGCACGCGGAAGGTCAGCACGATGCTGCCACGGTACGACACCCCTGTCCGGTCGGTCATCGCGGCCCGGGACCGGCCGCGATAGCCCCTAACCTTTGGACCATGGATCCCCTCATCAGCCGCAAGGCGCTCAACCGGGCCACGCTCGACCGGCAGCACCTGCTGCGCCGTACCGGCAAGACCGTGATCGAGGTCGTGGAGCACCTCGGCGGGCTCCAGGCGCAGACCCCGCACACCTGGTACACCGGCCTGTGGAACCGCATCGAAGGCTTCAAGCCCGCCGACGCCGCCGACCTGCTGCTCTCGCGCGATCTCGTACGCATCGCACTCCAGCGCTCCACGATCCACCTCGTGTCCGCCCGCGACTGCCTGGCCATGCGGCCGCCGCTGCAGATCGTCACCGAGCGCGGGACGCGGGGCACGTACGGCAAGAAGCTGCAGGACGTGGACCTTGACGAGCTGGCGGCGCGCGGCCGAGCACTTGTGGAGGAGCAGCCCATGACGTTCGCCGAGCTGGAGCGTGATCTCGCCGAGCGGTGGCCGTCACACGACCGCCACGCGCTCGGCCAGGCGGTCCGGTGGCTGGTGCCGCTGGTGCAGGTGCCACCCCGCGGGTTGTGGGGCAGGAGCGGGCCCGTCGCGCACACGAGCGCCGAGTCGTGGCTGGGCTTCGAGGCGCCGCCGATGACGCCTGCCGGGCTGGTGCTGCGTTATCTCGCGGCGTTCGGGCCCGCGTCGGTGATGGACGTACAGACGTGGTCGGGGCTGACCCGGCTGGGCGAGGTGGTGGAGTCGCTGGAGCTGGTCAGGTTCAGGGACGAGTCGGGACGGATCCTGTACGACCTGCCCGACGCCGTACGGCCCGACGAGGACACCCCCGCACCGGTACGGCTGATGTACGACTTCGACAACCTCTTCCTGTCGCACGCCGACCGCTCCAGGGTCATCACCGAGACGGGCCTGGCCGCGCTCCGGGGCTTCATGGGCACGAACGTGCAGCCCCGCACCATCCTGGTGGACGGCTTCACCGCCGGGGACTGGACGGTCACCCGCGCCAAGGGCACCTCCACGCTCACCATCCACCAGTGGGCGCCGATCCCCGTCCTGGAGGAGGTCGAGGAGGAGGGGCTGCGGCTGCTGGAGTTCCTGGCCCCGGGCGACAAGCATGAGATCTCGGTCGCCGATCGCCCATCAAAACCGTGACACTAGGCTTCAACCATGCACGAACTGGTGACTTTCGGTGAGACCATGGCGCTGTTCGCCGCCCGCCGCACGGGACCGCTGCGCTTCGCCCGCGATTTCGACCTCGGCCTGGGCGGCGCCGAGTCGAACGTCGCGATCGGCGTGGCCAGGCTCGGCCACAGCGCGACGTGGATCGGCAGAGTGGGGGCCGACGAGTTCGGCGACCTCATCCGCGCCACGCTGGCGGGCGAGGGCGTGGACGCGCGCGCCATCCCCGATCCCGCGGCGCCGACCGGGCTCATGATCAAGGGCAGGCGCACGGCGGACCTCATCGACGTGCGCTACTACCGCAAGGACAGCGCGGGCTCGCGGCTGTGCGCCGCCGACCTCGACCCGGAGCTCATCAGGTCCGCCAGGGTGCTGCACATCTCCGCGATCACGCCCACGCTGTCGGAGTCGGCACGCGACGCCGTACGGCACGCCATCGCCGAGGCGCGGGCCGCCGGGGTGCTGGTCTCGCTGGACGTCAACTACCGCAAGGCGCTCTGGACGCCCGAGGAGGCGGGGGCGTGGCTGCGGGAGACCATCGGGAACGTGGACGTGCTGTTCGCGACGGAGGCCGAGGGCCGGCTGATCGTCGACGCGGAAGACCCTGACGAGCTCGCCAAGGCGCTGGCGGCGCTGGGCCCGCGGCACGTGCTGGTCAAGTTCGGCGCGAAGGGCGCGATGGAGCTGTCCGAAGGCGTCGTACGGCGGGCGGAGCCGTACCAGGTGACCGAGGTCGACTCCGTGGGGGCCGGGGACGCGTTCGCGGCCGGCTGGCTGGCCGACTGGCTCGCGGGCGCCGAGCCCGGGGAGCGGCTCAGCACGGCGTGCGCGGCGGGAGCGTTCGCGGTGACCTCCCAGGGCGACTGGGAGAGCCTTCCGCGGCGGGCCGATCTGAGCCTGTTGCGGCGGCCCGCCGACGGCGTGAACAGGTGATCGCGCGGCGGGGGCGTTGGCGGCGCAACGCTTAGCATGAGCTCATGAAGCGCGCCCTGGGAGAGAAAGGGCCTGCTCAGGCGCGAGCCGGTCGGAGGCCACCGCGCTGGAGGGCAGCTCTCCAGGTCTATCCACCCAAGAGCCGCCGCACCTGACCCTCCATCCGGCCTGGAGCGTCCGCGCCTCATCGCCACCGGAACCGTGCGACCGTGCGGGACGCGTGCCGCCGCCTCGGGCGAGCGCGCTCATGCCTGCTGATAGAGGTTGACGATGTTCCCGTCAGGATCGCGCAACCACACCGATCGGCGTCCCCACGGCTGCGTGGTCGGCGGCTTGAGGATCTCGATTCCCCGGGCCGCCAGGCGCTCGTGACGCTGGTCGACGTCGGTGACCTCGAACTCCAAAGTGAAATTACCGCCCGTGGCGGCCCCCATCGAGCCATGCACCATCGCCTCCATACCCCTCACCGAGAAGAAAGAGAGCACGGCACCCGGAACGGTCACCATGGCAAACGGCTCCCCGCCCTCCGCCTCCGCTTCCAGGACGTCGGCGTAGAAAGCGGCCAGGGCCGGGACGTCATCGGTGATGAGGCACGTGCCGGTGAAGCGCGGTCGCATCCTGGCAGCCTAGGGAAACCTTCGACCTCCTTCAAGATCATGGCACCTGGGACACCGGCTCATGCGGGACCGTACGGGTCCACCAGGGGCGACGGGGTCCGGGCGACCTCCAGCACTGCCTCTGGGAAGGCCGGCCCGGTGGTGTAGAAGCGGGCACGGGTCTTGCCGATCGGGGTGAGCAGTTGGGCGGTGACCAGGTCGCGCAGGTCGCGTTGAGCCTGTTGGATGCTGAGGCCTTCGGCGGTCTCGTAGCGGGTGCGGCGGACGCGTCCGGACATCGCCGCGTCGTGAAGCGCGGTCACCACGCGCTCGTCGAGCCGCCGTTGCCCTGCGAACTCCTCCAGAAGCACCCACACCCGGTTGGAGCGCTCAAGACGGGCTTTTACCGTTTGTCCCTGCTGGTGGTAGGCGGTGAGGTTGAAGCGGATCCAATCGGAGACATCCTGGTCCGGGCGATAGGTCGCGCCGCGCCGGGCGAGCACGGCGTAGTACTCCCAGGTGTTGCCGGGCCTGCCCAGCCATGCCTCGATGGAGGAGAACTCCGGCGCGAGCACCCCGTCCCTGGCGATGATCAGAGTCTGCAGTGAGCGCGACATCCGGCCGTTGCCGTCGGCCCAGGGGTGGATCGAGACCAGGTGCAGGTGCGCCATGGCTGCTCTGATGAGCGGGTGCTCGCCGTTGTCAGTGTTGAGCCAGTCACACAACTTGCGCATCAGGACGGGTACGGCTGCCGCCTCGGGTGCGGTGTAGGCGGCGATGCTCGGATCGCGGGCGTCAGTGACGTAGACAGGGCCCTTGCGCCATTGCCCGGCCGGCTTGCGCACGGTGTGGCGGTGGCCCTGGAGCATCCAGTGGAGCGCGTTGAGGAAGCCGGTGCTGTAATGGAAGTCCTCGACGTCGTGCAGAGTCTGGATGTAGGTCATCATCCGCTGGTAGGCAAGAGTCTCCTCGCGGTTCTCTTCCGAGACATCCACGTCTCGCTCGCCCTCGATCAGGTCTTCCACGTCGATCGTGGAGACCTTGAAGCCCTCGATGGAGTTGGAGGCGGCGACCGCGTCGGCGGTCAGAAACTTTCGAAGTCCTGCAGTCCACTTGGCGGGTGTGGCACGAATCTGATGACGCAACGCGCGTCGGGCTGCCTCGATCTCTTCGAGAACCCGGCTGTCCCGCGCCGTGAGGGACGGGGTGGCATACAACATGCGGTCATGATACTTTGACGCAATCATCACGTCAAAGAACCATCTTGGATTCAGGCGCCCGGTCGCAGCAGGCCGGTCTCGTAGGCGGCGGCGACGGCGGCGGCACGGTCGTTCACCTGGAGCTTGGCGAAGATGTGCAGCAGGTGCGTCTTCACGGTGGCCTCCGTGATGAACAGCTTCCTGGCGACCTCACGATTCGTGGCCCCCCGGGAAATGAGCGAGAGGACCTCGAGCTCGCGGGGGCTGAGCGACTGCTGCTGCGGCGCGCGTACCTGCTGGGTCAGCACGCCCGCCACGGACGGGGACAGCACCGTCTCGCCGCGGGCCGCGGCCTGGACGGCGCGGCGCAGCTCGGCGCGCGGGGTGTCCTTGAGCAGGTAGCCGGTCGCGCCCTCCTCGATGGCGGGCAGCACGTCGGCGTCGTTGTCGTACGTGGTCAGGACGAGCACGCGGACGCCAGGGGCTTCCTCCCGCAGGCGGCGGATGAGCTCGGCGCCGCTCATCCGGGGCATGCGCAGGTCGGTGAGGACGACGTCGGGACTGGTGCGGGCGACAACGGCGAGCGCTTCCAGGCCGTCGCCCGCCTCGCCGACCACCTCGAACGCGTCGTCGGTGAAGATCCCGCGCAGGCCGTCGCGTACGACTGGATGATCGTCAACGATGATCAAGCGAATCGGCATGGCTCACTCAGCCGGGATGGCGGGGACGGTGGCGGAGACGCCGGTGCCCTCGCCGGGGGCCGATTCGAGCTGGAAGTCGCCGGCCAGCCTGGTCACGCGCTGGCGCATCGAGATGAGGCCGAAGCCGCTCGCCTCTGCGGACGGGGCGAAACCGGCCCCGTCGTCACGTACGTCCAGCACCACGACATCTTCCATGTACGACAGGGTGAGGGCAACCCGTCCGGCGGAGGCGTGCTTGGCGACGTTGGCCAGCGCCTCCTGCGCCACCCGCAGCAGGGTGCCCTCCACCTCCGGGTGCAGCGGGCGGGCGTCGCCGGTGACCGACACCGAGGCCGGTACGCCGCTGGACCGCGTCCACCTGCCGGCGACCTCCCGGACGGCGGCGGGGAGCTCCGCCCCCGCCAGCGGCGCCGGGCGCAGGGCCCGCACCGAACGGCGTGCCTCCTTCAGGCTGTCCCTGGCCAGGGTGCGTACGGTGTCGAGGCGGGCCCGGGCGGCGACCACGTCATCGAGCTCCTCTTCTGCGGCCTCGACCTGGGTGACGATGGCGGTCAGCCCCTGCGCGACCGTGTCGTGGATCTCCCTGGCCAGGCGCTGCCGCTCATCCAGCACCCCGGCCTCGCGGGCCCGGGTCAGCAGCTGGGCCTGCAGGTTCGCGTTCTCCTCCGCGAGCGCGGCCAGCTTGGCGCCGGTCTCCTGGAGCTGCGCGATCAGCACTTTGCGGCTCTCGTTCTGGTCGGAGATGGTCTGTACGACGAAGCCGATCGCGGAGGCGACCAGCGCGGCCACCAGGAACGAGTAGAGCAGCTGGCCGGGAGAGCGCCCGGGCTCGGGCCGCATGGAGACCAGCACGCCCGCGGTCGCCATCACCCCGGCGTAGGCCCACCACCGGGGCAGCACCGCGAAGGACTGGATGAAAGCCGCGGGCCCGGCCACCGTGAACAGCGAGTCGATGCTGACCAGCGCCCCGATGGCGGCGAGCAGGACGCCGAAGTAGACGACCGCCACCACGGGCCTCCTGACCCACCCGGTGGTGACCATGAGCCAGTGCCAGCCCACCGCGAACAGGGTCAGGGCGAGCGTGTCGAGCCGCCAGTGCTGCAGCAGCGAGGCGCCCGCGGGGAGCAGGACGAACAGGTACGGGAGCACGGGCCCGACCCGGTCCCAGCGACTGGGACCGGGTCCTTTGCTCACCAACGGAACGCCTTCACGGCTGCGCAGCCGGCGACGAGGCAGATCGCGATCATGATGATCAGCGACATGGGTGACACCGCGTGCCCCTCCCAGCCGTCGCGGATCGCCTGGACGGCGGGGGCCATGGGGGTCAGGTCGCCTATGGCCCGCATCCCGCCGCCCATGGTCTCGCGGGGGATCACGGCGCCGGAGGTGAAGACCATCGGGAAGAACAGGCTCAGTCCGATCACGGTCGCGGTGCGGCCGGACGGGACGACGGCCCCGAGCAGCAGTCCGACGCCGCTGAGGCTCAGCGCGGCGAGGATCCAGGCGACGACCACCGCGCCTGCGTTCGCGGGGGCCGTCAGGTCGTAGGCGACGAGGCCGATGGCGACCAGCAGGGCCGTGCCGAGCACGGCCAGCAGCATGTGAGCTGCCAGCTGGGCGCCGAACAACATGCCGGGCGAGGCGGGAGTGGCGCGCATCCGCTTGAGCACCCGGCGCTCGCGGTACTGCGCCAGGGTGGCCGGCAGGATGACCAGCGCGGCCAGGCCGATGACGAAGACGCTCAGCATCGGCACGGTGGCGTCCACCGCCGGCAGCCCGCCGGGCAGGGGCTTGCCGCTGCGCAACTTGACCCAGAGCATGATCGCCGGGAAGGCCAGCGCGAAGAACGCCGACATCGGATCCCGCATGATCAGCTTGAGCTCGACCCCGATGACCTGTGTGATGCCTCTCATGCCGCCTGCCCTCCCGTGAGCGTGAAGTACGCGTCCTCCAGCGAATCGGTGCCACCCTGGGCGATCAGCTCGCCCGGGGTGCCCTGGGTGATGACACGGCCGTGATCGATGATCGCCATACGGTCGCACAGCGCCTGGGCCTCGTCCATGAAGTGGGTGACCAGCACGACGGTCACCCCGCGGTCGCGGATGTCGCGGATCAGCCCCCACGTGGTGCGGCGGGCGGAGGGGTCGAGACCGGTGGTGAGCTCGTCGAGGAAGACGACCTCGGGATCGCCGACCAGGGCCAGCGCGATGAACAGGCGCTGCTTCCAGCCGCCCGACAGGCTCGAGAAGCTGGCGCGCCGCCGGTCCGCCAGCCCCCACTCCGCCATGAGCGCCCGCCAGTCGGCGGGCTTGTCGTAGAAGGAGGCGTACAGCTTCAGCGCCTCACCGACCTTGATCGCGTCCGGCAGGGCCGCCTCCTGCAGCTGGACGCCGATGCGCGGGAGCAGCCGGCGCCGGTCGGTCCGCGGGTCGAGGCCCAGCACGCGCAGGACGCCGCCGTCTCGCCCCCGCAGGCCCGACGCGCACTCCACGGTCGTGGTCTTGCCTGCGCCGTTGGGGCCGGCGATGCCGAAGATCTCGCCCTGTTCCACCCTGAGCGAGACGCCGTTCAGTACCTTGTCGCCCCGGTAGCTCTTGGTCATGCCCTCGATCTCGATGACTGTCATGTATTGAGGGTCATCCGCGGCCGGGACCTGCAACATCCTCCGAACGGTTGATGGGGGTCAGCCGTAGTAGCCCTCCACCGGCACGCGCGCCTCCTCGTACAAGGCCGGGCCTTCGGCGGGCGGTTCGACGAAGGCGCTGCCCGGCGGCTTGAGGCCGTCGAGCTGCTCCCCGGACAGCGCGTAGACGACGCGCCCCAGGCCCGAGCGGGCGATCGCCCCCGTGCACATCCCGCACGGCTGGCAGCTCGTGTACATCGTGGTCGTGGCCGCCGCGGCCGGGTCGAGCTCGCGGGCGGCCCAGCGGGCCAGCTTCAGCTCCGGGTGCGCGGTGATGTCGCGGTCGGTGAGCGAGGAGTTGCGCTCCTCGGCCAGGACCGTGCCGTCCGAGGTCGCCAGCAGGGAGCCGAACGGCGGGTTGCCGCCCGCACGGGCCTCCGCGGCCAGCTCGATGGCGCGGCGCAGGAGTCTCTCTTCGTCGCGGGTCACGCTCGCTCCTCAGGTCATGGGTCTCTGCGCCCATTGTCCATCGGCGGGTGATGCCGCCGGCGCTCAGGCGGTCAGGACTCCTGGAGCCGGCGGATCATGGCCTGTTTGGCCGCCGCGAACTCCTCGTCGGTCAGCACGCCCGACCGGTGCAGCTCCCCGAGCTCCGCCAGCCGGCGCAGGACCGCGTCGTGCACGTCGTCGGAGACGGGCGGCGGCGGGGGAGGCGGCAGCTCGGCCACCCGCGGCAGGCGGGCCAGCACCGCCGCGGCGACCAGGGCGGTGGCGCCGCCGTACCGCTGGATGCCCCACGAGACGCAGCGGAGATCCTTCTGCGGCGACAGCGCGGGCCCGTCGCTCTTGAGGCGGAAGCGGAGCGTGCCGTACCCCATGCCGGACTGCGGCTTCCACTCCACCCCGGCCACGTCCGACAGCGGGAACTCCTGCGGCCCCGCCTTCTCCTTCTCCGAGCTGGCGAACCCGGTCCACTCCAGGCGCACCCGCTCCCCGTCGAAGAGCGCCGTGCCGTCTCCCGCCGTGGCCGAGATGGGCACGGAGGGCCCGGGCAGGAGGTAGTCCTCGCAGGCTGCGGTGGGGGTCTGGTAGACGAGCAGGGTGTCGCGGACCTCGTCGGCGAAGTATTCGGCCGCGCCCGCGCGGCTCTTCGGCACGGCCAGCCGGTACGGGTCGGCGGGCGGCCCGAGCAGCCCAGCCACCGCGTCCGACAGCGGGTCGGCCCCCTTGCGCAGCCGCAGCCGCACATGGCCGCCCTTGCGTGCCGGCTCGAACGCCACGCTCGCGATCGCCTCGAGCGGGACCATCACCTCGCCCAGCGTCCTGCGCAGCTCGTGCACGTCCTTGTCGCTGCCGGGGACGATGCGCAGGAACTCGCCGTTGAACGTCCACGAGCCGTCGGCGACCGCAATCTCAGCCATGTTCCAAGTCTCTACGATCGGCCACGGGTGCTGCGCCGGGAATCCTCCCCAGGAGGGTCTTATCAGGACCCCGACCTTTACCTTTGGGCTCACACGAGAGATCCTCGAAGGTAGGGAGGTGGTCCTCCATGGAGTACAAGCAGTGGAATGTACAGATCTGGATCAGTGAAGACGACAACGACGCCGTGACCACGGCCACGGCGGTGCTGTTCACGGCTGACGGCAAACGGCACGAGAGCGTGGCCCACGCCCGGCGCAATCCCAGCGACCGGCCGGTCCCCGGGATCGGGGACGAGCTGGCCGCCGGGCGGGCGCTGTCCAACCTGGCCTCGAAGTTGATCGAGGACGGTGCTGAGGACGTGGCCCAGCTGGCCGGCACGGCTTAGCTCAGAGCAGCCCGGCGGCTGCCAGGAGCTTGCCGATCCGGCCGACCTCGTCGTCGTTCAATGAAATCTGCGGGAGCGCGGTGATCGGGCAGTCGATGACCCCGCGTAGGTGAAGTGCGGCCTTGAAAGCGCCGAGGCCGGACGAGCTGCCGCCCATGCGCGTGCCACCGACGCGGACTATCTCGAACAGCCTGACCAGGCGCTCCTGCTCCATCCTGGCCGCTTCCCAGTCACCGCGTACGGCACAGCGGTACAGCTCCACGTACCCCTGCGGGTCCACGTTGCCCAGCCCGGGCACCACGCCGTCGGCGCCCATCCACAGGGCCGAGTCCACGGTCACCTCGGACCCGGTGAGCACGCTGAACGGCGCCTCACGGCCCATGATGACCTCGCGCAAGCCGCCGTCGTCGCCGCTGGAGTCCTTCACCCCGGCCAGCGCCCCCTCGGCCGCCAGCTCGAGCAGCAGGTCGGCGCTCAGCTTGGTGTGCACGGAAACCGGCAGGTCATAGGCGTAGACCGGCAGCCCGCCGCGCGCGGCGACGGTACGGAAATGGGTGCGGATCTCCTCCGGATGCGTACGCGTGTAGAACGGCGCGGTCGCCACCACCCCCGACGCCCCGGCCTCGACCGCGACCCGCACGTGCTCCAGCACCCGCGGCGTCGTCATGTCGATCACCCCGGCCAGCACCGGCACCTGCCCGCCCACGTGGCCGACCACGGTGTCCAGCACCACCCGCCGCTGCGCGTCCGTCAGGTACGCCACCTCCGACGACGAGCCCAGCACGAACAGCGCGTCGACACCGCCGTCCAGCAGGTGGTCGACCAGCCGGACGAGCGAGCCGGCGTCCACCTCGTAGTCAGGGGTCAAAGGGGTGCACACCGGAGGGATGACGCCGGACAAACTCATACGCGCTCCTGGATCAGCTCAAGGTCGGTCGCTCCCGCCGCCACCGGGTGGTGGCAGTGGAAGCGGTGGTGGTCTTCGGCCTGTGCCGCGGGCCAGTCCGCGGCACACAGGTCGTCTGCCCGCCAGCACCGGGTGCGGAACGGGCACCCGCTCGGCGGCCTGGTGGCCGAGGGCACGGCGCCCACGAGCGGGATCGGGTTGATGGGCGAGATCAGCCCCGGGGTCGCGGAGAACAGCGCCCGCGTGTACGGGTGGCGGGCGCCCAGCGGCATGGCCTGCGCGGGCGCCTGCTCGACGATCCTGCCCAGGTACATGGTGACCACGCGGTCACTCATCCTGCGTACGGTCTGGATGTCGTGCGAGACGAACACCAGCGCGAGCCCGAGCCGTTCCTTGAGGTCGAGCAGCAGGTTGAGTATCTGGGCGCGGACGGACACGTCGAGCGCGCTGGTGGGCTCGTCGGCCACGACCAGCTCCGGCTCGAGCGCGAGCGCCCTGGCCACGGCCACGCGCTGGCGCTGCCCGCCGGAGAGCTGGCTCGGCAGCGCGTCGGCGACGCTCGCGGGCAGGCCCACCAGGTCGAGCAGCTCGCGTACGCGGGCGTCGCGCTCGGCCGGGGTGCCGCGGCGGTGCACGTTGAGCGGGTCGCGCAGGATCTGCCTGACGGGCAGGCGGCGGTTGAGCGCCGTGGACGGGTCCTGGAAGATCATCCCCATACTCGACCCGACCATGGCGCGCCGCTCGGCCTCCTTGAGCGACCACAGGTCCTTGCCGCGGAACATCACGGTGCCCTGGGTCGGTCGCTGCAGGCCGACCAGCACCTTGGCCAGCGTGGACTTGCCGCACCCCGACTCCCCCACGACCCCGACCGTCTCGCCGGGGCTCACCGTGAGGTCCGCCCCGGTCAGCGCGTAGACGCGGTCGCGGGAGAGCAGGCCGCCCGAGCGGGCCTTGTGCACGACGTGCACGTCCTTGAGCTCAAGCACGCTGCTCACTCCTCATGAGAGCAGGATGGTGGCAGGCCACCGCATGGGTCTTGTCCCCCTCCAGCACCGGTGTCTCGGTACGGCACACGTCCGTGGCCATCGGGCACCGGTCGGCGAACCGGCAGCCGGGCGGGAAGTCCGCCGGGGCGGGCACGACGCCGCGGATCTGGGTGAGCCGCTCGGCCCCCGACTCCAGCGACAGCACCGAGCCCAGCAGACCGCGGGCGTAGTGGTGGGCGGGCGCCCCGACGAGGGTCGCCGTGGCGCCGGTCTCGACGATCTGGCCGCCGTACATGACGACCACGCGGTCGGTGACGTCGGCGACCAGCGCGAGGTCGTGCGAGACGAGGATCAGCGCGAACCCCAGCTCCTCGCGCAGCTTCAGCAGCAACTCGATGACCTGTGCCTGGACGGTCACGTCGAGCGCGGTGGTGGGCTCGTCGGCGACGATCAGTTTCGGGTCGCGCGACAGCGCCATCGCGATCAGCACCCGTTGCCGCTGCCCGCCGGAGAGCTCGTGCGGGTAGGAGGACAGGGTGCGGCGGGCGTCGAGGCCGACGAGTTCGAGCAGCTCGGCGGGGGTGCGCCGGCCGCCGCGGCGGGTGAGCTGCTTGAGCTGGGCCTTGATGGTCATAGCCGGGTTCAGGGAGGAGAGCGCATCCTGGTAGATCATCGCCATCTCGTGGCCGAGCAGGCGGCGGCGGGCGCGGCGCGACTCCGAGAGCAGCTCCCGCTGGTCGAAGCGGACGTGGCCGCTGACGCGGGCGTTGCGCGGCTGCAGGCCCATGATGGTCAGCGCGGTCAGCGACTTGCCGCAGCCGGACTCGCCCACCAGGCCGAGCACCTCGCCCGGATGCACCTCGAACCCGATGCCGTCCACGATGTCCACACCGTCCGTGAACCCGATCCGCAGCCGCTCCACCGAGAGGATCGGCTGCCCCTGCGGGAGCGGGCGGGCGCGCTCGGCCAGCCTGCGGGCGGCCTCGGCCAGCCCCGGCAGCTCGACGACCTCGCCGGAGCCGGGACTGGCCTGTTCGAAGGCGTCGTCCTTCTTGGTGACGGCCTTGCGGGCGGCGGGCGCGGCCCAGGCGTCGGAGATGCCCTCGGAGAGGATGTTGAGCGCGAGCACGGTCAGCAGGATCAGCAGGCCCGGGAAGACCGTGGCCCACCAGCCGCCGAGCAGCACCATGTTCTTGCCGTCGGCGATGACGCTGCCCCAGGAGGGGTTCGGCGGGCGCACGCCGGCGCCGATGAACGACAGCGACGCCTCGAACACGATCGCGTCGGCCACCATCACCGTGCAGAACACCAGCACGGGCGCGGCACAGTTGATCGCGACGTGCTTGACGACGATGTACGGCGTGCGCGCCCCGATGATCCGCTCCGCCGCCACGTAGTCCTCGCCGTACTGGGCGATCACGTTGGCCCGCACGACCCTGGCCACGGACGGCATGTAGAGGAAGGCCATGGCCATGACCAGCACCGGGATGCTGCCGCCGAACACCGCCACCAGCACGGCGGCCAGTGCGATGCCGGGGAAGGCCATGACGACGTCGAGCAGCCGCATGATGGTCTCGTCCACGGCCCTGCGCGAGGTGGCCGCGACCGCGCCGACGACCGCCCCGGCCACCAGGGCGAGCCCGGTCGCGCCGAGGCCGATGATCAGCGACCAGCGGGACCCGTACAGGAGTCTGGACAGGATGTCGCGGTTGGCGCTGTCGAGCCCCATCCAGTGCGCGGCCGACGGGCCGCCGCCCGCGGCCTCCTGGAAGTACGGCGAGTGCGGCGCGATCCACGGCGCCAGCAGCGCGGCCAGCACGACCACGGCGACGATGCCGACCGCGACCCACGACAGGGGCTTGAGCCGGCGCAGGCCCACGCCGGGCCGGGAGAGCCGTTCCGTCAGTCCACGTCTCATGTGGCGCTCCTGAGGCGGGGGTTGACCAGCAGGTAGAGGATGTCCACGACCAGGTTGACGACCATGAAGCCGACCGCGATGGTCAGCACCACGCCCTGGACGACGGCCGGGTCGCCGTCGCGCACGGCGTTGATCATGAGCTGGCCCATGCCGGGCAGGCCGTAGATGGTCTCGATGACCACGGTGCCGCCGATCAGGTAGCCGATGCGCAGGCCGAGCACGGTCAGCGGGGTGATCAGCGCGTTGCGCAGCACGTTCCTGCCGACGACCACGATCGGCGGCAGGCCGCTGCCGATCGCGGTACGCACGTAGTCGCGGTCCAGCTCCTCCACCATCGACGTGCGGATGATGCGGGTGAGCTGGGCGGCGATCGGCAGCGACAGCGACAGTGCCGGCAGCGTCATCGACTGCAGCCAGCCGGCCGTGGAGTCGGCCGGGTTGATGTAGCCGCCGGTCGGGAAGAGGCCCTCGCCGACGGCGAGGTACTGGATCATCAGCAGCGCCAGCCAGAACGACGGCGCGGCCACCCCGATCAGCGACACCAGGCGGATCACCTGGTCCGGCCAGCGGTCGCGGTACAGCGCCGCGGTGACGCCGAACACCAGCGACAGCACCACGGCGACGGCCAGGCCCAGGAACGTGAGCTGCAACGTCAGCGGCAGCGCGGTCGTGATGGACTCCAGCACCGGCTTCTTGGTGAGCACGCTGGTGCCCATGTCGCCCTGGGCCAGGTCCGCGACGAACCGCACGTACCGCAGGGGCAGCGGGTCCAGCAGGCCGTTCTCGAGCTGGAACTGGTGGATCTGCTCGGGGGTCGGGTTCGCGCCCTGGAAGTACGCGTACTCCGGCTTGCTGTTGGAGAAGCGCATCACGATGAAGACGAACGCGACCACGCCGAGCAGCAGCGGGATCAGCATGAGGAGCCGCCGCAGCAGCATCCTGGCGACGAGCGTCATGTCCTCTTGGCCTGCAGCAGGTTGATGCCGGGGTACGGCTGGGCGCGGATGCCGGACAGCTTCTTCGGGTCCCAGGCGGTCATCAGCTCGTTGTGGACGACGGGGTAGAGGATCGCCTGCTCAGCCACAAAGTCCAGATATTTGTGGATCAGCTCGGTCTTCTTGGCCTTGTCGGTCTCCTTGCTGGCCTCGTCCATCATCGCGAACAACTTCTTGGCGTCCGCGCTGCCGTCCCAGTGGCTGTACTTCATCCACAGGCCGCCGGGCACGTAGTTGTAGTGCAGGATGAGGTCGGCGTCCATGCCGAACTGGTTGGGGTTCGAGGCGGCGGCGACCACCTGGTAGTCCTGGAACTGGTCCATCTTGGCGAACAGCGCGGCCGTGTCCTGCGGCTCCAGCGTGGTCTTGATCCCGACGGCCTCCCAGGAGGCGGCGATGGTCGGCAGGCAGTCCGCGATCCAGCTCACGTTCACGGCCATGAGGTTGATCGTGAGGTTCTTCACCCCGGCCTCCGCCAGCAGCGCCTTGGCCTTCTCCGGGTCGTAGTCGTACACGACCGAGGCCCGCTTGTAGTCGGGGTTGCCCTCGTTGAGGAAGGAACTGGAGGCCGTGCCGTGGCCCTTGAGCGCCACGTCGATCATCTTCTGCTTGTCGATCGCGTAGTGCAGCGCCTGGCGCACCCGTACGTCGTCGAAGGGCTTGGCACCGGTGTTGAACATCAGGAACATGTGGTTCATGCCCTTGCCGCCCTCGACGGTCAGGCCCTGCTTCTTGAGCTGGTCGACGTTGGCGTACGGGATGTTGTCGGCGATCTGCGCCTCGGCCGAGCCGCCGGAGATCTTGGCCACGCGGGCGGCGGCATCCACGATCGTCAGCCAGTTCATCTTCTTGGCCGTGGCCGGGCGGGGGCCGTTGTAGCCGTCGAACGCCTCGAAGGAGGTGTTGGACTTGGGGTTGTGCGCGGTCTGCTTGTACGGCCCCGAGCCCATCGTCATACCGCTCTTGGCCTTGTCCCACGCGCCCGGCTGGCTGAAGACGTGCTTCGGCATGATCTTGGCGATGGTGAGCCTGGGGGCGGCGTCGGGGAAGGGGAACTTGAAGACCAGCTCGACGTTCCTGTCGTCGACCTTCTTCACTTCCTTGAGCCAGGACTTGAAGAAGTTGCCGGCCAGGACGTTGTCGGGGCCCAGGATCCGCTCGAAGGTGAAGACGACGTCGTCGGCGGTGACCGGCTGGCCGTCGTGCCACTTGGCGCCGTCTCTGAGCGTGAACTTCCAGGACGTCGCGTTCAGGTCGGCGGGCACGGCGGTCGCGAGCGCCGGGTACGGCTCGCGCGTGATCGGGTCGGTGTCGAGCAGCCCCTCGTAGATGTGGTTGATCCCGGCCATCGCGAACGCCGACGCGGTCTGCGTCGGGTCCCAGCTCTGGTCGTTGCCGTAGCCGATGACGGCGGTGATCAGGTCCTTGTTGGATCCGGCGCCGACCGAGCCGGTCGAGGCCGGGCCTCCGGAACAGGCGGAGAGGGTGGCCGCGATGAACGCCGCCGCACCTGTCGCTCCGCTGTAACGCAGGAAGTCGCGGCGGCTGAACTCAGAGCTCACGGAATCCTCCTGGGAGATATAGTACATGGGACATCCCATGTCCTATGTTTTGCGTAAAGTGGACGCTAAACGCAGCCCATGCTTGAGGTCAACAGAAGATTTCAGGATTGTTACCTACGACGAAAGGATCTTCCATGACCGCTGTCCCGCGTCCGGCGCGGCTGAGCCGTGCCGTCGAGGCCCAGGAGGGCGTCAAGGACCTGATCGTCCAGCGCGGGCTGGTGGCCGGCGACCCGCTGCCCACAGAGTCGGAGCTCATGGAGGAGCTGCGGGTCAGCCGCAACTCGATCAGGGAGGCGCTCAAGGCCCTGCAGGCGGTCGGCATCGTGGAGATCCGCCACGGGTTCGGCATGTTCGTGGGCCGCATGTCGCTGGCGGGGCTGGTGGACGAGCTGGCCTTCCACAGCCGCATCACGCTGCAGAACGGCAAGAACCACCTGGCGCACCTCGTCGAGATCCGCGAGATCCTGGAGTCCGGCCTCGTGGAGCGCCTCATCGAGCTTGGGCCCGAGGCCGACCTGACGCCGATCGCCGACGTCATCGCCAGGATGGAGTCCGAGGCGCAGGCCGGCCCCGTCTCTCCCGAGACCGACCGCCTCTTCCACGACCTCCTCTACCGGCCGCTCGGCAATCCCCTGGTGAGCCAGCTCCTCGGCGCGTTCTGGGACGTGTACTACCAGCTCCGCGACGAGCTGGGCGCGCCGGACGAGCCGCCGGGCGACGTGGTCAGGCGCCATCGCGACATCTACACGGCCGTCCTGAGCGGCGACCGGGCCGCCGCCGTGGCCGCCGTACACGCCCATTTCCAGGGCGTACGCAACCGCGTGGCCAGGATCGGCTAGTAGGCGGACAGGCGCTCCACGCGGGGATGCCAGCGCCTGCGCCACTCCCCGTACCAGGTGGCGAACCAGGGATGGGCGCCGGCCAGCGGCATGATGTAGGCCACGGTCTCCAGGTAGTAGCGCCGCTGGAACCGCCACGGCATCCGCTGCAGCTCCTGCACGTTGCTCACCCGGTCGGCCAGCTTCACGAGCACGGCCTGGGGCGGCGCCTTGACGAGGGAGCCCAGGTAGTCGGCCTTCGCGATGCCCTGGGGCTTGGTCACCCACCTCACGAGCTCCGCCACGCGCGGGCCGAACCGCCGTACGATCTCCGCCTGCGTGCACGGCGTGTCCTCCAGCACGTCGTGCAGCACGATCGCCACCAGCACGTCCCTGTCGCTCACCCCGGCGCCGGCCACGGCCACCTCCAGCGCCTCCAGCAGATGCTCGAGGTACGGGCGCCCGGTGGGCCGCTGCTGCACGCCATGCTTGTCGCGGGCGAAGGCCACCGCGGCGCGCAGGGCTCCCACGGTCTCCGGCGGAAGCGCCCTGTTCAGCGGTCCTTCCGCCTGCGCCCAGGACGGCCAGCTCGTGAATGTCTGCATCCCGCTCCTCTCACCCCGCGTGTCCTAGGGCGAGGATATGGCCGAGATCGCCGTCGCCGAGGGCTACCCGCGCGATGACCATGGCCCAGAAAGAGCCCGGGAACCGCTCAGCGGTCCCAGGCCACCAGGACCGGATCCGTCGGGACGTCCCCGGCGAGCAGGCGTTCCAGCAGGCGCGGAAGGTTCACGGGGAGGACCAGTTCAGTGGTGGCGCGCAGCTCGTCCAAGGTCCACCAGCGGTACGTGGCCAGCAGGGAGCGTTCGAGCTCCTCCATCGCCGACAGGTCCACGGTCACGGTCTGGGTGCGGAGTAGGAAGTAGTGGTCGGTGGCGTAGTAGAGGGTGTCGTCGGAGCCGATCCAGTAGCCCTCACTGACGGCGACGACAGGCCCGAACTCCTCCGGTCTGGCCTGCAGGCCAGTCTCCTCCCGTAGTTCGCGGGCGGCGGCGACCAGCACGCTCTCTCCCGCGTGGACTCCGCCACCCGGGGTGAACCAGGCCAGATCCGGGTTCGTGGTCGGTCCCCGCCCCTGGAAGAGCAGGATCCGGTCATGGCTGTCGAGGAGGAGGATGCGGGCGGTGGGGCGCATGATCGGCTCGGGCACAACGGTGAGCCTACGCCCGGCGCAAGGGGCTGGGTCCTGGTTACTTCGGCGGCCCAACGAAATAACCCCAGCTCGGAAAATACCGAACTGGGGTTTCTCGCTGTGCGCCGCCAGGGACTCGAACCCCGGACCCGCTGATTAAGAGTCAGCTGCTCTGACCAACTGAGCTAGCGGCGCAACAGATGTAACTGTATCAGCCGCCGAGCACTGCCTGCACATCATCCGAGCCGCCCCGCCAACCCCTCATACGCCCCCAGAACCAGCTCCCAGAACCCCTTCACGTCCATCGAGGTAGCCACGAGCGCGTTCGAGTCCTGGGCGGTCACCTTGAAGTCCGTCACGGTCATCCCCCGCGTGTAACGCCCGGCCGTCTCCACGTTCACCACGGCCGGCACGCAGGTGAAAAGAGAGGGATCCAGCACGTACGCCACCGCGCATGCGTCGTGGATGGCCGGGCCGCCGTCGGCCGTCACCACCCCGTAGAACTGCGCGGCGGGCACCAGCAGCTCGGCCAGCCTCCCCAGGGGACGCATCCGGTCGAGCACCTCCGCGGTCACCATGGCGGTCAGCGTCACGTCCAGGCCCAGCATCTTCACCGTCCACCCGGCGTCGAAGACGATGGCGGCCGCCTCGGGGTCGGCCAGCATGTTGAACTCGGCGGCCGGATTGTGGTTGCCACGCGTGAACGAGCCGCCCATGATGACCAGGTCGCGGGCCCACTCCACGACGCGGGGCTCGCGGCGTACGGCGAGGGCGATGTTGGTCAGCGGTCCCACGGCCACCAGCGTGATCTCGCCCGGGGCGGCCTTCAGGGTGTCCACGATGAAGTCGACCGCGTGCCCGTCCGACGGGCCCCGGCTTGGCGCGGGCAGGACCACGCCGCCCAGGCCCGTGGTCCCGTGCACGCGGGCGGCGCGCACTGTCTCGCGCAGCAGGGCGCCGGCGCTGCCCGGCGTCACCGGGACATCGCCGAGCTCCAGGAACTCTCTCAGGGCCAGCGCGTTCGCCGTGGTCAGGGGGAGGTCGACGTTGCCGCCCACCGTGGTGACGCCCACCACGTCGAGGGAAGGGGATCCGGCCGCCAGGGCCAGGGCGAGCGCGTCGTCGATGCCGGGGTCGCAGTCAATGAGAACCTTCTTCACGAAACCGGAGGATACGCATAGATCGGGCCGGGCAGTTCCCCCAAAGCTGCCCGGCCCGATCGGCGGCGGTCCAGGCCGGCATCTTCCCCCAAAAACGCCGGCGGTCCCGCACTTAGCGAACCGCGGTCCCCCTCCGCGTCCGCTTCGGTGAAGGTTCGCTGGTCTCTTGACCTGCTACAACGCTACCGAGACGAATGCAACGGTCGCGTCATGACGGGGTCGAATATCTGTTTTATCCGACTAGGGAACCTCCAGCCGAACCTCTGTGCCTTCCTGCAACGATCTGCTCACCGTGCAGTACTTCTCGTGCACCCGCTCCGCGACCGCCCTGAACACCTCGCCGGCCTCCTCCGAGGGCAGCTCCACCTCGTACGTGACGGTGACCGGACCGAGCTTGCTCGGCTCGACCTTCTCGGCCTGCACCGTCATCGCCAGCCGCACCAGGCGGTGGCCGCGCTTGGCGGTGAGCGGCTCGACGGTCACGATGTTGCATCCGCCCACCGCCGCCAGCAGCAACTCCACGGGGGTGAACACTCCGTCCTCGTCCCCGCCGCCCATCCGTACCTCGGCGCCGCGGGCGTTCGTGGCCCGGAATCCGCCGTCCTCTGTTCGCTCAACACGCACGTTAGCCATGTTTCAGACCTTACTCAGGAACCTTTCATGTTCATTCAGCATCGTGATAGCCATGGCTAGCGAGGCGAATGCGAACCCGGGTCCCGTCCTCTTCTGGTGCGGTGTCGCGGTAGCCGAGTTCGGCGCGATCCAACCGGGTTTCGGCTACCCGTGGCGGCCGGCCGCCTACGCCGCGGCGGCGCTGCTCGTCGCGCTCGGCTTTCTCACCGTCAAGGCCGCCGACTACCTGCGCACCGAGGAGGCCAGGCAGCGGCTGCGGCTCGGCGGCTACCTCGCCGGCGCGCTGCTGGTGGCCCACGAGTTCAGCTCCACGGCGTACGTGACCGAGCTCAGCCGCGCGGGCTCGCTCATCCTGTACGCGATGGCGGCCGTCATGGCGGTCCGCAGCCACCGGGCGCCCACCACGACCAGGCCGACCCTGCTGATCGCCGCCGGCCTCGACCCGGCCGCCCTGCGGACCCGCCTGGACGGCGGGACCGACACCGTGGCGGTTTACCGGATCGAGCGCGCCACCGACGAGCTGCGCGACCTGGAGGCCCGCTACGGCCTCATCCTCGTCGAGGGCGCGGAGCACGACCCCCGGGCCAAGGAGCGCCTGAGCGCCTCGGGCCTCAGCCGTGAGATTCCCGACATCGCCGAGCGCGATGTGGTGGTGGCCGGTCCACGGCAGTTCAAGAGGTACGTACGCGGGGCGTTGTCACGCCTTGCTGTGCCGAGATCACAGATTCATTTCAAATCACAGCAAAAGGTTTAGGTCCACATTACGCCTCATCTGCAACGGTGGGCTGCGGACAAGGAGGCAAGGTGACGACTTTCCCCGGAAGCGCCCGTGTCGAGATGGTCATGGGCATGCCGGTCAGTGTGGACATCCGCACCGCTCTCCCGGCGCGCGAGCTGGTCCCCCTGCTGGATGACGCGTTCTCCTGGCTCAGATGGGTGGACGACACCTTCAGCCCGGTCAGGGAGGACAGCCAGATCGGCCGGCTCAACCGCGGGCAGACGATCAGGCAGGTCCCCGAGCTCATCGAGGTCCTCCACCGCTGCGACGAGCTCAGCGAGGCCACCAACGGCTATTTCGAGGCCCGCATCAACGGCGTCATCGACCCGTCGGGCTACATCAAGGGCTGGGCGCTCGAGCGGCTGTCCCGCGCCCTGGTCAATGCAGGCGCGGGCGACCACCGCATCAGCGCGGGCGACGACATCCGGGTGCGCGGCTCGGCCGCCCCCGGCAAACGCTGGCGCGTCGGCATCCGCGACCCGCGCAAGGACGTGGTACGCAAGGTCGTCCTCGCCCACGACCTGGGCATCGCCACCTCCGGCGGCGCGCCCGTGGTAAATCCGCACACGGGGCAGGTCGAGGAGGGCCTCGGTTCGGTCACCGTGATCGGCCCCGACCTCGGCCTGGCCGACGCGTACGCCACCGCCGTCTACGCCATGGGGCCCATCGTGGCCAGGCGCTTCGCGACCGAGCTGGCGGCGGCGGGGCCGTACCAGACGATGATCATCACTCGCGACGGACAGGAGATCAGCACACCCGGCTTCGCCGGTTACAGCGGCGCGGAAGCCCGCCTCGCGGGCTGACCACCCATCGGCGGGCCGCCCGCCGCGGCCCCGAGTGAGCCGGTCGCGCTCGAGTGGCTACGGAGGGTGGCACGCATGGCGATGTGGAGTCGCATCCTCAGCCTTCGCTCACGCTCAGGCGTCGGGATGTTTCCGCAAATACTCTATGTAGATCGGGCGCAGCGCCTCGCCCAGCTCTCCCTCGCCGGAGGCGATGGCGTCGCTGAGCAGCGCGGAGACCCTGCTGAGGTCGTTGGCGGTCTCGGAACCATGACCGCTGGCGGCCTCGGCGGCCGGGATCACCTTCAGCAGGTCCCAGAGAAACCCCAGGTCTCCGTGGCGTACGGCGTAACGCACCGCCCGATCGTGCAACTCATCGGCCGGCAACGACTCGAGCCCGTTCGCGTCCATCTCGCTCCCTCCCCTCGACGCCCCTTCCCGAGTTGGGCCGACGATAACCGGTGACTACCCTCGGTAATCGCGGGGAATCGTAGTGGCCGCGCCACTATCGAATTGCCGATCTCAAGTGGGAGGATCAACCAGCGTGAGATTCATCATCAGAACCATCGCGGCGGCGGTGGCCCTCTGGGTCGCCGTACAGGTCCTCGACGGCATCGAGGTAAACGCCCCGGCCAACTCGGTCAAATACTGGGGCGTGCTGCTGATCGTGGCGTTGATCTTCGGCCTCGTGAACGCGATCGTCAAGCCCATCGTCAAGGCGCTCGGGTGCGCGATCGTCGTCCTTACCCTCGGCCTGTTCCTGCTCGTCATCAACGCGGCCATGCTGCTGCTGACGAGCTGGATCGCGGGCCAGCTCGACATACCCTTCCACGTCGACAACTTCTACCCGGCCGCGTTCTGGGGCGCGATCATCGTCAGCGTCGTGAGCTGGCTGCTGGGCCTCATCCTTCCCGACGGCGACTGAACCCCCACGTGGAGCTCGACGGTGCCGGCCTGACCTGCGCGCAGGTGCACGAGGCCGCGTACGGCGGGGCCCGGGTCACGATCGCCTCTCTGGATCGGGCCCGGGCCGCGTGGGCCACCGCTCAGGAGCTCAAGGGCCCCGTGTACGGGCGGAGCACCGGCGTGGGCGCCAACAGGGGCGTACTCGTCGAAGAGCCCGGCCTCGACCTGCTCCGCAGCCATGTGTGCGGCGCCGGCCCGCTGATCTCGCCCGCCCGCGCCAGGGCCATGCTCGTGGTCCGGCTCAACCAGCTCCTCGCGGGCGGCTCCGGCATCGACCCGGCCGTGCTCCCGGTGCTGGCCGACGCGGTCAACGCCGGCTTCACCCCGCCGATCCAGACGTACGGCGCCATCGGCACCGGCGACCTCACGGCCCTGGCCACCACCGCCCTGTGCCTGCTGGGCGAGCTCCCCTGGCACCACGAACGCTCGCCATCCCCTCCTGACCAGCCCCGCTTCCCGCTCGCCTCCGGGGACGCGCTGCCGTTCATCAGCTCGGGGGCCGCCACGCTCGCCGACGCCGCCATCGCCTGCCACCGCCTCCGCCATCTCCTGGAGGCCGCCATCGACGTCGCCGCCATGTCGTTCACCGCCGTGCACGCCTCGGCGGAGCCGCTGGCCGCGGCCGTACAGGAGGCCCGTCCCCAACCCGGCCAGGCCGCCGTGGCGGCACGCCTGCGCGGCCTGCTCGCCCAAGGGCTGGGGACCCGCGTGCAGGACCCGTACGGGTACCGGGCCTTCGCCCAGGTGCACGGCGCCGCCATGGACGCCCTCGGCCGGGCGGGCGCCGCGATCGAGACCGACCTCAACGCCGCCACCGAGAACCCCCTCATCTCCGGCTCCCTGGCCTGGCACAACGGCAACTTCCACGCGGCACCGGTGTCCCTGGCGCTCGACTCGCTGCGTGCCGCGCTCGTACAGACGGCCCAGCTCAGCGCCGCCCGCCTGGCCACCCTCATGGACCCCGCCTACACCGGCCACCACCCCTTCCTCGCCGACCGCCCTGGCGCCTCGGGGCTGCTGATCCTGGAGTACGTGGCGCAGGACGCCCTGGCCGAGCTCCGCCACCTCGCCAACCCCGTGACGACGGGCACGGCGGTGATCTCCCTGGGCACGGAGGACCACGCCGGCTTCGCCACCCAGGCCGCCCGCCACGCCCTGCGCTGCCTGGAGCCCTTGGAGATCGTCCTGGCCTGCGAGCACACGGCCGCCACCCGCGCCCTGCACGGCCCCACCCCGGACCGCCCCCTCACCGCCGACCTCACCACCTCCCGCCGCGCCCTGTCCCTCCACCCAGCCACCTGACCCTTCTGGGGACTCCCCTGGCGACGGCGCCGCGCAGACGCGTGCACGACACTCGCCGCCCGGACGCGGGCACGGCGCGGCACCATGCGACGCCTGCGACGGCGGCCGATGGTGCGGTCCTACGCCCCCGGGACGCGCACGCTGCGCCCCAAGTGCCGAGCCCCGTCACCCCACCCGGGCGACCGACCCCCGTTCCCTGAGTGTGGGCGCCTGGACGACGCGCCGTCGTCGGGTGCCGCCGTCGGCCGCCGCCGAGATGAGCCGGACCGCGGCCCGGACGATCCCGTCGATATCCCAATCGACGGTCGTGAGCCCAGGCGTGAGCAGCCCCGACATCGGGTGGTCGTCATACCCCATGACCGACACGTCACCGGGAACGGACAGCCCAAGCTCCTGAGCGGCCGCGTAGACCCCGTAAGCGATCGAGTCGGCGAAGCAGAACACCACGCTCGGCCTCCGCGCGGCCAGCAGGTCGCGGGCGGCCGAGGTGGCGCCGGCCAGCCCGTGCGGGGCGGTGACGACCTCGATGTCCAGCCCCAGCCGGTCGGCCTCCGCCGTGACGTGCAGGTCGGCGGGCCGGTCGGGCGTGCTCGCCCTGGTCGAGGTGAGGACCGTGACGCGGCGGTGACCGAGGTCGCGCAGGTGCTCCAGGGCCATCGTCACACCGCGCCGGTTGTCGAAGACGACCTCCCCGGCCGTGCCCGCGATCGAGTCGCCGATCGCGACCACCGGCAGCGACTCGCACAACTCGGCCCAGAACGCCGCCGCCGGGTCGATCGGCTGGACGATCAGGCCGTCAACGCGCTGGTCGCGGAGCCGTTGGGCGAAGGCGCGCTCGCGGGCGGGATCGCCGACCGCATCGAGGATCAGGGCATAACGGTCTTTCTCCCGCAGACCTCTGCTGATGCCGACCGCCAGGGACTGCTGCCAGAGGTCCTCCAGCGAGCCGCAGAGCAGGCCGATCATCCCGGTGCGCCCGCTGGCCAGGGCCCTGGCGATGGGATCGGCCTCGTAGCCGAGCTCGGCCGCTGCGGCACGCACCCGCTCCATGGTCTCCTCGGACACCTGCAGGCCGCGCAGCGCATAGGAGACGGCCGCGGGGGACAGGCCCGTGGCCTGAGCCACCTCCCGGATCGTGGCTCTCTTTCGAGGCATTCAGCCACCCTATTCGGTGACACCGACAGAACCCCAGTTTCCGCCACGGGCTTGTCGGCCAGCCGCCTCCCGGAGCCGTTGACAAGCCGCATGTGAAGCGGTTCACTGAATCGTATCACTGAAACGGTTCACAGGAGCCGTTGCCCAGCACAGCCGGTTAACATGTAATGTTAGTAGGGAATAGGGGGAGGAGGAGGCCGTGCGCGTCGACATCCATCAGCATGTGTGGACCCGCCCGTTCGTCGATGCCCTGCGCGCCCGCACCTCCCCTCCTTACGTCGACGGCTGGACACTGATCCTCGACGGCGAATCCCCGTACGAGATCGACCCCGACGACCGCAGGGACACCACCGGCCTGGAGCTGGCGCTGGTGTCGATGTCGAGCCCGCTCGGCATCGAGTCCCTGCCGCCTGAGGAGTCGTGGCCGGTGATCGACGCCTACCACGAGGGCGCGCTCGCGCTGGGCGAGCCGTTCGGGGCCTGGGCGTCCACGTGCCTCAGCGAGCCCGACCCCGACCGCCTGGCCAAGGACCTCGACCGCGGCCTCACCGGGCTGCAGATCCCGGCGACGGCCGTACCGGACGACCGGCTGCTCGAGGTGCTGACGGACAGCGACCTGCCGCTGTTCGTCCACCCCGGGCCCGCCGCCGCGGCTCCCGGCACGCCGCCGTGGTGGCCCGCCGTGGTGCCGTACGTGCAGCAGTTGCACGCCGCGTGGCACTACTTCCACGCCGTGGTGCGGCCCAGGCACCCCAGGCTGCGCGTCTGCTTCGCGGCGCTCGCGGGCCTGGCCCCGCTGCACTCCGAGCGCCTGATCGCCAGGGGCGGCGGCACCCGCGGCCTGGTCGATCCGGACTTCTTCGTGGAGACCTCCTCCTACGGCCCGCGCGCGATCGACGCGATCGTCCGCGAGCTGGGCATCGACGTCGTCGTCAACGGCTCCGACGCCCCCTACGCCAAAGCACCCGAGCCCGGGCTCGGCGCGGCCGCCGGCCACGCCATCCGGGTCGTGAACCCCCGTCGTCTGCTTTCCAGAAGGGAGACTCGTACGTGAACACGAACCAGATCAAGGACGGGGGGACCTGCGCCCAGCTACCTGAGCGCACCCTCGACCGCCGCGAGCTGCGCGAGCTGGTGAACGAGCTGGCCGCCCACCCCGAGGAGTGGCGCGACCAGGTGGCCTTCCCGGAAGAGGGCGGAAGGCACTACGCCTCCCTCTACCGCGACGCGTACGTGGACGTCTGGCTCCTGTGCTGGCGCCCCGAGGACGACACAGGCTGGCACGACCACGACATCTCCTCGGGAGCGGTCCACGTGGTGCAGGGCGCGCTACTGGAGTGCAACCCCCGCATCGGCGGCGAGCACCTGGAGACCGTGGTCTCGGAGGGCCAGTCGTTCTCGTTCGGGCCCGACCACATACACCGGCTCAACGGCGCGATCGACGGCAGCGTCTCCATACACGCCTACTCGCCGCCGCTGTGGCGGCTCGGCCAGTACTCGATCGACGACACCGGCGTCATGCGCCGCGTCTCGGTGAGCTACGCCGACGAGCTCAGGCCGCTGGACGAGGCCGTGGTGGCCTGAGCACGCAGCAGCTTCCGCAGGGCTCGACATCGGGCAGTGTGATCCACAGGCAGCAGGTCCTGCGGAAGTAGCCGTCGCCGGCGGGCTCGATCAGCCCGTCGACCGGCGCGCCGATCTCCTTCAGCAGCCGCATGTAGTCGCCGGGCACGATCGAGGTCAGCGGGTGGGCGAACGCCTCCGCCGTGGAACCCCACAGCGTGCGCTCGCCCACCTTCGCCACCGCCTCGATGGCCTTCACCAGCGGCCGCTGCGACTCGGCGAGCGCCTCGCCGATCACATGGGCGCCGGAGCCCCAGCTCACGCGCGTCGCCGCGACCGTCACCCCGGCGTCCGACACCTTGAAGTACGTGTCCGCGACCCGCATGATCGGCACCCGCCCGTCCAGCGCCCACCCGAGCGCCATGGGCAGCGTGTGCCAGTAGCTGTAGGTCTTCCAGAACAGCGCCGCGCCGACGTGGCGTGGCGCGTTCCAGCGCGCGGCCGTCTCGTCGATCAGCTCGATGAGCAGCGCGTACGGCTCCCGCAACAGCTCCGTGACCGGCGTCCAGCTCTCGTCGGGCTCGATGACCAGGTCAGGCTCGACCCCGATGACCCCGCCCCGCCCGTCGGCAAGACGCTGGAGCGCCTCGGTCAGCACGCTGGAACCTCCCTATAGGTTAGCCTTGCCTAAGGTAGCAGGCCGTCCCGCGAACCACCCAGCCGCGATCTGGACGACGAGCACCCCCAGCCCCACGGTCAGCGGCACCGACCAGCCGCCGGAGACCTGCCTGAGGAACCCGAACAGCAACGGCCCCAGGGCCGCGATCACGTACCCCACGGACTGCGCCACGGCCGACAGCGCGGTCACGGCGGCCGGATCGGCGGGCCGCAGCGCGATGATCAGCAGGGCCAGCGCGAACGAGGCCTCCTGGCCGATCCCCAGCACCACCATCCACAGCCACGGGGCGGTCGCCGGGGCCAGCAGCACGCCGAGGTAGCCCAGGACGGTCAGCACGCCGGCGCCGACCACGTACGACACCTGCGACTCCCGCCTGCCGGCCAGCACGGGGACCGCGAGCGAGGCGGCCACCTGGACGAGGTTCGTCAGGCTGAGCAGGTATCCCGCCTGGTCGGCGGGGAGCCCGGCCTCCAGGAAGATCGTCGGCAGCCAGGCCAGCATGACGTAGAAGGTCAGCGACTGCAGGCCCATGAGCCCGGTCACGTACCAGGTCACGCGGCTCCTGAGCACCGCGCCGAACGGCCTCGGCCCGTTCTGGTCACCGCCCTGCTTGCGCAGCGCCTGGGGCAGCCAGAGCAGCGCGGCCAGCAGGGCCGGCACGGCGAGCAGCGCGGAGACGCCGCGCCAGCCGTACCCCGTGGCGTGCTCGACGGGGATGACCAGCCCGGAGGCGAGGGTGGCGCCGGCCACCACCGAGGCGACATAGACGCCGGTCAGGAGGTTGACCCGGGTGGGGAAGTGCTGCTTGACGACGGCGGGCATGGAGACGTTCATGACGGCTATCGCCGTGGCGGCGAGTGCGGAGCCGAGGTAGAGCACGGGCGCGCCGTCGAGGCCGCGCAGCGCCACGCCCGCCGCGATGACGAGCAGGCCGGCCAGCAGCGTGCGATCCAGCCCTAAGCGCCGCGCGAGCAGCGGCGTGACCGGTCCGAACACGCCCAGGCAGACCACCATGACCGTGGTGACCGCGCCGCCGCCGGCCGGTGAGAGGCCCACGTCTTTCATGATCTCGTCGAGGAGCGGGGAGACGCCCGCGATGGCGGGGCGCAGGTTGAGCGCGGCCAGTACGAACCCGGCGACCAGCACGGCAGATCTCAACGACATAGAGGACCACTCTCGCATAACGCCCTGACAACGTTGTCTACGAGGTCGGAGTGAGACATGATCCTGGCGTGAGACCGACGATGAAGGACGTCGCCTCGGCCGCGGGCGTGGCGCTCAAGACAGTCTCGCGCGTCGTGAACGGCGAGCCCGGCGTCCACCCGGCCACGGCCGAGCGGGTGCGCGCGGCCATCGACCGGCTGGGCTACACCCGCAACGAGAGCGCGCGGGTGCTGCGCAGCGGCAGGACCGCCACGATCGGGCTCGTCATCGAGGACGTGGCGGACCCGTTCTACTCAGGTCTGAGCCGGGCCGTCGAGGACGTCGTCATCGAGCACGGCTGCCTGCTGCTGAGCGGCTCGTCCGGCGAGGAGCCGGGCAGGGAACGGGAGCTGGTCGAGACGTTCTGCGCGCGCCGGGTGGACGGGCTGATCGTGGTGCCCGCCGGTGAGGACCACACCTACCTGCGTCCCGAGTTGGAGGCCGGTACGCCGGTGGTGTTCGCGGACCGGCCGCCGGGGGCGGGGATCGACGTGGACACGGTGCTCGCCGACAACGTGGGCGGCGCCGTGGAGGCGATCCGCCACCTCATGAGCCACGGCCACCGCAGGATCGCCTTCCTCGGGGACGCCCCGGGGATCTTCACCGCCGCCGAACGGCTCAAGGGCTACCGCGAGGCGCTCGGCGGGCTGTTCGACGAGCGGCTGGTGTCGATGCGGCCGCCCGCGCTGGAGGCGGTGCGCGCGGACCTGGCCCGCATGTTCGCACTGGACGATCCGCCGTCCGCGCTGTTCACCGGCAACGGCCGCTACACCGTGACCGCTCTGCGCGCGCTCGACGGGCAGCGGGTGGCGCTGGTGGGGTTCGACGACTTCGAGCTGGCCGACCTGCTGCATCCGCAGGTGAGCGTGGTGGCGCAGGACCCGGCGTGGATGGGCCGGGTGGCGGCCGAGCTGCTGTTCCGCCGCCTGCGCGGCGACGCGGGCCCACCTGAGCACATCGAGCTGCCGGTACGCCTCATCGCCCGCGGCTCCGGCGAGTTGCTCGCGCCCCCGTGACGCTCAGGCGAGCTGCTCCTCCACGCCCACGGTGCCGGCGCCGGCACTGTCGCAGGATCCCTGGGACTGCCCGTAGGCGCCAGGCGGCAGCGTCACCCACTCGCCCAGGACGTCGAGCGAGCGCCGGCAGACCACCACGGCGCGGAACATCCAGGTCTCGCCCGTGGGGTTGCTGCACGCGGCGACGCCGAGGGCGCTGCCCTCCTCCTGCACGACCGTGTCGCACTTGAGGACCCTGGCCACCGCGGGGGCAGGCGGCGCCATGCCCGCGGCCACGAGACCGATGGCCGCCGCGACGAACATCCCTTTGGACACTGCCCCTCCCCGCCACGACAGCTACTTTGCGCAGCCAATCGTAAGCGAAGAGTGAGCAGCAAGCCTAGGTGGACCGCTGAACGCGGCCCACCATATAGTCGTTTGCGCATCAGTTCAGAAAAAATGTTCACGCAACGTACAGGAGCGCGCGCATGAATGCCGCCGACGTCGCACCGGAGACGCAGGCCAGGTTCCCCCTGGAGCTGATGTACGCGGCGGCCCAGCAGTACTACATGGAAGAGGCCACCCAGGGCGACATCGCCAAGCGGCTCGGCGTCTCCAGAGCGACGGTGAGCCGGCTGCTGACCGAGGCCCGCAAGCAGGGCATCGTCGAGATCAAGGTGCACAGACCGGCCACGCTCGGGGACGGCCCGCTGGCCGCCGAGGTGGCGGAGGCGCTCCAGTTGCAGCGCGTCTACCTGGTCCCCAAGGTCAGCGGCCCCACCCTGGGCCCGTGGCTGGCCCCCGCCGTGGCCCGCGCGCTGGCGGGGGTCGGGCTGGAGTCAGGCGACGTCGTGCTCGTCTCGTCGGGCACCACGGTCTACGAGTGCGCCCGCGAAGGGCTCGGCCACTATCCCGGCGTCACGATCGCACCCGCGGTGGGCGGCCAGGAGGAGCCGCAGCCCTGGTTCCAGACCAACGAGACCACCCGCATCCTGGCCGAACGCGTCGGCGGCGTGCCCGCCTACCTCTACGCGCCCGCGCTGCCCGGCCCCGAGCTGTTCTACTCGCTCCAGCACGAGCCGTCCGTACGCCGGGTCATGGACCTGTGGGCGCACGCCAAGTGCGCCATCATCGGCGTCGGCTCGGCCCCGCTGATGCGGCAGATGATGCCCGCCCTCATGCCGCGCGACGCCGACAGCCTGCGCCAGGCCGTCGGCGACGTGTGCATGCGTGTCTACGACCGGGACGGCGAGCCGATCACGTACCCCGGCAGCGAGCGCCTGGTCGCCACCAAGGTCGAGGAGCTGCGCCGCATCCCGGCCACCATCGCGGTCGCGGTGGGCGCCGAGAAGGTGCTGTCCATCGTCGCGGGCGCCAAGGGCGGCTACTTCAACCAGCTCGTCACGGACGTCCCCACCGCGGAGGGCCTGGTCGCGGCCACGCGCCAAGTCTGAACATCTTTGCTGGACAAAGTTTCAGAAGGCACGCTACCGTGAGCCGCACCACAGGATGTGCCCTTTTGTGAGGGCCGTGTCCTGTTTCGGGGGCAGTGCGTCATGAATCCCGGTAGCAAGTGAGGAACAAACCCGTGAACAGAGCGAAGATGCGGACCTCCACGTTCGCCGCAGTGGCAGTGCTCGCAGGCTCGGCGCTGGCCGCGTGCGGCTCCGGCGCCGGCTCCAGCGGCGGGAACACCGGTGGTGGCGGCGCCGTCGAGAACGCCAAGGTGGCCTTCCTCATGCCGGACCTGGCCTCCACCCGGTACGAGCTGCAGGACAAGCCGCTGTTCGAGGCCAAGATGAAGCAGCTCTGCCCGACCTGCCAGGTCATCTACCAGAACGCCGACTCCGACGCCGCCAAGCAGCAGCAGCAGGCCAACTCCGCGCTCGCCCAGGGCGTCAAGGCCATCGTGATCGACCCGGTCGACTCCGCCGCCGCGGCCACCATCGTCAAGTCGGCCCAGTCGCAGCAGGTGCCGGTCATCGCCTACGACCGGCCGGTCCCGGCCACGCCCGCCGACTACTACATCTCGTTCGACAACGAGAAGATCGGCCAGATGATCGCCCAGTCCCTGGTCGACCACCTCAAGAAGGAGAACGCCAAGGGCGGCATCCTCCAGGTCAACGGCTCCCCCACGGACGCGGCGGCCGGTCTGATCAAGAAGGGCATCCACAGCGCGGTCGACCCCAGCGGCTTCAAGCTGCTGGCCGAGTACGACACCCCCGACTGGCAGCCGGAGAAGGCGCAGACCTGGGTCAGCGGCCAGATCACGCAGTTCAAGGACCAGATCGTGGGCGTCGTCGCGGCCAACGACGGCACCGGCGGCGGTTCGATCGCCGCGTTCAAGGCCGCCGGCGTGAAGGTGCCCCCGGTCACCGGCAACGACGCCGAGGTCGCCGCCGCGCAGCGCATCATCGCGGGCGACCAGTACAACACCATCTCCAAGCCGATCAAGATCGTGGCCGAGGCCGCGGCGAACACGGCCTGGGAGTTCATGCAGGGCAAGAAGCCCGCAGGTAAGACCACGCTCTACAACACCCCCTCCGAGCTGTTCGTCCCCACGGTCGTGACCAAGGAGAACATCAAGGAGGTGCTGTTCGACAGCGGCATCATGAAGGCCGCCGACGTCTGCACCGGCGAGTACGCCAAGGGCTGCGAAGAGCTCGGCATCAAGTAGGAGAGCGCCGATGACCGTCCTGTCCCTGCGCGGGATCAGCAAGACCTTCGGCGCGGTGGCCGCGCTCACCGACATCGAACTCGACGTCGCGGCCGGCCAGGTCGTCGCCGTCGTGGGCGACAACGGCGCGGGCAAGTCGACGCTGGTCAAGATCCTCTCCGGCGTGCACCCGCCGGACGCGGGCACGATCACGTTCGAGGGGAACGAGGTCGAGATCCCCACCCCGGCCGCCGCGCACAAGCTCGGCATCGCCACGGTCTTCCAGGACCTGGCGCTCTGCGAGAACCTCAACGTGATCCAGAACCTGTTCCTCGGCCAGGAGATCCGTCCGCTGCGCCTCAACGACGTGGCCATGGAGACCCGCTCGTGGGAGCTGCTCCGCCAGCTCTCCGCGAAGATCCCGAGCGTACGGGTGCCCGTCGCGGCACTGTCGGGCGGCCAGCGGCAGACGGTGGCCATCGCCAGGTCGCTGCTCGGCGACCCCAAGGTCATCATCCTCGACGAGCCCACCGCCGCGCTCGGCGTGGCGCAGACGGCCGAGGTGCTCAACCTGGTCGAGCGGCTGCGCGAGAACGGCCTGGGCGTCATCATGATCAGCCACAACATGGCGGACGTGAAGGCCGTCGCCGACACCGTCGCGGTGCTGCGGCTCGGCCGCAACAACGGAGTGTTCGACGTGGACCAGGTCTCCACCGAGGACATCATCGCCGCCATCACCGGCGCCACCGACAACGTGGTGTCCAGGCGTGCTCAGAGGGGAGCTCAGTCGTGAGCACATTGACGACAGACCGCCAGGACGAGCGGCTCCAGAACCGCGACGGGCTGCGCGGCGCGCTCACCGACGTGCTCGAGCGGGCCCGCGGCGGCGACCTGGGCGTCATCCCCGTCGTGGTCGGGCTCGTGGTCATCTGGACGGTGCTGCAGATCCTCAACCCGGTCTTCCTGTCCAGCGCGAACCTGGTGAACCTCACGCTGGAGTCCGCCGCCGTCGGCATCATCGCGCTCGGCATCGTGTGCGTGCTGCTCGTGGGCCAGATCGACCTGTCGGTGGGCTCGGTCAGCGGGCTGTCGGGCGCGGTGCTCGCGGTGCTGTTCGTGAGCGAGGGGCTGCCGGTCTGGCTGGCCATCGCGGCCGCGGTGATCATGGGTGCGGTCATCGGCTGGGTGTACGGGCAGCTGTTCAACAGGTTCGGCGTGCCGAGCTTCGTGATCACGCTGGCCGGCCTGCTCGCCTTCCTCGGTCTCCAGCTGTACGTGCTGGGCACCAAGGGCTCGATCAACCTGCCCTTCGACTCGGGCCTGGTGAACTTCGCGCAGCTCGACTTCGTCCCGGCCTGGTTGTCGTACACGTTCGCGGTCATCGCCGCCGTGTGGCTGTTCGCCAGCGGCTACCTGCACGCGAGGGAGCGGCGCAGGGCCGGGCTGTCGGCCAGGAGCGTGTCGGTGCTGGCCGCCAGGAGCGTGGCGCTGCTGGTGGTGCTGGCGTTCGTGGTCTGGTACCTGGGCCAGACCCGCGGCGTGGGCTGGATGTTCGTCTTCTTCGTGGCGCTCGTCCTGATCATGCACTACCTGCTGTCGCGCACGAAGTGGGGCAGGGCCGTCTACGCCGTGGGCGGCAACGTGGAGGCCGCCCGCCGGGCCGGCATCAACGTCAAGGCCATCTACACCTCGGTGTTCGTGCTCTGCTCGACGTTCGCGGCGGTCGGCGGCATCCTGGCCGCGGCCAGGCTCGCGGCGGCCAACCAGTCCAGCGGCACGGGCGACGTCAACCTCAACGCCATCGCGGCGGCCGTGATCGGCGGGACGAGCCTGTTCGGCGGGCGCGGGACGGCGTTCGGCGCGCTGCTCGGCATCATCGTGATCCAGTCGATCTCCAGCGGCCTCACCCTGCTCAACCTCGACTCGTCGATCAGGTTCGTGGTCACCGGTGCGGTGCTGCTGCTCGCGGTGATCGTCGACTCCGTGTCGCGGCGGTCGAGGACCTCCCACGGCAGGGCCTGATGGCGATCATCTGCGTGGACGCGGGGACCACGGTCATCAAGGCAGTCGGGTACGACGCCGAGGGCGCGGAGGCGTACGTCGCCAGGAGGGAGACCACGGTCTCCCGGCCCGCGCCCGGCCATGCCGAGCAGGACATGGGCGCCGTCTGGGAGGCGGTCGCCGCCACCGTGCGCGAGGTCGCCGCCCAGCTGGACGGCGACGTGGACTTCGTGGCCGTGACGGCGCAGGGCGACGGCTGCTGGCTGGTCGACGCCAAGGGCGAGCCGACCGGGCCCGCGATCCTGTGGAACGACGCCAGGGCGGCCTCGACCGTGGACGTGTGGACCCGCTCCGGGGTCGCGGCCGAGGCCTTCCGCCTGAACGGCTCCTCGGCCGCGTCCGGGCTGCCGCACGCGATCCTGACCTGGCTGCACACCAACGATCCTGGACGGCTCGACCGGTCGAGCACCATGCTGACCTGCGGCGGCTGGATATTCGCGAAGCTGACCGGGGAGCTGGTGGCCGACGAGTCCGACGCCTCCGCGCCGTTCATGGACCTGCGGGCGCGTGCTTACTCCCCTTCGCTGCTTGCCATGTTCGGAACGGAGTGGGCCGAGCGGCTGCTGCCCCCGATCCGCTCCGGCCACGTCGCCGAGCTGACCCGGGAGGCGGCCTCGGCGCTCGGCCTGCCCGCCGGGACACCGGTCGCGATGGCCCCGTACGACATCGCCGCCACGGCACTGGGCGCGGGCGCGGTGCGGGCCGGGCAGGCGTGCGGCATCCTCGGCACCACGCTGTGCACCGAGATCATCGTCGACTCCGCCGACCTGGAGGGCGAGCCGATCGGGATCACGGTCGCGATCCCCGGCGGCTACCTGCGGGCCTTCCCCACGTTCGCGGGCACGGAAGTGGTGCAGTGGACCTGCCGCATGCTGCGCCTGAACGGCCCGGCCGAGCTGGGCGACCTGGCCCTGCTGAGTGAGCCGGGCGCGCGCGGGCTGACGCTGCTGCCGTATCTGTCGCCCGCCGGTGAGCGGGCGCCGTTCTCCGACCCGCTGGCCAGGGGGTCGCTGCTGGGCATGTCGTTCGAGCACGGCCGCGAGGACGTGGCGCGGGCGGCGCTCGAAGGGCTGACCATGGTCATCCGCGACTGCCTGGCCGCCACCGGCGCCGAGCCGACGGAGCTGCGCGTGTGCGGCGGCGGCTCGAACAACACCGTCTGGCTCCAGCTGATCGCCGACGTCACCGGGCTGCCCGTGCGCCGCCCGGCCGACGCCGAGGTGGGCGCGCGGGGCGCGTACCTGGTGGGGCTGGCCGCCACCGGCGCCGCCCCGTCCATCGCCGCGGCGGCCTCGGAGCGGGTACGCATGCGCGACGCGCTCGAGCCCGCCCCCGCCCGCCAGGCGCTGTATTCGCGGCTGTTCGACGACTTCCTGACCCTGCGCGGGACGAACGCGGCTTCCTGGCCGCTGCTGGCCGAGATGAGGGGCCGTAGATGAGCGAGCGCAGCGAGCGAACAATCAGACGCAGCCGTGTCACGTTCATGCGACCGACGAAGGAGGGCGCATGAGCGTGTGGATCGGTGTCGATCTCGGGACGCAGAGCGTGCGGGTGCTCGCCGTGGCCGACGACGGCCAGGTGGTCGGTACGGCCAGCCGCGCGCTGACCAGCCACCGCGACGGCCCCCGCCACGAGCAGGACCCCGAGCAGTGGTGGCGCGAGCTGGCCGGCGCCGCCCGGGAGGCGCTGCGGGACGTGCCCGCGTCCGAGGTGGCCGGCGTGGCCGTCGACGCGACCTCTGGAACGATCCTGCTCACGGACTCCTCCGGCCGGGCTCTGACGCCCGCGCTCATGTACGACGACCGCCGCGCCGACGCCGGGCGCGCCAACGAGGTGGGCGCGCCCGTCTGGGAGCGGCTCGGCTACCGGCGCATGCAGCCGAACTGGGCGCTGCCGAAGCTGCTCTGGCTGCTGGCAGACGCGCCCGAAGGCGCCCGGCTCGCCCACCAGAGCGACTTCGTCAACCGGCGGCTGGTCGGGCACGAGGTGGCCACAGACCTGAGCAACGCGTTGAAGACCGGCGTCGACCTCATCGAGGAGCGCTGGCCCCTCGAGGTGATGGACGCGCTGGGAGTGCCCGCGGAGATCCTGCCCGAGGTCGTGCGGCCCGGCACCCGGCTCGGCGTGGTCTGCGCCGCGGCCGCCGAGGAGACCGGCATCCCCGCGGGCACGCCGGTGGTCGCCGGGACCACCGACGGGTGCGCGGCCCAGCTCGGCGCGGGCGCCAACCGGGTGGGCAGCTGGAACTCCGTGCTGGGCACGACACTGGTGCTCAAGGGCGTGACGAAGGAGCTGATCCACGACCCGCTCGGCGTCGTCTACTCGCACCGCGCGCCGGACGGCTCGTGGCTGCCCGGAGGCGCGTCGAGCACCGGCGCGGGCGTCCTGACGCGCGACCTGCCGGGCCGCGACCTCGACGCCCTGAGCGCCCAGGCCGCCGCCCGCCCCGGCCCGCCGGGGAGCGTCACGTACCCGCTGGTGTCGCGTGGCGAGCGCTTCCCGTTCGACGCCCCGGAGGCCGAGGGGTTCACGCTCGGCAGCCCGGCCGACGACGTCGAGCGCTACGCGGCGATCCTGCTCGGCGCGGCCTTCGTCGAGCGCCTCTGCATCGACTACCTCGACCTGCTCGGCGCTCCCGTGGACGGCGAGCTCATCCTGACCGGCGGCGCCACCCGCAGCGCGTACTGGACGCAGCTCCGGGCGGACGTCCTGGGACGTCCCGTGACGCTGCGGGAGAACGCCGAGCCCGCCCTGGGCATGGCCGTCCTGGCGGCCGGCGACCCCGGCCCGATGATCAGGACCCGCGCGGTCGTCGACCCGTCAGGAACCGATCTCACCGAGGCGTACCTGCGCTTCGTCACGGAGCTGGAGCGGCGCGGCTGGCTCGACACGGCCGCCGCGGAACACGCGCGCGAGAGGACCAACCGATGACCGACCTCGTCCTGGTACGCCACGGCGAGACCGTCTGGCACGCCGAGAACCGCTACGCCGGAATCAGCGACATCGACCTGACCCAGCGCGGCCACGCCCAGGCCGCCCAGCTCGCCGAGTGGGCCGGTCAGGCGGGGCTGTCGGCCGTCTGGGCGTCCACGCTCAGCCGCGCCCAGATCACCGCCGCCGCCGGCGCGGCCAAGGCGGGCGTCGCCCTCCAGACCGACGCCAGGCTGCGCGAGCTGGGCTTCGGCGCGGGCGAGGGCCTGACCTCCGCCGAGATGGCGGCCCGATTCCCCGAGGCGCGCGCCGCGTTCGAGTCCGACCCCGCCGAGCACCCGCTGCCCGGCGGCGAGGACCCGCACCAGGCCGCCGACCGGTTCGTCGCCGCCCTGAACGACATCGCCGCCGCCCACGCCGACGGGCGCGTGCTCGTGGTCGCGCACACCACCGCCATCCGGCTCGCGCTGTGCCGTCTCATCGGCGTGCCGCTCGGCGAGTACCGGCGGCTGTTCCCGCGCCTGGACAACTGCGCCCTGACCGAGGTGCGACTCCGCGCTGGGCGGCGGGCCGCGATGCTGCAGTACAACTCCCCGATTGGAGCCGTTCGTTGACCATCCGAGTCCTTGCCGCAGGTGACCACTTCGTCCGGAACAGCCTGCTCATCGACGCGCTCAGGCGCGAGGTCCCCGGCGAGGTGGACATCCGCGAGCTGACGCTGCCGTGGCCGGTCGAGCCGTTCGGTCGGGTGGGCGAGGTCGACGAGGCTTCGGACGTGGAGGACGAGCTGATCGAGGCGCTGCGCGGCGTCGAGGTCTGCGTGACCCAAATGGCCCCCTTGACCAAGCGTGTCCTGGACGCCTCCCCTGACCTGCGGCTGTTCTGCGTGAGCCGGGGCGGCCCCGTGAACGCCAACCTGGAGGCGGCCAAGGAGGCGGGCGTGGCGGTGACGTTCGCACCCGGCCGCAACGCGGTGGCCACCGCCGAACACACCCTGGCCATGCTGCTCGCCGCCACCCGCAGGATCCCCCAGACGCACGACGACCTGGCGGGGGGCGTCTGGCGGGGCGACTACTACATGTACGACAACGTCGGCCCCGAGCTGGACGGCAACACGGTCGGCCTGGTCGGCTACGGCGCCATCGGCACCCGCGTGGCCCGCATGCTCGAGGGCTTCGGCGCGGACGTGCTGGTCTACGACCCGTACGTGGACGTGCCCGGCAAGGTGGAGCTGGACGAGCTGCTCCGCCGCTCCCACTTCGTCTCCCTGCACGCCCGCGCCACCCCCGAGACCGTCGGCATGATCGGCGCGGCTGAGATCGCCGCCATGCCGCGCGGCTCGGTCCTGGTCAACTGCGCCAGGGGCGCGCTGCTCGACTACGACGCCGTGTGCGACGCGCTGGAGTCGGGCCATCTGTTCGGCGCCGCGATGGACGTCTTCCCCGAGGAGCCCATCCCGGCCGGCTCGCGCCTGCTCACCACCCCCAACCTGATCATGACTCCGCACCTGGCCGGGGCCAGCAAGCAGACGGCCATGAAGGCGGCCTCGATCGTGGCCGCGGACGTGGCCCGCTACGTACGCGGCGAGCCACTCGCCCACGTGGCCACCGTGTGAGCCACCGTGTGACCGGCCGGCTCCGCGTGGTCAGCGGATGCGCTCCAGCACGCCCTCCGGGCTGGTCACGACCGTGACGCTGAAGTCGTAGCTGGTCCCGGGAAGATCGCCGCCGCCCGCGGCGACCACCAGCGCGCCCTTGGAGACGCCGAGCCCGACCAGGGCCACGAGGTCGCAGCCGCCGTCGGGCAGCCACGTGGTGAGCACGACGTCGGACTCGGCCAGGCGGACCGGAAGGTCGAGCTCGGCCATCCTGGTCAGGAGGTCGGCGTGGGACATCCGGCAGCCGTCCGCCGTCAGCAGCGCGTCCTGGCGCTTGGCGTCGAGCACGGGCAGCGCGGTGGGCTCCAGCGTGAGCAGCCCGCGGAAGTCGATCGTGTCGAGCGCCGTGCCCAGCGAGACGACCTGGCGCACCCGCGACTCGTCGGCCGCCCGGACCGCCGTCTCCGCCAGGTCGGGGGTGGTGATCAGGGTGCGGGCGTCGCACTCCCGCAGCCGGGCGGCCATCTCGCCGGCGCCGAGCGCCGGGTCGATCGGCGCCGCCACCCCGCCCGCGGCCAGCACCGTGTGCACGGCCAGCGTCTGCGCGCCTGCCGTCGAGACGTGCACCCCCACCACCTGGTCGCGCCGCGCGCCCCTGCGTACGAGCCCGGAGGCGGCCCTGGTCACCTCGGTCACCAGCTTCCGGTAGCCGTAGACGTGGCCGCCGCGCAGATCGACGAGCGCCGGCCGCTCGCCGCGCTCGTAGGCCTGGCGGAACACCTCGTGGATCACGGTGCCGGTGGTCGAGGCGGTGGGCTTCATGACCGCCAAGTTACGGCCGCCCCGGCGAGCCCAGCATCGACTGATGTATGTAGGCCGATGTGCATTCCGGCGGGCGGGCCCGAGCCCTGCGCGACTCGAGCCCGCAGTCACGCGCCCGGAACCGGGCCCCCACCCCTCCGAGGAGGCCCGGCTCCGTGCGGACGCGTGACGTCCGCGATCGATCGGCCGCTACCCGCACGGCCGATCACACGTAGCAACGGTAAGTGTGCAGACGGGGGCAGCACATGCGCTGACATCGCCATTAGAGGGTGTAGCCGGGCCTGCACTGTGATGTGTAGAGAGGTGTACGGGTCAGCGGCTCTCGATTACCCATGCGGCGATCTGTGTACGTGTGGAGAAGCCCAGCTTGGACAGGATGTTGGCGACGTGGCGGGCGGCGGTCGCGGGGCTGATGACCAGTTCGTCGGCGATGGCCCGGTTGCTGAGCCCCCTGGCGATCAGCTCGGCGATCTCGCGTTCCCTGGCCGTAAGCCTGCTGTCCTGGTGGACCGATATGACGGGCGTGGCGGGCCGCTCGGGCAGCGTGCCGTCGAGAGCGCACGCCACGGCCTGCTCGGCGGTCATGCCCGTGCCCTCCGCCCACAACATGCCGACCACGGCCTCGCCGAGCTCCGCCCGGGCGGGGCGCAGGACGTCCTCGGTACGCGCGCCCGGCTGCCGGCCGCGCAGCGCGACCGAGGCGGCGGACAGCAGGACCGCGCGCCGGTGGTCGCCCTCGGCGGTGACCAGGATCGCCCACTCCTCCAGCCGCCTGGCGATGCCGGAACGCAGCCCCGCGTCACGGCTGAGCACCAGCGCCTCGGTGAGCCGTGCCCTGGCCTCCACCAGGTCGCCCTGGTCGAGCGCCACCTTGCCGAGCCCGGCGAGGCAGCTGACGATCTGCTGCCTGGCGTCCACGTGCCGCAGCAGCCGCAGCCCCGACTCGTAGTGCCGCTTGGCCCTCGCGGAATCGCCAGAGCGCCTGGCCGCCTGGGCGAGCCCGATGTGGGCGAAGGCCTGGCCGACGTGGTTGTCGAGATCCTCGCTGATCGCCAGGACCTCCTCGAACGCGCGCTGTGCCTCGTGCAGGCGGCCGTGGTGCAGGCTGATCTGGGCCTTGGTGCCCTGGGTCAGCGACTCGAGGATGAGGTCGCCGGACTGCCTGGCCTGCTCCAGCGCGCGGGACAGGGTGTCGGGCTGGCCGGTGAGCTGGGCCAGCACGATCAGGCCGATGGCCTCGCCGTACCCGTCCTTGACCGATCTGCACAGATCGAGCCCCGCACGCGTGCACCGCGTGGCCAGCTCGAGGTCGCCCGCCGCCAGCGCCAGCTCGCCGCGCAGGATGGTGGCCTGACCGCGCAGCTCCGGCCGCACCAGCGGGGCGCCGAGCGCCAGCAGGCGGTCGAGCCGCTCGGTCACGTCGAGCTTCCTGCCGCTGCCGACCAGCAGGTAGCGGATGTCGGTCAGCAGGCCGAGCGCGGTCTCCGGCTGCCCGATGGCGATCGACCAGTCGCAGGCCGAGCCGAGCTCGGCCTTGAGCGCGTCGAAGAGGTTCACGTACCGCTCGATCACCGGCCACGACGTGCGCGCACCCGGCGCGATCGCCTCCTTGAACCGGGCCGCCATCGCGGCCATCGCGGTCAGGTGCCGGTGCCGCAGCTCCGGCTCCTCGCCGGACTCGGCGAGCTGCTCCAGCGCGTATTCGCGCACGGTCTCCAGCAGCCGGTAACGGGCCTGGCCGGCGATCTCACCGTCCAGGGCGACCAGCGACTTGTCCACCAGATCGCACAGCCTGAGCAGCACGTCCTCCTCAGGCAGCCCCGGTCCTGAGCAGACGGCTTCGGCCAGGTCGAGCGTCCACGAGGAGCGGAAGGCGGCCGTGCGGCGCAGCAGCAGCCGTTCCTGCGGGGTGAGCAGCCGATAGCTCCAGTCCACGGCGGCCCTGAGCGTGCGGTGCCGGGCCGGAGCCGTACGCGCGCCGCCCGCCAGCAGCCTGAACCGGTCGTCGAGCCGCTCGACGAGCTGGCCGACCGACACCACCCTGACCATGGCGGCGGCCAGCTCGATCGCCAGCGGCAGGCCGTCGAGCGCCTGGCACAGCTCCACGACCAGGGGCCGCGTCTCGTCGGTCAGCTCGAAGTCGGGCCTGGCGGCGGTGGCCCTGGCCACGAACAGCCGCACGGCCTCGCTCTCCGCCCCGCCCACCGACAGCGGCGGCACCCGCCACACCGTCTCGCCCGGCACGCGCAACGGCTCCCTGCTGGTGGCCAGCACGGTGAGCCCAGGGCAGGCGCCGAGCAGGTCACGGCAGAGCTCCGCGCACTCGCCGATCACGGGCTCGCAGTTGTCGAGCAGCAGGAGCGCGCGCCGCCCGCCGATCGTCTCGGCCAGGTCGCCCGCGATGCCGAGCGCGGCGGCGACGTAGCCTCTCAGCTCGCCCTTCTCCAGGTCGGCCAGCTCGATCAGCCACACGCCGCCCGGGTGGCCGGAGGCGACCCTGTCGGCCAGCCGCAGGGCCAGCCGGGTCTTCCCGATGCCGCCCGCGCCGCACAGGGTCACGGCACGCGACACACGCATCAGGTGGACGAGCTCGTCAAGGTCGGACTCCCGACCCACGAACGCGTTGGGCTCGGCCGGCAAGTCGCTGAAGTCAGCAGATCGCAGCATCACTGTGAGTGTGTCACCAACTACGCCACGCGCCCAGATGTAATCGTGGAGAACTGTCAGTGCCCGCGGGCACATTCACTCCAGAGCCGCCGCGATGACGTCGTGGACGATCGTGGTCACCGCGTCGGCCCGCGGCCCCGGATGCTCCAGCACGACCCCCACCGCCACCTCGGGCGCGTTCGCGGGCGCGAAGGCGGTGATGACCGCGTGGTCGTCCGTCCCCGGGATGACCTTCGACGCGGCTTCCGCGGCCCGCCGAAGGGCCACCCCGGACCCGCCGGAGGCGGCGGCGCGCGGCACCGTCGTCATCATGGCCACCAGGTTCCTGGCCACCGCGGGCGAGACGGCCGTCCGGTAAACCGCGGGGCCGGCGCGGTCGATGACCGACCCGTCCGGCAGGCGCACCTCCTGCACCAGGTACGGCCGCATCAGCACCCCGTTGTTGGCCACCGCCGCCGACAACATGGCGACCATCAGCGGCGTCGCCCGGCTGTCGTGGTGCCCGATCGCCGACAGGGCGGTCTGCGGCCTGTTCATGCCGAGCGGATACCGGCTCACCTCCGCGACCAGCGGAACCGCCAGGCTCGGCGCGTTGAACCCGAACGCCTCGGCCTGGTCCCTGAGCAGGTCCTGCCCGAGTTGGAGCCCGATGTTGGCGAACGCGGTGTTGCAGGACACCTGGAACGCGTACGTCAGCGTCGGCCGGGCGTCCCCGCATCCGCCGCCACCAGCGTTCTGCAGGAACGTCGAGGTCCCGGGGAGCCGCAGCCGGACGGGGGCGTCCACCGGCGCGGAGGGGGTGTACTCGCCGGAGGCCAGCGCCGCCGCGGCCGTCACCAGCTTGAACGTGGACCCGGGCGGATAGAGCCGGTTCAGCGCGCGGTTCAGCAGGGGCCGCGACGGATCCTGCCCGAGTCGCCGCGAGGTCTCGGCGAGCCGCGCCGGGTCGAAGGTGCCGAAGGCGTTCGGGTCGTACGTCGGATAGGTGGCCAGTGCCAGGATCGCCCCGGTCGCCGGGTCGATGGCCACCACCGCCCCCGGCAGCCCCGTCGCCTTGAGCCCCTCGTACGCGGCCCGCTGCACCCGATCCCTGATCGTCAGCCGGACGTCCGCCCCCTCCACGGCGCCGTCCCTGACCAGCGACCGCACCTTGACCTTGGCGTCCTCCCCGGACAGCACCCCGTCGCGCGCCTCCTCGATCCCGGTGGAGCGGTAGAGCGACATGTGCCCGGTGACGGCGGCGTACAGCTCGCCGTCCCGGTAGAACCGCTGGTAGAGGTACGGGCCGGCGCGGGTCGGGCGGCTCGTGGCGATCGGCGTGCCGTCGTAGGTGAGGATGTCGCCGCGCGGATGGTCGAACCTGTCGATCAGCTGCCGCTCGTTCCTGCGGTCGGCGTTGAGCGCGCGCGAGCCGAACGCCTGGATGAGCGTTATGTGCGTCAGCACGAGGAACAGCATCGCCGAGCAGAGCTTGGCGACGCGGCGCAGCGACTCGTTGATCCGCTCCGCCCTCGATCCGGCCATGGATCTCGGTTTAACAGCCGGACCGCAAAGGCGGGGCTAGCGGATGCTGCGGTAGTAGGAGATCTTGTTGCGGATGTAGCGCTGCCGCTCGGTGAGATTGTCGATCTGTGCCCGGACCTGCCGGTCGTGCTCCTCCAGGAGCTTGATCCGGTCGGGGATCGTGTGGTCTCCCGCGCGTACGAGCTCGGCGAAGCGCTGCATCTGGCGGATGGGCATGCCCGTGTCACGCAGGCACCGGAGGGTGCCGAGCCAGCCGACGTCCTCCTGGCTGAACCTGCGCTGCCCGGCCGCGTTGCGGCCGACGCGCTCCAGCAGGCCGATCTTCTCGTAGTAACGCAGGGTGTCGAGGCTGAAGCCGGTCTCTTCGACGACTTCCGCAGGTGTGTACACGCTCACGGCTCTTAGCATCCCACCTGGAGTGCACTCCAGGTCAACGGCTTGACATGGAGCGCACTCCAGCCCGCAGAGTCGGGATCATGAACATCGCACTCGGCACGATTCCGTTCGGCACCGCCGTCGACCTGCGGGACACCTTCGCCATCCTGGACCGGTTCCACGAGGCCGGCGGCACGATGCTCGACACGGCCAACAACTACCCGTTCTGGGTGGAGGGCCGGTCGGGCGACGAGAGCGAGCTGGCCATCGGGGCGTGGCTGGCCGCCCGCGGCAACCGCGACGAGATCTTCATCAGCACGAAGGGCGGCGCCCGGCCCACCGTGCCCGGCGACAACACCCTGGACTCTGCCGAGGGTCTCTCCGCACCCGCCGTCGCCAAGGCCGCCGAGGGCAGCCTGAAGCGGTTGGGGACGGACTACATCGACCTGTACTGGTCGCACATCGAAGACCGGTCCGTCCCGCTGGAGGAGACTTTGGGGGCGCTGAACGAGCTCGCCCAGCAGGGCAAGATCCGCAGCACGGGGGCGAGCAACATCGCGACCTGGCGCCTCGAACGGGCCAGGAGCCTGTCGGCCGCCCGCGGCTGGACCCCCTACACCTCCATCCAGCTGCGCCACACGTACCTGCGGCCGCGGCCCTTCACCGAGCTCTCTGAGGGCGGGCACCGGCTGGCCTCGGACGAGACCCTCGACTACCTGGCCGCCGAGCCGGACGTGACGCTGTGGGCGTACAACACGCTGATGTTCGGCTCGTACACGCGGCCCGACCGGCCGATTCCGGAGATCTACGAGCACCCTGGGACCACGCGCCGGCTCGCGGTGCTGCGCGAGGTCGCGGACGAGCTGGGCGCCACCCCGAACCAGGTGGTCCTGGCCTGGCTGGTGGCGGACGGCATCGTGCCGATCGTGGGCGTCTCGACGATGGCCCAGCTGGAGGAGGCCATCGGCGCCGCGGACTGCAAGCTCGACCCCGAACTGCGCACCCGCCTGAACACCGCCTCCTGACCCCCGTTCGGGCGCCCCGTTGTGGCCGGGTTACGGGAGGTGGTCGGCCAGATAGCGGCGGACGAGGTGCTTGCACTCGGCGATCAGCAGCGCGTCGCCGCGGGGATCCGCGCGGAAGGCCAGCTTGAGCACCGCATCCGCGGCCTCCACCGCCACCAGCAGCGCACGATCCAGCCCCGGGCCCACGGGGGCGTCCAGGAGTTCGAGGGTGAGGGCACGCAGGCGCTCGGCCACCACCACGTTGTTCTCCTGCGTCCCGTCCAGCGCTCGCCGGCTCCCCTCGACCGAGGGTCCGCCGGGTGCGAGGAGGATCTCGCCGAAATCCACCACCGCGAACCCCGGCGTGGTGCGCTTCATGTCGACGAACTCGTCGATGGCCAGGTCGACCAGGTCCGTCCAGTGCCCGAGGTCGGCCTGGGGTATGCGGTCGATGATCCGGGCGAGAAAGGCGTCGAGGTTGCGCCGCGCCAGCGCCCGCACCAGCCCCTGCTTGTCCTGGAAGAACTGGTAGAACGTGCCGATCGGGACCTCGGCCCGGCGCGCCACTTCCTTGGTCGTCAGCGCCTCGTAGCCGACCTCGTCGAGCAGGAGCGCGCACTCGTCGAGCATCCGCTCCACCCGCTCCACGCTCCGACGCTGGGCGGGACGGCGGCGCAAAGTACTCGTCATGCCCCCATCCTGACCTATTACCCGCAGGTAAAGTTCGCCACGAAAGCGTCGGACAGGGAGGAGCCGGGATGTTCCTGTGGGGTACGGCCACGGCCGCGTACCAGATCGAGGGCGCCGTCGAGGAGGACGGCAGGGGCGTCTCCATCTGGGACACCTTCGCCCACGAGCCGGGCCGCACCCGGGACGGGCACACCGGGGACGTGGCGTGCGACCACTACCACCGGTGGGGCGAGGACATCGAGCTCATGTCCGGCCTCGGAGTGAACGCCTACCGCTTCTCGATCGCCTGGCCGCGCGTCCAGCCCCAAGGCGAGGGGCCCGTCAACGTGAAGGGGCTCGACTTCTACGAGCGGCTGGTGGACGCGCTGCTCCAGAACGGCATCCAGCCGGTGCCGACGCTGTTCCACTGGGACCTGCCGCAGGCGCTGCAAGATCGCGGCGGGTGGTTGAATCGCGAAATTTCGGAAAAGTTTGCGCACTACGCCGCCGCAGTCGCCGACCGGCTGGCCGACCGCGTCCCCCTCTGGATCACCCTGAACGAGCCGTTCGTGCACATGGCCTACGGATACGCCATGGGCATCCACGCCCCCGGCCAGGCCCTCCTCACGGACGCGCTCCCAGTCGCCCACCACCAGCTCCTGGCCCACGGACTGGCCACACAGGCACTGAGGGCCGCGGGCGCCCGCCAGGTCGCCATCACCAACAACTGCACCCCGGTCTGGCCCGCCTCGCAGCAGGAGCCCGACCTCAGGGCGGCGGACGCGTACGACATCCTCCACAACCGCCTGTTCAACGACCCCATACTTCTCGGCAAATATCCAGACTTGTCGGCATACACCCCAGCCCTGGACTTCCTCCGGGACGGCGACCTCGACATCATCGCCACCCCGCTGGACGCCCTCGGCATCAACTACTACAACCCCACCCGCATAGCCGCCCCCACCGACGCAGGACTCCCCTTCTCGGACTCGGGCATCACCGGCTACCCCACCACCGCGTTCGGCTGGCCGGTCGTCCCCGACGGCCTGCGCGAGCTCCTGACCGGCCTCAAGCAGAGGTACGGCGCCGCGCTCCCGCCCGTCCTCATCACGGAGAACGGCTGCTCCACCGAGGACACGGTCGAGGACGGCGCCCGCATCGAGTTCCTGGACGGCCACATCGGGGCGATGCGCCGGGCCATGGCCGAGGGCGTGGACGTGCGGGGCTATTTCGTCTGGTCCCTGCTGGACAACTTCGAGTGGGCCGAGGGCTACCACCAGCGCTTCGGCCTCGTACGCGTGGACTTCGAGACCCAGCGCCGCACCCCGAAGGCGTCCTACCGGTGGTTGCGGGACTTCCTGAGGGCTCAGAACACCGACACGTGAACGTGGTCGTAGTGGTTGGCCGTGATCCCGCCGCGGTCCGACATCGGATCCCAGCCGCCGCCTGACCGGATGTCGTAGTACCGCTGCTTCCAGATGATGTACATGACGCCGAGCCGGGCGCCGTTCTTGATCAGATAATCCGCCAGGGCGTCGCCGCGGGCCCCGTCGGTCCCGGCGGCCATGGTGCCGCCTCTCGACATCATGAAGTCGCAGGCCCGGCCCTTCCCGTGCTCGCCGGGGTCGCCAGGACGCAGGCAGCCAACGCCGTACTTCATAGGAAAGTTCTGCATGATGGCGGCGCGCACCGAGATCATGCGCTGCGTCAGCCCCTCGGAGCCGCCGGGCTGCTGGAAGCCGTACTTGGCGAGCAGCTTCTCGACCTCGCGCTGCTTGCTCTGCAGGTTCTTGATCTCCTTGCGCAGCTTCTCGATCTTGTCGTTGGCGGCGATCTTCGCTTCCTTGGACTTCTCGATCAGCTTCTTGACGTTCTCGACGCGCCGGGTGCGCTCCTCGGCCATGTAACTCATGTTGGCCGCCTGCCCCAGCAGCGCGGACGGGTCGGCGTTGGGGACGATGAGCTGGAAGGTGTCAAGAGGGCCCGTCATGTACGCGGTCTGCGCGATGCGCCCCACTTCCGCCTGCGCCTCCTTGAGCTGGGCCTGCAGGGCGCCGGAGGTGGTGGTGGCCTTCTTCACCTGGAGCTTGATCTCCTCCAGGCTCTGGATCTGGCCGCGGTAGCGCTTCTCCAGCTGCGCGGCCTGTTTGGTGAGTTTTCGCAGGTCACCCGGGCTGGGATCGGCCGCGGCCGGCAGCGACGCGGGGAGGCCGAGCAGCCCGGCGAGGACGGCGACAAGACCGGCGATCCGCCAGATTCTCACACCCGTCCCCTCCCTCATAGACGGACCGAAACTATAGAAGATGATCTTGATTCCTGTCATCCGAACGACCGAACTGCCGCACCTTTGGCGAAATTTCGGGCGATTTGTCCGAATTAAGGAGCAGCTAAAGATTGGGCCTTGTATAGATCGCTCCAACGGTCTGAGATGGCGGTCGAACTCGTCTCTGCGAAGGGGCAGACAGACCGTGTCTCGATCATTGACCCTCGCCGCCGCCGTCATCCTCGGCTTAGGCACGTCCATCGTGGCCACGACCGCGCAAGCGTCCGTGGATCCCTTACCGGCCGGCGACCGCATCGAGCTCTACCAGCTCGACAGCCCGCCGGGCACCGCCCAGGCCCTCAGGGAGAAGGGCTTCGACGTCGTCCAGCAGCACATTGACGGCGGCAAGGAGCACATCGAGCTGACCGCCGCCCAGACGGACCTGGCCGCGCTGCGCAAGCTCGGCCACGAACCCGAGCCGGTACGCAACCCGCATGGCCAGACCCAGCTGGAGGCCGCCAAGGCGCAGGCGGCGGGCGGCTACACCGTCTGGAAGTCCTACTCCGCGCCGGGCGGCATCGCCGACCAGCTCAAGGCCATCGCGAACGCCAACAAGGACATCGTCAAGCTCCAGTCGATCGGCAAGTCGCTGAAGGGCCAGGACATCCTGGCCGTCAAGGTCACCACGGGCGCCCGGCTGCTGCCCGACGGCGTCAAGCCCTCGACGCTCTACTCCGCCACCCAGCACGCCCGCGAGTGGATCGCCACTGAGGTGGACATGCGGCTGCTCAAGTACGTGGTCGCGAACAAGGCCACGCTGAGGGACCTGCTCAACAAGACCGAGCTGTGGTTCGTGCCGGTGGCCAACCCCGACGGGTACGACTTCACGTTCACCGAGGGCAACCGCCTGTGGCGCAAGAACCTGCATGACAACAACGGCGACGGCAAGATCACCGTCGGCGACGGCGTCGACCCGAACCGGAACTTCCCCACGAACTTCCACTACGACGAGGAAGGCTCGTCGAGCATCCCGAGCAGCGAGACCTACCGCGGCACAGGCCCGGCCAGCGAGCCGGAGACCAAGGCCATGATCGGCCTGCTCAGCCGCGTCCGGTTCGAGATGCAGCTCAACTACCACTCCTACGGCCCGCTGCTGCTCTACCCGATGGGCGTGCAGATCGCCACGGAGACGGCCGACAACCCGATCTACGAGGCGCTCACCGGGAACGACGCCAAGCCCGCGATCCCCGGGTTCGACCCCGACCTCGGCGCCGAGCTGTACACCACCAACGGCGACACCAACGACCAGGCGCACTTCCAGTACGGCACCCTGTCGTGGACGCCCGAGCTCAACGAGGGCTGCGACGGCTGCGGGTTCGTCTTCCCCGACGACGAGGCGCTGGTGCAGGCGGAGTTCGAGAAGGGCCTGCCGTTCGCGCTCGACGTGGCCAGGTCCGCGGTCAACCCCGTCGAGCCGGTGAACCACCTGGGCAACACCACCCCCGACTTCGAGATCGACCCGTTCGAGGTCAGCCACGGCAAGGACCAGGTCGTCCAGGTCAACGCCAAGCGCAAGCTCGGCCCGGTCTTCCTGAACTACCAGGTCAACGGCGGCCGTACCAGGACGGCCCTGACCTCGGAGTGGAACGGCGGCGAGCGCTACGGCAAGGGCTACAACCGCTACTACCACCGGCTGCGCGGCAAGATCACCGGCACGAAGCCCGGTGACAAGGTGAAGGTCTGGTTCAGCTCGATCGGCACGAAGAGCGCCGACTTCACCTACACCGTCGCCACTGACATCGGCGGCAAGGTGCTGATCCTGGCCGCCGAGGACGTCACGGGCCTCAGCCCCGCGCAGGGCGCGACCGAGGCCAAGTACGCCGACGAGTACGCCGACGCGCTCCAGGCGGCCGGCTACACCTCGGACGTGTACGACATGGACAAGGCGGGCCGCAAGGCCCCACACCCGCTCGGCGTGCTCAGCCACTACAAGGCGGTGGTGTGGGAGACCGGCGACGACATCATCCCGAGATCGCCCGGTCAGGTGGGCGGCACGACCTCCAAGGGCGGCGTGGACACCGAGCTGGCGGTCCGCGACTACCTGAACGAGGGCGGCAAGCTGCTGCACGCCGGCAAGTACCCGTCGTACGCGGCCAACAACAACGGCGCCTACTACTACCAGCCCGACCAGCCGGCGCAGCCCGAGTGCACGGTCCCGGACGACCCGCCGTGCATCCCGGTGTTCAACGACTTCCAGCAGTACTGGCTGGGCGCGTACGTCTACTTCGACGACGCGGGCACGGACCACAGCACCGGACAGCCGTTCGCGCTGCAGGGCCACGGGGGCACGTTCGAGGGCTTCGACGCCACGATCGAGCCGGGCCACACCAACTCGTTCGTGGCCACCTCGGCCATCCTGCCCGCCGACCGGTTCCCGCTGTTCGCGAGCTCCGCGCAGGTCAAGTGGGCACGCCCGGGCGGCCCGTTCGACCCGCACACCGGCACATGGGACGTCTACAGCGGCATCGCCGACGTCTCGTGGAAGCGGCTGACCAAGACGATCGACCTGACCGGGAAGAGCGGTGGCGACCTGTCGTTCTGGACCTCGTACAACACCGAGAGCGGCTGGGACTTCCTGACGGTCGAGGCGCGCACGGCGGGCGGCGACGACTGGACCACGCTGCCGGACGCCAACGGGCACACCACCCAGGAGACCGGCAGCAGCTGCGATCCGCCCAGCGGCGGCGCGGGCTGGCGGGCGATCCACCCGTTCACCCAGCGCTACCAGGGCCCGAACTGCGAGCCGACCGGCACCTCCGGCTCGTGGAACGCGGCCTCCGGCAACTCTGGCGGCTGGCAGCAGTGGAAGGTCGATCTGACCCCGTACGCGGGCAAGAAGGTTGAGCTGTCCATCTCCTACCTCAGCGACTGGGGCACCCAGGGCGCGGGCGTCTTCCTGGACGACTTCACGCTCACCCTGGACGGCGCGACGGCCGAGCAGACCTCGTTCGAGTCGGACCTGGGCGGCTGGACCGTGGGGGCGCCTCCCGAGGGCACCTCACCGTCGATCAACAACTGGTTCCGCACGGACCAGGTCTTCGAGGAGGGGGCCGGCATCGTCACCAAGGACACCGTCTACCTGGGATTCGGTGCTGAGAGCGTGACCGACCCGGCCACGCGTGCCGACCTCGTCAAGCGGTCCATGCGGCATCTGCTCGGTTAGGGCCCGGGAGGGGTGCGGCACGCCATGCCGCACCCCTCTTGCGTGTCCGGACAGAACATGGTTCGGTCACCTTGAGGCGTCCCGAAGGCAAGCAAGCATTCGGTCAAGCAGGAGGCTCACGACATGCGCCAGCACGACACGCTGTTCATCGGGGGCGAATGGGTGGCCCCAGCGGGCACCGGAACGATTGACGTCGTCTCCCCGCACACCGAGGAGGTGGTCGGCCGGGTGCCCGACGGCACGGCCGAGGACATGGAGCGGGCGGTCGCGGCCGCGAGAGAGGCGTTCGACCACGGGCCCTGGCCGCGGCTGACGTTCGCCGAGCGGGCCGAGGTGATCGGCAGGCTGGCCGCGATCTACAACGAGCGGCAGGGCGAGATGGCCCAGCTCATCACGGAGGAGATGGGCTCGCCGATCACGTTCTCGAACCTCGCCCAGGCGCCCCAGCCGCTGGGCATGCTGCAGTACTACGCCGAGCTGGGCAGGACGTTCGAACAGGAGGAGCAGCGGCCGGGGCTGTTCGGCCCGACCACCGTGCGCAGGGAGCCCGTGGGCGTGGTGGCGGCCGTGGTGCCGTGGAACGTGCCCCAGTTCGTCACGATGACCAAGGTCGCACCCGCGCTGCTGGCCGGCTGCACCATCGTGCTCAAGCCGGCGCCCGAGACGCCGCTGGACGCGTACCTGCTGGCCGAGTGGGCGCTCGAGGCGGGCCTCCCGGCGGGCGTGCTCAACATCGTGGCCGCGGGCCGCGAGGTCGGCGAGCGCCTCATCTCCCACCCCGGCGTGGACAAGGTGGCCTTCACCGGCTCGACGGCCGCCGGCCGGCGCATCGCGGCCATCTGCGGCGAGCAGCTCAAGCGGGTCAGCCTGGAACTGGGCGGCAAGTCCGCCGCGATCATCCTGGACGACGCCGACCTGGCCGCCAGCATGGGCTTCCTGTCCATGGCCTCCCTCATGAACAACGGCCAGGCGTGCGTGGCCCAGACCCGCATCCTGGCCTCGCGCAACCGCTACGACGAGGTCGTCGAGGCCATCGCCGGCATGGTCAACTCCCAGCCCGTCGGCGACCCCGCCGACCCGTCGACCGGCATCGGCCCGCTGGTGGCCAAGCGGCAGCAGGACCGGGTCGAGGGCTACATCAAGATCGGCATGGACGAGGGCGCCAAGGTCGTCGTCGGCGGCCTCGACCGCCCGCACGACCGCGGCTGGTACGTCTCCCCCACCGTCTTCGCCGGCGTCACCAACGACATGCGCATCGCTCGCGAGGAGATCTTCGGCCCGGTCCTGGCCGTGATCCCGTACGAGGACGAGGCGGACGCCGTACGCATCGCCAACGACAGCGACTACGGCCTGGCCGGCACGGTCTGGACGGCCGACACCGAACGCGGCATGGACGTGGCCCGCCAGGTCCGCACCGGCACGTACGGCGTCAACTGCTTCATGCTGGAGACCAACGCGCCCTTCGGCGGCTACAAGGCCAGCGGCATCGGCCGCGAGCTGGGCCCCGAGGGCCTGAACGGCTACCTGGAGTACAAGTCGATCGCGCGGCTCGGCTGAGCTCATCCGAAGGGCCTCGTGGCACGACGCCACGAGGCCCTTCTGCTGCGGAACGTGCACCCAGCGCGCCCCCGCAACGCTAGGTACAGATCCCGCTGCCGGAAGTATGTCTCACGTCCACCGCGACGGCGGTTTCCTTCCCCAGAGACTTTCTCCCGGCGGTTTCTTTCTTTCCGTCCTAGATAGACGCGTTTAACTCACGAAAGGTTCGATGCGATCCATTTGCCGATTCTGCGAATGAGATCGGGGGTCGCGGCGGACTCCGCGTGCCCGTACCCGGGCTCGATCCAGAGCTCCTTGGGCTCGCGCGCGCCCGCGTAGAGCTGGTGCGGGTGGTCGAGCGGGAAGAACGTGTCGGCGTCGCCGTGCACGATCAGCAGCGGCGTCGGCGAGATGAGCGCGGCGGCCTCGTGCGGCGGCATCGGGATCGGGTCCCACTGGCCGCGGGCGATCCTCGTGCGCTTGGCCATCCTGGCCGCCCAACGGCCCAGCGGCCGCTCGATGGCCCAGTGGACCTGCCGCATCGGCCTGGTGCCGCGGTAGTACCAGCGGGCCGGGCCGCTCACCGACACCACCGCGTCCACGCCCCCGCGCAGCGCCGCGTGCCGCACGGCCACCGCCGCGCCCATGGAGAAGCCCACGAGCGCGATCTTGGAGTAGCCGACCACGCGGGCGTGCCTGACGGCGGCCTCCACGTCGAGGATCTCCAGGTCGCCGACCGTGGTCTCGCCCCCGGAGCGCCCGTGGCCGCGGAAGTCGAAGGCGACCACACCGCCGTATTCGCTCAGCACGTGCACGATGCGCCGCGCGCTGCGCTCCCGCCACGACCCGGTGAACCCATGTGCCAGCACCAACCCCGTGTTCATGGCCTCCGCTCCGCAGAGGCGGGCTCGGTCGCTTCCGTGCCGTCGCCTTCCCTCGTCACTCCGGTCGCTACGCTCCCTGCGTTCCTCAGTCCAGGCGACGGCGCTCCCTCGCGTGCGCCTGGGGGGAGTGTGCGCGGCGTCGATGCGTACCCCGTCGTCGGTCCTGAGCATGACGGGGAAGTTGGGCGCGAAGGGCATGGATAGGAGCTTATGTTCGCCCCGCGTCCACCCCGTGCTCGGCCGCCCACACCGCGATCTGCGCCCGCGAGTCGAAGTCCAGCTTCTCCATGATGTTGGCGATGTGCCGGGCCACGGTGGCCGGGCTGATCACCAGCTCCTGGGCGATGCCGCGGTTGCTCAGGCCGCCGGCGAGCAGGGCGGCGACCTCCTGCTCCCGCGCGGTCAGCCGGCCGTACGGCGCCGACTCCTGAGCAGGTGTGCCCGGCTGCGAAAGGATGTACGCGGCCTGGCCCTCGAGCACCCACCTGGCCACCTCCTCGGGTGGCCGCTCCGCGCCCTTGGCCCAGAGCAGCGCCACCCGCCCCGCGCCGAGCTTCGAGCGGGCGAGCACCAGCAGCTCCTGGACGCGGCCTGGCGTGCCGAACTGCCCGATGGACTCGCGCAGCGCGGTGGCCGCCGAGCCGGCCAGCACCGCGCCCTCCAGGTCGTCCTGGGCCCGCGCCAGGGCGGACAGCGCCACGAGCGCGCGCATGACGCCTCTGCGCTGGCCCATCCGCCTGCTCAGGTCCAGGCCGGCGGAGATGTGGCTCCTGGCCGCGGCGTAGTCGCCCAGCCCGGCGGCCACCCGGCCGAGCTGGGCATGGCAGCGGGCCAGCTCGACGCGGTTGTCCATCTCCTCGATCAGCGGCAGCGCGGCGGCGTGGTGTGACCTGGAGA